>DCYM01000160.1 GCA_002331465.1 Candidatus Neomicrothrix sp. UBA2110 | reverse complement strand
CTCACTCATCAACTACGAAATCTCGGGATAGTGGCCGACCGAGCATTTGATGGTCGCTCCATGCGAAGTCAAATGCGCAGCGCCGACCGGTCCGGTGCTGAGATTGCCCTAATAATTGGGGAGCAGGAATTAGCTGATCAGACCGTGGCAATACGAATGCTGCGTGACGAAGAAGCTGCACAGACGATTGTTCCGCGCGACGAAATCTTAAGAGAGGTCGAGCGCCTCCTTGGGCTTGACTCCTGATCACGAGCTAAAGCTCGCGAGGTAGACCATGGCAATGAGAACTGACTACTGCGGACGACTTTCCTCCGATGACATCGGACGGACAGTAACCGTCTGCGGTTGGGTTTCGAAGCGGCGAGAACACGGCGAATATCTCGCATTCGTGGACTTACGAGATCGCACAGGAATCGTCCAATGCGTCGTTGATCACGCGCACGATATTCGAAGCGAATACGTGCTTGCAGTGACCGGAACCGTGCGCGAACGGCCGCCCGAAACCGTTAACGATGAACTTGCAACTGGTGCAATAGAAATCGGCGAAGCCACCGTTGAGGTCCTGTCACAAGCTGACCCCACTCCCTTTCAGCTCAGCGGTCGGGTAGAAGTAGACGAAACCATTCGAATTCGGCATCGATACTTGGATCTGCGCACTGATCGGATGCAACGAAATATCAGAAGCCGGGCCTTAGTGAATTCGGCTATTCGAAGAGCTATGGACGCACAAGAGTTCGTTGAAGTAGAGACCCCTATGCTCATAGCTTCCACGCCCGAAGGAGCCCGCGATTTTGTTGTCCCCAGCCGGCTGAATCCCGGCAGTTTTTATGCCCTTCCGCAAAGCCCGCAACTATTCAAACAACTTTGCATGGTGGGAGGAATAGATCGCTATTACCAAATAGCGCGATGCATGAGAGACGAGGATCTTCGGGCCGACAGACAATTTGAATTCAGTCAGCTGGATATGGAGATGAGCTTCGTCGAAGGCCCAGACGTGAGACGTGTCGTCTCTCAGGCTGTGGGTGAAGCTACCGAAGCCATAACTGGACAAAAGCCCAAAGATATCCCAGAAATCTCGTGGCTAGAGGCGATGAACCGGTACGGGTCAGACAAGCCCGATACTCGATTTGGTCTCGAATTGGTTGATGTGACCGATGTCTTTTCTGAAACAGACTTCAACGCATTCAAAGCCCCGTGCATTAGGGGGATAAAAGTCGAAGGCGGCAGCGACATCGGTCGCAACCAACTGGATCAATTGACTGACAAAGCTAAGACTTGGGGCGCCAAAGGCCTGGTTTGGATCAAGGTTGGGGCTTCAGGGGAGGTAACTTCACCGGTCGCGAAGTTCATGAGTGAAACTGAGATAGCTGACCTCCTCGAGAAGCTCGAAGCGGTGGAGGGCGACATCTGCTATCTCATCGCTGATGATTGGAAACGCGCCGTCCATGTGCTCGGGTTACTTCGGCTGGAGCTAGGCAAACCTCCGGTAAATGAGGGAGGTCTTCACTTCCTCTGGGTAATCGACTTTCCGCTCTTCGAAGACATCGACGATGCTGGCAACCCCGTCCCAGCCCACCATCCGTTCACCATGCCGCACCCAGACGATCTTGAACTATTAGAAACAGCGGACGAAGATCCCTCAGTGCTGCTTGATGTCCGGTCACAGGCATACGACCTTGTGTTGAATGGCTGGGAATTAGGTTCTGGCAGCGTTCGTATTCACCGAAGAGACATCCAACAGCAAATATTTGATCTGCTCGGGATCAAGGAGGATGAATCCCAAAGGAAATTTGGGTTCCTTATGGACGCTTTTCGCTACGGAGCACCCCCACATGCCGGTTTCGCTTTTGGAATTGACCGGCTCGTAGCGCTTTTGGTGGGCGAAGAAAACATTCGCGAGGTTATTGCCTTTCCAAAGAGTCAATCAGGTACGGATCCTTTGACCGAAGCGCCGACCCCGATTGACGCTAAACAGCTAGACGAACTCGGTCTCAGGCTTTTGCCGCCCGTGACCTGACCTACGGAGTGTTCTCCGCCCACTAGGTTCACTGTCGTGAGTGACCTCTTTGCGGCAGCGGCAGCCGAAGTCATGCAGCGCCGAGCTCCGCTAGCTGCTCGGCTTCGACCTCGCCGTCTCGACGACCTCGTCGGGCATGAAGAACTGCTGGGTCCGGGGGCACCCCTGCGCACTCTCATCGAAGCGGATCGATTGACTTCCCTCATTTTGTGGGGTCCGCCAGGATGCGGCAAGACAACGCTTGCCCGCCTAATTGCTAACCACACCGAAAAACAATTCGAGACGTTGTCAGCGGTCTCTGCATCCGTGAAAGATGTGCGGGCAATCATTGAAGGCGCTCAACGTCGGCTTGGGGAACAAAGTGTTGGCACCATTCTGTTTCTCGACGAGGTCCACCGCTTCAATAAAGCCCAACAGGACGCTCTTCTGCCGTCAGTAGAGGATGGGTTACTCATCCTCATTGGTGCCACCACCGAAAATCCTTACTTCGAAGTCAATGCGCCCTTGCTTTCGCGATCAAACCTGTTCCGACTAAACGAATTGACGGATACAGCCATAAGACAGCTCCTCTTACGCGGAGTTAGTCATGAGGAAGCTTCGATAGCTGAAGAGGCCGTTGATCATCTAACAAGTCGCGCTGATGGTGACGCGAGGCGCGCCCTGACAGCGTTAGAGGTTGCGGTTGTTCTAGCAGGCGGAAAGGGCTCTCAAGTAGACCTCGAACATGCCGAACAGGCACTCGACGCGCGGGCGCACCGTTACGGGGACGATGACCACTACGACGTTGTGTCCGCCTTCATTAAAAGCCTGCGAGGGTCCGACGTCGATGCGGCACTCCACTGGTTAGCGCGCATGTTAGAAGCGGGAGAGGACGCGCGGTTCATCGCTCGGAGGATGGTTATTCTCGCGTCTGAGGACATCGGCATGGCTGATCCGACTTCCTTGCTGATCGCTGATGCAGCTGCCCACGCTGTTGAGTTTGTCGGCCTTCCCGAAGCTCAACTGAATTTGGCTCAAGCGGTGATTCACTTGGCTACAGCTCCCAAATCCAACGCTGCCCTCACAGCGATTTCTCGCGCCAGAGAAGACGTTCGGTCGGGCAGAGGACGGCGAGTTCCGATTCACTTACGCGACGGCCATTACAGCGGAGCTCGAACTCTTGGGCATGGAGACGGCTATATCTATCCCCACGGAAGTAGCGATGGCTGGGTGGAACAGCAATATCTTCCAGATGACTTGCTAGATGCGCATTATTACGAACCAAGTGAAAATGGTCTCGAGCGTGACATCGCTGGCCGCAGAAAAGATAATCGCAAAGACCGTGAGTCCGTCGAGGAAAATACTCCAGAAGAAAGTGAGATCTAGCGATGACGGCATGGGACTTAGTTGCAGTAGTCGTCACCGTGTGTGCCATCGTGACTATGACCGTCCTTTTGCTGGTGCTGTTCCAGCTTGTATCGGTGCTGAGAGAGCTTCGCTCCGCTGCAGACCGTCTCGCTGATGACGCCCTTCCAGCAGTCGATGGTTTACGAGAAACTGTCAACCATGCGGATATAGAGCTCCAGCGACTCCAAGGAGTCATCGGCGCCGCAGAGGAGGTATCTGAAAACCTTCGTTCTGTGGGACGGGCGGCCTCGCGCATCGCGACGACACCGATTATCAAAGGTCGAGCGATATTGGCGGGTGTTAGGTCCGGGATCGGCCGACTGAAACGTAACTGAATTTGAGACCGACATGGTTAGAGATCGAGCTCACTTCATGGCAGTCTGTAGGGCGTGTTCAAACGACTGAGATGGTTGATCCTTGGGGGAGTCTTTGGAGCCGGAGGCTCAGTCTGGGTGCGTCGTCGTGTACGAGATTTGATAAAGCGGTATGCGCCGGTCCGAGGAAGTGCGACGGTGCTGGGAAGCGCTCGTCAAGTTAGTCGTGATTTACGTGAAGCATGGGCCGACGGTCAGCGAGAAATGCGTGACACCGAAACCGAACTTCGCAGAGACCGAATAAAGCTTTCTGAGCGTAATTGAGAAGGACTGAGTCCCTTCTGCGAAGCCTCGCTACCATCTTGAACCATGCAAGCAGGTGAATTGCGGGATGCATTCTCAAACTTCTGGGCTGAGCGCGGCCATCAGGTACGCAACTCGGCCAGTCTCATCCCGCACGAACCCTCTTTGTTATTCACAGTTGCGGGCATGGTGCCCTTCATGCCTTACTTCCTGGGGGAAGAGCAGCCACCCGCCTCTCGCATCTGCACCATCCAAAAGTGTGTTCGTGCTGGAGGCAAGCACAACGACTTAGACGACATTGGAAAGACCAATCGTCATTTCACTTTCTTTGAGATGATGGGGAACTTCAGCTTCGGCGATTACTTCAAGGCTGAAGCCATACCTTGGGCATGGGAATTCGTTACCAAAGTGTTGGATCTTGATGAGGAACGGCTCTGGGTCACCGTCCATGTCAGTGACGACGAAGCTGAAGATATCTGGCGCACCTCTGTAGGGCTTCCCGCTAACCGGATCCAGCGTTTAGACAAAGACAATTGGTGGGCTGCGGGTGATACCGGTCCATGTGGGCCATGTAGCGAAATTTTCTACGACTTGGGACCCGAATACGGCGATGACGGTGGCCCCGCAGAGGGAGGCCAAGAGCGATTCATCGAAATATGGAACCTCGTTTTCATGCAGTTTTCAAATGATGGTTCAGGGGAACTAACTCCCTTACCCCAAACTGGCATTGATACTGGGGCAGGCTTAGAACGACTTCTTGCTGTACTTCAGGGTGTCTCATCGGCTTGGGATATAGACCTGTTTGCGCCCTTACTTGCTGAGGCTGAGCAAATAACCGGACTGGCTTACGGTGAAAACCCTGAAGCAGATGTTTCCATGCGTATCTTTGCTGACCATGCGCGAGCGACAGCTCTTCTGATTAGTGATGGGGTTTTCCCATCTAACGAAGATCGTGGTTACGTCTTACGTCGGATCATCCGTCGCGCTGTTCGGCATGCATGGATACTCGGCGTCAACGACATTGTTATGCCACGGTTGGTCGAGGTCGTGGCTGAGGTTATGGGTGACCACTACCCCGACGTGCGTAAGAACCTCGAATTCGTGAGAGATGTAGTTGGGCGAGAAGAAGAGCGATTCCGTCGCACTCTCGCCACGGGCTCGCAAATCCTTGATGAAGCTGTAGCTGGTATGAGTGAAGGAGACCCTTTGGATGGAACGATCGCCTTTCAACTTCATGACACTTTTGGTTTCCCAGTTGAGGTGACCGAAGAAATTCTGCTCGAGCGAAGCCTGACCCTAGATAGAGAAGGCTTCGACATCGCAATGAACGAGCAACGAGAAAGAGCGAGAGCGGCAAGGTCGGACGGCCCGTCAGCAGCGAGCGAGGCCTATCGAGAAATTGTTGAACAGTTCGATGTGACGGAGTTCGTCCGAGATTCTGCTCGCGTTGACGAAGCCCGGGTTTTGTCGATAATCGAACTTGATGATGGTCGCATAGAGGTCTTTCTTGACAAGACGCCCTTCTACGCCGAGAGTGGCGGACAAGTAGGCGATGCGGGAGTCATCACAACGAACACCGGTGTCGTTGAAGTACATGACTGCACATTGGCGTTGCCGGGACTTCACCGTCACGTTGGTCGACTTGTTACAGGCAGTGTTTCGATGGGATCGAAAGCATCGGCGGAGATCGATGACGAACGGCGGTCCGCCATAAGGAGAAATCACACCGGCACACATATTCTCCATTGGGCGTTGCGGGAAGTATTAGGGGAACACGTCAAACAAGCTGGCTCTCTTGTTGCTCCGGACCGACTGCGGTTCGACTTCAGTCATTTCGAAGCCGTCACCTCATCGCAACTTTTAGAAATCGAAGACCTGGCAAATTCAGAACTTTTAACCAACGCCAACTGTCGTCATTACGAGACGACCATGGAGCACGCCCAAGAGGTTGGGGCCATAGCGTTCTTTGGCGATAAATACGGGGACATGGTCAGAGTCCTTGAAGCAGGGCAGCACTCACTTGAGTTGTGCGGTGGCACCCACGTGAAAGCTCTCGGCGACGTCGGACATCTCCGCGTCGTGTCCGAGAGCAGTATTGGCTCGAATCTGCGGCGCATAGAAGCAGTGACAGGATCGGCCACCGTTGAACGTCTCCAACACAGCGAGACCACGCTGTCAGAAATCGGCGATTTACTTAACGCATCGGCAGATGAAGTAACGGAAGCGTTGCGACGTCGACTAGGTGAAATAAAAGAACTACGTAATCAAGTTAAGGCGCTCCAACAAGTTGCGGCCGGGGCCCGTTCGGCGGAACTCGCCGACATTGCCGACAATGGCGTGGTGATCGCTCGCGTGGACGGAGTCGAACGCGATGAACTTCGTGACCTCGCAACGGCTATTAGAGACCGCCCAGGAATTAGGGCTGTGGTGCTGGCAGGTGCTCCCGAAGGTGGCGGAGTGGCTCTCGTGGCTGCCGTGATTCCAGATGGCGAACTTAATGCCGCGGACCTAATTGACGAGGCTGCGAAGGCGGTTCAGGGCGGCTTCGGTCGAAAAGGCAATCCTCCCTTAATAGTCGCGGGAGGAAAGAAAGTGGATGGGATCGAAGAAGCCCTTGGTCACGTTCGCATCGCTGCTGGCCTTGAGGCAGGCTGAGCCCTTCCATGAGAGCGGTCGGAATCGACCTCGGAGAGAAACGCATCGGCGTAGCCGTTTCCGATAGTGACGGAAAAATTGCTACTCCATATGAAGTCTTAACGCGCTCTGGTAGCCGTGAACAAGACCACCGACACATCGCAGCTATCGTCGCTGAGGTGGAGGCAGAAATTCTAATAGTCGGCCTGCCGCTGTCACTTGATGGCAGTTGCGGGAAGGCGGCGCAAGGTGCGCGCGGAGAAGCTCTCCAGATCGAATCCTTGCTTTCGATCCCAGTCGAAATGCATGATGAACGGTTCACTACGGTAGAGGCGGAGAGGGTGCTACAGGAACAGAACCTTGATGCTCCGAGCCGCCGAAAAGTGGTCGATAAGGTAGCTGCCGCAATACTGCTGCAAGCTTGGTTAGACGGCCAATGAATCGTCGATCTGGTCTGCCTCTACGCGGATTCCGACCTCCTCCTCCGCGTCAGCGACGAGTCAAAAATCCCAACCCTGAAGGACGCGAGGGATCTGACTTCGAGACCATCTTTGTGCGCAAAGGAAAAGGAACGACCCTTTCAGTCCTATTTCTTCTCGTTCTCATACTGATAGCGGCATGGGGAATAATGCGAGCGGTTCAATGGGGAAGAGAACAACTTGACCCGTCAGGTGAGCAAGGAGCGGCAATAAACCTCACATTGCCTCCTGGGGTGAGTACAAGTGGAATCTCTAAGATTCTGGAGCAATACGACGTGATCCCCGATGCGCGAGCCTACGAATGGTATGTCCGACTCAAGGGCGCACCGCTGTTTCAAGCTGGCGATTACACCTTCCATACCAATTCAACAGTTTGGGAAGCATTAGAGGTGCTGCAAGCTGGTCCTCGCTATGTGGAACAGAAAATCCGAATCCGAGTGACTATCCCTGAAGGTCTTACGGTTCGACAAATCATCCGCGAGATCGACGAGGTGGAAGGGATGCCCTTTACTGGGGCTGAATTTGAAGACGAACTACGCATGCAACACATCGTCTCTAACTATGCGCCGTCACCATCTGCGATGCCTTCAGGAGCGTTAGAACCCTACGAAGGTCTGCTGTTCCCTGACACTTACTACCTGGGTCCAGAGTCGACCCCAGAAGAGCTACTTACTCAGATGCTGACCCGGTTCGACGAAGTCTTGACGAGGCTGGGATACGGGGCCGCTCCCCAAATCGTTGGGATGAGCGCCTATGAAACAGTGGTTCTAGCCAGCCTCATTGAGCGTGAGGCTCGAGTCGGTAGTGAACGCGCCAAAATTTCACGGGTTATCCATAATCGTCTTGCTGCAGACTGGGCCTTGGGAATTGACGCCTCGATTGTTTATGTGACGGGAAATACGCAGCTAACTCTTACCGACCTACAAACCGAATCGCCGTACAACACGCGACTGACAAAAGGGCTTCCACCAACCCCAATTGCGGCAGCAGGCAGGGCTTCGTTGGAGGCGGCAATGGCACCTTTACCGGGGCAATGGATGTTTTATGTTCTCGCCGACGAAGCAGGGCGACATAGTTTTTCGGTGAGTAGTCAAGAATTTGAACGTGACAAAGCCAGGTGCCAGGAGCAAGGCTTGTGCGGATGACCACTAATGACACCCCGACCGCCACCACAAGCATCGCCGCGGTCATCGGCGACCCAGTGCGCCATTCGTTGAGCCCGCGCCTACACAACGCGGGTTTTGCGGCCCTGGGACTTGACTGGATCTACATCGCATGCCCCGTCGCAGAAGGAGAAGCCCCTCAAGCCGTCGAAGCGATGCGGACGCTTGGCATTGAAGGATTGTCCGTCACGATGCCTCACAAGAGAAGTGTCGCCTCTGCCGTTGATGATTTGTCACCGACGGCAGCGAAGCTGGGAGCTGTGAACTGCGTCACGCGTAACGGTGACCGGCTAGTCGGCGAAAACACCGACGGCATAGGTTTCGTCGATTCGTTGTGGTCCCAATTACAGATGGATCCCGATGGTCTGACCATCGTGATTGTTGGTGCCGGCGGAGCGGCGAGGTCGATCGCTTTAGCAACCGCGGAGCATGGGGCAAAGGTAGGAATATTGAACCGCACACCTGAATCGGCCCAACAACTAGTCGATATTGTGGGAACCTCAAGTGCCGTGGTCCAAGAGGAAGCGATTCGCGATGCCGACCTAGTTGTCAACGCGACGTCGTTGGGGATGAACGAGGATGACTCACTACCGTTCGACTTGAATTTCTTGAGTAAAGGTCAATCAGTAATTGACCTGATCTACGAACCTGAAAAAACAGCGCTTCTCACTGAAGCTGAATCCCTTGGAGCTAGAACATTGAATGGTGTGGCAATGCTCCTGCATCAAGCGGGCGAGCAGTTCCGATTGTGGACAGGAAGCGAGCCGCCGTTGCAAGAAATGGCTCAAGCCGTAGGTCTTACTTTGCTGGGTGAGCAGCGCCCAGCGAGCTGACACCTCCGCGAATGAGTCATTCAGGACTACAGACAGCGCAGCGTCTGACATAACGCTGCTATTTCACTCTGCTCAACGCAATCAAGTCGGTACTCTTCGGTATGTGATCCGTCTTGAGGTTCCCCTTGGCTCCCGGAGCTACCCGGTGATCGTTGGCAAAACAGCGATTGAACATCTGCCGTCGCTGATACCCGAGGACGCCTCGCGGATCGCTCTGGTAACGCAAAAAGGCATCGAAGCACCAATAAATGCGGGAATTGCGTCCAGTACTCACTTCATACCTGACGGAGAAGAGGCGAAATCTCTTTCCGTGGTTGAAGAATTATGTTCCAACTTCGCACGAGAAGGTCTCACTCGTCGAGATTTAGTTGTCGGCGTCGGAGGTGGAGTAGTCACTGATGTCGCTGGTTTCGCCGCAGCGATCTACCACCGAGGCATACGAGTGATCCACATTCCCACGACATTGCTCGGTCAGATCGACGCAGCAATAGGCGGAAAAACTGGGGTTAACCTGGATGAAGGCAAGAACTTGGTTGGCGCCTTTTGGCAACCGACCGCAGTCATATGCGACACCAACTTGCTGTCCTCGCTTCCGCCTCGAGAGTTTCGCTCTGGTATGGGCGAATTAGCCAAATACCACTTCTTGGGTGGAGAACAATTGGATTCTCTTCCACTCGACGAGCGGATAGCCGCGTGCGTGCAAATAAAGGCGGATGTAGTTGCCGGTGACGAACGAGAGGGTGCTGGTCGCGCACTTCTTAACTACGGTCACACTCTTGCTCATGCCCTAGAAATCGAAGGCAAATTCGACCTTCGTCATGGAGAAGCGGTCGCGATCGGCATCGAATACGCGTCGTTGGTGGCCTATCAACTGGGCCGTATCGATAAATCAAGACTGGCGGAGCATCGCCGAGTATTAGATGTATACGGGTTGCCGCGTGAGCTACCCCAAGGATGTGACCTAGACCGAATAATTGAGTTGTTTACTCGGGATAAGAAAGCCATTAATGGTTTGACGTTTGTGCTTGACGGGCCTGATGGTCTCGAAGTCGTATCTAATGTGCCAGAAAAAGTGCTGAGAGAAGCCTTGACGCGTATGTGAGGCTGCCATTGGTATCCAGGTCTGGCACCCTATTGATGTGGCTCGACCAGTGATACTCCTCATCTCCGGACCCAATCTCAATCTCTTAGGGGATCGAGAACCCGCAATCTATGGAGCTGAGACCCTCCTTGATCACGTGGCCGCCGCCCGTCACCGTGCTCAACAAAAGGGATTTGACCTAGAACACATTCAGAGCAACCACGAGGGTGACCTAATTGACGCCATCCACTCCGCTCGTAACCGCACTGCCTCCATCGTGATTAACCCCGGCGCCCTCACTCACTATTCTTGGGCATTGCATGACGCTCTCGCAGCCTACGAAGGTCCAATTGTCGAACTTCATATTTCCGACCCGAAACAGCGAGAGCCATGGCGACATACATCAGTGGTCGAACCTTTAGCGGTAGCTACGGTTGCAGGCAAGGGAGCAGCGGGCTACCCCGAGGCCATCGACATCGCGATCGATGCGTCACACCCTCATGATTCGTGACCTTCCGCCAATAGAACGCGGCTACCGACTCGCTCGTCTCCGCGGCTCGATGAGCGACCGTTCAGTTGAGAGTTTCCTGACCTCGGACACTGTCAGTTTGAGATGGCTGAGCGGTTTTACCGGCTCGGCAGGGAAGCTTCTCATCAGCGACGCTTCCGCCTATTTGCTAACCGATGGCCGGTACGCGGAACAAGCGGAGACAGAAACTCAGGGCACGGACATCAAAGTTTACATTGGAGGGGTAAACGAACAGAACGCCCTAATCGCTAGCCACCTTGAGGGGTTCAGGACGGTAGCCCTTGAAGCTGACCGGATCAGCTGGATGGAAGCGGAAGAGCTTCGCGAGAAGATAAAACCAGAGGTACGGCCGACATCAGGGATTATCTCGAACCTCAGAAAATCCAAGGAGCCAACAGAAATTGCTCGTATTGAGGCTGCGGCGACAATCGCGGACCGAGCCTTAGCCCAGTTGCGCCCGGAGTTAGGAAATCAGCCCACAGAAATCGAATTCGCTCGAGCGCTGGACTACGCCATGCTGACCAGCGGAGCCGACGGGCTTTCATTTGAAACGATCTGCGCCAGCGGACCTAACGCAGCGCTACCTCACGCGAAGCCCTCGCACCGCGTCATAGAACCGGGTGATCTCGTCATCTTAGATTTTGGTGCGTTGGTCGACGGTTATCACTCGGACATGACGCGGACGTTCATTATTGGTGATGGTGATGAACAATCTTGGGACATGTTGGACGCTGTAACTGATGCCCAAGAACTGGGATATCAATCAGTACAGCCGGGAGTCACCGCATCCGAAGTTGATTCTGCATGCAGATCACACCTCGAACGTTTGGGTCTAGCGGATCATTTTGTGCACGGCACAGGACACGGAGTAGGCCTAGAAATTCATGAAGAGCCTTGGATCAATGCGCAGAGCTCGGCGATTCTTGAAGAGGGTCAAGTAGTGACTGTCGAGCCCGGCGTGTACCGTCCCGGGTTCGGCGGTGTGCGTGTGGAGGACACTGTCTTGATCACTTCCTCAGGTGCCCGCCGACTTACTTCCGCCCCGAAAGATTCACTTGTTTGATTGGCTCGCCACCCGGCGACGCCCAAGATCCTGAAAGAAAACGAATGGCGATCTCCCCATCGGACTTCAAGAATGGAATGGCAATCGATCTTGACAACGGACTGTTTCAGATATCTGAGTTCCAGCACGTGAAGCCAGGCAAGGGAGGCGCATTCGTTCGGACCACACTGCGAAATGTTCGAACCGGGGCTGTCATAGAACGAACCTTCCGCTCTGGGGAGAAGATGGAGCGAGCGGTCATCGATAAACGCGAGATGCAATATCTCTACGCCGATGGCACCGACTTCGTGTTTATGGATAACGAAAGCTATGAACAACTTCAGGTGGAAAGGAACCAACTCGGCACTGCGCCCGACTACTTGGTCGAAGGCAACGCTGCAGTGCTGCAGATGTATGGCGCCGAAATCGTTGGGGTAGACCTTCCTGCATCAGTGATACTCACCGTCAGCCAAACCGAGCCCGGTATCCAAGGAGACCGCGTCTCCGGTGCTCGAAAGGCTGCAACGATGGAGACAGGGGTAGTGGTTCAAGTCCCGCTGTTCATCGAAACAGGAGAGCGCCTTAAGGTAGATACTCGCAACGGCGAGTACATCGAGAGAGCCAACGAGTGACTGAAGATCCATTCGCGCCAAAACCGGCGGCGCAACGTCGAGAAGCGCGGGAGCGGGCGATCGAGCTGCTCTATGAAGCGGAACTCCGAGCAGCACCAGCTGCTGAAATTCTTGAAAATCAGCTTGTGACACTCGACCCTTTCGTTATTCAACTCGTGCTGGGTGTGACGAGCAATGTTGAACAGCTTGATGCTGAAATTGGCTCCCTACTGACACAAGAATGGTCACTCGACCGGCTCGGCATGTTGGACCTCTGGATTCTCCGCCTCGGAGTCCACGAGTTACTCCACCGTGACGCACCTGTAGCTGTCGTGATAAATGAGGCCGTCGAATTGGGGAATAGGTTCGGCGCCACAGAAGAGAGCGGCCGCTTCATCAATGGCGTTCTTGGAGCAGCGGCGCGACGTTTTGAGTGAGGCCATTAGCTACTCTTTTTGGGTGATGGGATCGGCGCACACGCGCGGCTAAGATGCCCACCTGACCGTGAACTGAGTCCCGTGAGGCTCAAACGGACAGGAAGGAACAGGAGTGGCCGACCGCGAGCGCCGAATGACGCCTCCATATGGAGGCGTTTTCGTTGCTCGAACGACTGTTCTTGACGCAGCGCAAGTTGAGCGTGCCCTCACTCGTATTAGTCACGAAATCATTGAGCGTAACCAGGGTCTGGAAGATGTTGTGCTCGTTGCACTGCAAACCGGCGGTGTGAAAATAGCTCGACTAATAGCGCGCTCGCTCTTCAAGATCGATGGGGTGGACGTACCGATGGGAACGCTCGACGTAGCGCTGTATCGCGATGACATCGGCCTTCGGCCTGTCATGCCAGAAGCCGAGACAGACATCCCAGTAGACCTTTCAGCCAAGATCGTTGTTTTGGTTGACGATGTCCTGTTCACGGGGCGGACAATCCGTGCCGCCCTAGACGCCCTAACTGACTTCGGCCGTCCACGCTCGGTGCAACTTGCTGTCGTCATTGATCGAGGTCACCGCGAACTACCCATCCGACCAGATTTCGTCGGGAAAAACCTCCCCACTCGCCGAGACGAAGTAGTAGACGTCAACCCCGAAGGAGTTTTGCTAGGAGAGATGCGCAAATGAGTAACCACTTAATCGATCTCAAGGATCTTGAAACCGGTGAAATTAAAGAGTTGCTTTATCTCACCGACCGCTTTGTCGAAGTTTCACAACGACCGATCCCGAAAGTTCCCGCCTTACGAGGGCGAACGATAGCGATGCTTTTTTTTGAGGACTCCACCCGGACGCGCATGTCCTTTGACCTCGCGGCAAACAGACTCTCGGCAGATGTCCTCGAGTTTCCAACCCATACTTCATCTCTTTCGAAAGGCGAATCGATCCTAGACACGGTCGAGACAATCCACGCGCTTGGGGTCGATGCCCTCATTATTCGACATTATTCGAGCGGCCTACCCAGGAAAATTGCCGATGGGGTAGGAGTGGCCCCGTCGGTCATTAATGCCGGGGATGGATCCAACGCCCATCCGACTCAAGGGCTACTCGACGCGTACACGCTCTGCCAGCATTTTCATGGGTTGGCGGGGTCAGATGCGTCTTTGTCGGGGATTCATATAGGCATCATCGGCGACGTTAAGCACAGCCGTGTAGCGCGAAGCGATGTACATGCATATACCTCCCTGGGTGCAACTGTGACTTTGGTCGCTCCGGAGTCTTTGCAACCGCCCAACCTGGAAGATTGGCCTGTCGAAATTTGTGAAGACCTCGATTCTGTTCTTCCCACGTTTGACGCAGTTGGCTTATTAAGAATCCAGAACGAGCGAATGAAAGAAGGGCTGGTTCCTTCAGTTGACGAGTACGTCCAGAGATACGGGATGACTGAAACCCGCGCAGCCGACCTACGGGACGAAGTTGTGATTATGCACCCAGGGCCCGTCAATCGCGGAATTGAAATAGCCGAAACAGTGCTCGATAACCGGAAAAATGTTTTGATCAAACAACAAGTCACAAATGGCGTGCCGGTGCGAATGGCTGTTCTATTCCGCCTCTTGGGGTCGGGGGTCGAGATTGATTGACGATTTCCGTTTGAGACCGCTGCACACACAACGCCCTCCGGCATTGGACAGTCAGGTGATTAGGTGAGTCAGGTTCGTGAAGGAGCATTGGTCCTAGCTGATGGAGCTGTGTTCGAAGGAGAATTAATCGGCGCTGAAGTTGAAGTCACTTCTGGAGAAGTGGTCTTTAACACAGTGCTTAGTGGCTACCAAGAAGTGATAACCGACCCGTCCTATGCCGGGCAGATCATCAACTTCACGTATCCACACATTGGCAATTATGGGGTTTCCGCCCTTGATGTAGAAGCCCGCCAACCCTTTTGCCGAGGGGTCATAGTCCGCGAGTTAACGCGGCACCGGTCCAATTGGCGGAGCGAAGACGATCTAGACAGTTATCTTCGCGACGAAGGCGTACCTGGGATCTCAGGGGTTGACACCCGCCGTCTCACCAGACACGTGCGACGAAATGGGGCGATGCCTGGCGCCTTTGGTTTCTCTTCTGAGGAATCTCTAGCGATGGCAGCCAAATCTGAAGTTGGTACAACCGGTGTGGATCTCGTAAGCAAAGTAACGACACCCCGGGCATATTCGTTAGGTGACGCCCCTCGTCGAATTGTCGCCTACGACTTAGGCATCAAAAGATCCATAGTCGAGCAGTTAGCTGAGATCGCAACGGTTCATGTAGTACCAGCCGAGACAACCGGCGAACAAGTGCGTGCACTCGAACCACACGGGGTCTTTCTTTCTAATGGCCCCGGCGATCCGACAATGGCTGGGCAAGTTACAAAAGCTCTCGGTGATCTCCTAGGACACGTGCCGGTGTTTGGAATATGTCTAGGTCACCAAGTTCTTTCTCTTGCACTCGGCGGCAAATCCTACAAAATGAAGTTCGGGCACCACGGCGGCAACGTCCCTGTCAGAAACATTGATAACGGGCGGATCGAAATCACAAGCCAGAACCACAATTTCGCAATTGAGTCCGGATCGGTGCCGGGAGTGACCGAGACCCACGTGTGTTTGAACGATGACACCCTTGAGGGTTTGCGCTGTAACGACATTCCGGCCTTCAGCGTGCAGTACCACCCTGAGGCCAGCCCCGGGCCACATGACTCCCGTTACTTGTTTCAACAATTCGCGGACCTAATGAATTCATTTCATGGGAGGACCAACTGATGCCGCGCCGTGACGACATTGAGAGCATCCTCATCATCGGTTCAGGGCCCATCGTTATCGGCCAAGCCTGCGAGTTTGACTACTCGGGTACTCAAGCGTGTCGCGTATTACGCGACGAGGGATACCGCGTCATCCTCGCCAACTCCAATCCCGCCACCATTATGACCGACCCAGAATTCGCGGACGCTACTTACATTGAGCCGCTTGAGGTCGATGTTCTTACCGCAATTATCGAACGCGAACGACCGGATGCCCTTCTGCCTACCTTGGGAGGGCAAACGGCACTCAACCTCGCTACTGAGCTTTTGGAAGCTGGTGTTTTAGCCCAATACGAAGTCGAAATGATTGGAGCGAGTGGCGAAGCTATTGCCACTGCCGAAGACCGCGGTCTTTTTAGACGCGCGATGGAGGAAATCGGACTGAACTGCGCACAATCTGAAATTGCGCACACCATGGACGAAGCGATGGCCGCAGTCGACGAGATCGGTCTACCAGTCATCATCCGCCCCGCCTACATCTTGGGCGGAAAAGGCACAGCATTTGCTTACACCACCGAGGAATTTGAACGGGTAGCTGCCCTGGGATTAGATGCCAGCCCGATATCGGAAATTTTGATTGAACAATCAATCAAAGGCTGGAAAGAATACGAACTTGAAGTGATGAGGGACCACGCTGACAACTGCGTGGTGATCTGTTCCATCGAAAATGTTGATGCAATGGGCGTTCATACTGGTGATTCGGTCACCGTTGCCCCCGCACAAACTCTTTCTGACGTCGAATACCAGAAAATGCGAAATTCAGCGTTCGCATGTATTCGCCGAGTAGGGGTGGAGACTGGTGGTTCCAATGTGCAATTCGCGGTGCACCCTGAATCAGGCGAGCAAATTATCATCGAGATGAACCCACGCGTTAGCAGAAGCTCAGCGCTCGCATCGAAAGCCACCGGATTTCCGATAGCGAAAATAGCGGCACGGCTCGCAGTGGGCTACCGCCTTGACGAGATCACCAACGACATCACCCAAAAAACCCCTGCCAGCTTCGAACCGACGATTGACTACGTGGTCACGAAAATCCCACGGTGGGCTTTCGAAAAGCTTCCCGGGGCTTCAGGAGTGCTCGGACCTCAAATGCAATCCGTAGGCGAGGCAATGTCAATTGGAAGAACGTTTCCAGAGAGTCTCCAAAAAGGAATTCGATCACTCGAACAAGGTCGAACCGGACTAAATGCGGACCCGGGAGAAAATCAATACCTTGACCAAGACCAAAAGGATCTCCTAACAGCGATATGCATTCCGACACCGGACCGGTTATTCCAGATTGCCGAACTCATGCGACGCGGCGTATCACTCGGCGACATTCACGATGCGTGCGAAATCGATCATTGGTTTCTCGATCAAATGCTCATGATCGTCGAAGAACGCTTACATCTGGAGCAGTCTTCATTATCGGATCTCACCAAATCAGGATGGCGTCGGGCAAAGCAACTCGGCTTTTCGGACGCTCAACTGGGATATCTACTCCAAGAGGACGAAATGGCGGTCCGGGCTTCTCGCATTGACAAAGGAGTCCAAACAACTTTCAAGACTGTTGACACTTGCGCCGCCGAATTCGACGCCCTTACTCCATACCACTACTCGACATATGAAGACGAAGACGAAATACGTCCCGGAAGTCGACCTCGGATGATGATTCTCGGATCGGGCCCAAATCGGATTGGCCAAGGGATCGAATTTGATTATTGCTGCGTGCACGCAAGCTTCGCGCTCGCGGAAGCTGGGTACGAGACAGTCATGGTTAACTGCAACCCAGAGACCGTCTCGACGGACTACGACACCTCTGATCGACTTTATTTCGAACCAGTGACCCTCGAAGACGTCCTGAACATTATTGAAGCGGAACAACCAGCCGGCATCATCGTTAGTCTCGGCGGCCAAACTCCGCTGAAGTTAGCGTCGGCCCTGCCCATCGAACTAGTCCGTGGAACTTCACCGGATTCCATTGACCTAGCTGAGGATCGCGAACGCTGGAATTCGTTATGTGCTCAGCTAGAGATCCCTCAACCGCCGGGCGGAACAGCCGTAACGTTCGATCAAGCGTCCGCGATCTGTGATCGAATCGGATTCCCAGCCTTGGTCCGACCAAGCTATGTCTTAGGTGGTCGCGCGATGACCATCGTCTACGGCTTAGAGGAATTACAAACCGCTATGACAGAGCTGGCTGCTTTCGGTGGACTCGGTCGCGAAGGGGGACTTGCTTCCGACCGCCCAGTGCTTATCGACCGATTCTTAGAGGATGCAATCGAAGTAGATGTTGATTCGATTCGAGACAACACTGGCGCATTTGTTCTTGGAGGAATTCTTGAACATGTGGAAGAAGCTGGCGTGCATTCAGGGGACAGTGCCTGCGCGATCCCACCCCCAAACCTCTCTCAAGAAACACAAAAAGTAATCATTGAGTACACGAAACGCATTGCCGACCGGCTCGATGTGGTCGGTCTGTTGAATGTTCAGTTTGCCGTCAAGCAAGGACAAGTGTTCGTTATCGAAGCAAACCCCCGAGCCTCACGGACCGTGCCTTTTGTCGCCAAAGCAACCGGAGTGCAGCTCGCAAAAGTCGCGGCACGGGTCATGGCAGGCGAAACCCTCGCGCAATTGCGCGCTTCAGGAGCGTTACCAGAAGCTATCCGTGAAGGACATGTCGCGGTTAAAGAGGCTGTGCTTCCTTTTCAACGCTTCCCCGATGTAGACACTGTCCTGGGACCAGAGATGCGATCAACCGGAGAGGTCATGGGAATCGACCGCACTTTCGGATTGGCCTTCGCTAAGAGTCAAATTGCAGCAGGCGAGGGCCTACCTCTCGCCGGGACGGTTTTTTTCTCGCTTGCAGACAGAGACAAAGACCAGGGGTTAGAAGCTGCCAAAGGATTTTTAGAACTTGGGTTTGAGATCGCCGCAACCTCAGGAACAGCAAAATTCCTAGAGAACCACGGCGTTAAGGTGGAAACTGTCGTCGCCAAGCTAAGCGAGGAAGGACAAGAGATTAGCGCCGGAGTTGATGCTGTTGAACTCATCGGAGCCGGTCAAGTCAAGTTGGTCGTCAACACTCCACGAGGACGCGGACCGCGCAGCGATGGCCGCCGGATCCGTTTCGCATCCACGGCCCACAAGGTGCCTTGCCTCACGACGGTAGCCGCAGCCCGAGCTGCTGCGGTCGGATTAGGGGAATGGATGTCTAATCCGTTAACCGTGCGACCACTTCAGGAGTTTCTCGATCCTCAGGCGTCGATCATATGAGGCAGTTCGACTGCTCTGTTCAGATCGGTTCGGTAGTACTTCCGAACCCTGTCATGACTGCATCTGGGACAGTAGGCCACGGAACTGAGCTCGCGACATATATCGATTTGTCCGAACTCGGTGCAGTAGTGGTGAAGTCACTTTCGGCGCAACCCTGGTCTGGGAACCCAGCGCCGCGAGTTCACGGAACCGCAGCCGGAATGATTAATGCGGTCGGGCTCCAAAACCCAGGCGTAGATAGTTGGATAGAGAATGACCTACCCGCATTAATCGATCGTGGAGCACGAGTGATTGTGAGCATATGGGGGAGGAGCGTCGAAGAATATAAGGAGGCCGCAACTCGGCTAGCAGGACTTGACGGCATCGTCGCGGTTGAGGTGAATGTCAGTTGTCCAAATCTTGAAGAGAGAGGCGAGATGTTCTCTCACACCCCGGACACCTGCAGATCAGCGATAGAGGCATCGCTAATTGCTGGATTGCCGCTGTGGGCCAAACTAAGTCCAAATGTCAGCGACATTGTCCCAATAGCGCAGGCTGCCCTCAATGGGGGAGCCGAAGCCCTCACTCTCACCAACACCGTCTTTGGGATGGTTATCGACCCCGAAACACGCCGTCCAGTTCTTGGCAATGGTGGAGGCGGGCTGTCAGGCCCCGCGATGCGGCCGGTTGCTGTGCGAGCTGTCTTTGACGTCTATGCAGCTCTCGGACCTGTGCCCATCGTAGGAGTTGGAGGGGTGACCACCGCCGAGGATGTAGTGGAGTTCATGGCTGCAGGCGCGTCAGCCGTTCAAGTAGGAACCGCCCACTTCGCAGACCCAAAGGCATCGAAGAAAATTCTTCGCAGCTTTGAACGTTGGTGTCAACGGCGAGACGTAAGCTCCGTCCGATCTCTCACTGGAGCAGCCCATGAATCCGCCTGAGGTGTCACAAGAGGTGCGTTCGCGCCTCGCCCTCGCCCTAGACATCGACGACCTAGTGGAAGCCGGGAGGCTTGGCCGACGGATGTGTCCTTGGTTCTCGGTGGCAAAAGTTGGACTGGAACTATTCTCAGCTTCGGGTCCAGAAGCCGTAGGCATCTTTGTTGACCAAGGCTATGACGTCTTTCTTGACCTCAAGTTGCATGACATTCCAACAACTGTGGGAAAAGCTGCGCGTGTTCTCGGAAGCCTGGGTGTGTCCTACGTAACAGCCCACGCATCGGGCGGGACACAAATGCTTTCCGCAGCCGTCGACGGCCTGAATGAAGGCGCCTCCGCCGCGGGATTAACCCCGCCAATGGTTCTGGCAGTAACAATATTGACCTCCGACACAGACGCGCCTAGCGGTCTTTTCGAGGAAAGGCTCGGCTACGCGGTTAACGCTGACTGTGGAGGCGTTGTGTGTGCAGCGAGCGAATTAGCCCAACTATCGAAGCTTGCACCTGAACTACTGCCTGTAGTCCCAGGCATTAGACCTGAGGGAACCTCGTCTCATGATCAAGGACGACCAGCCACCCCAGCCCAAGCCATTAGACAAGGCGCAGGACTCCTGGTCATTGGAAGAGCTGTAACAGAGTCAACTCACCCCGAAGAAGCGGCCGCTGATATTGCCGACGAAGTGGCTCGAACCATTTAAGGAAACGTTTGGGCGCCTCGCCGTTAGACTCGACCGCTATGCCCAACCCGCCGAGCCTTTCACCGCAACAACGTGAAGCAGCTCTTGCCAAAGCGGCAGCAGCTCGCCGTATAAGAGCAGAGACAAAAGACCAGCTGAAGTCGGGGTTGGTGTCCTTCGACGAGTTACTTGAGTTGGCTGACGGAGATGAGCTTGTGGGCAAGATGAAGGCGCTCGCAGCGCTTGAGTCCATGCCGCGACTCGGAAAAGTGAAAGCTCGCCGACTTATGAACGAAGTAGGTATCGCCGATAGCCGCAGATTACGAGGCCTAGGTGAGAATCAAAGGAGTCAACTCCGCGCTTTCTTCGCGGGGTGACTACTGTCAGCGACTTGTGAGGGTGCGGCCGCAGTGACCCAAAACAGTGATCCAATCGTGTTTGTCGTATGTGGCGCCGGCGGAGTCGGCAAAGGGACAATTGTCGCCGAGTTGGTATCTCGCTGCGACAGTCTGCATTTGAGTCGATCGTGGACAACTAGGGCTCAAAGATCCGGCGAAGCTGATGGTGCGTACGTCTATGTGACCGAAGAGCAGTTTGAGGCACGCATCGCAGAAAACGGATTTTACGAGTGGGCCGATTTCTTTGAGCACCGATACGGAACACCGACACTTTCGGTTCCCGAAGGTAGCGACTTACTCCTCGAGATCGATATTCAGGGAGCCGTGGCCGTACGAGAACGCGAGCCGGACGCGGTCGTGGTACTTATTTTGCCACCGAATCGTTCTGAACAAGAAAGCAGAATGAGAATGCGAGGGGACGACGAGAAAGACGTAGCTCAGCGTTTAGCTACTTCTGATGCTGAGGAAGCTGCCGGACGACAACTAGCGGACCTGGTGGTACTTAACGACGATTTCGCTGCCGCCGTTGATGCCGTTGAATCGTTCATCGCTGAAGCCCGGCAGCAGCGTTCACGCAGCTAAAGGTCTGGCTAACGGCAACGCCGTTCGAGTGCCGGGGGCCGCTGATAGCATTGGGGGTCCGTTCGGATTGCTCGGAACTACCAGAGGTACAGCAGATGTCTGATGAACAAGACACAATGATTAGCCCCGGCCTAGAGGCTCTGCTGGAGAAAGTGGATTCGAAGTTCACACTCGTGAGTTTGGCAGCACAAAGATCTCGTCAACTCATCTCCTACGACCTTGGGCTAGGCGAAGGCGGAGGCAGCGAAATACCTCCGCAGGTAACAAGCACTGCACGTAAACCACTGTCAATTGCGTTCGAAGAAATTTATGCCGACAAAATTGGGTACGAACGCTTCGACCCAGAGGAACGGGCACGCGTCGAAGCCGCGGCATTAGCTCAAGCTGAGGCTGACGCAGCTGCGCTTAAAGCCGTGCGCGACGAAGAGTAGGACGAGGTTAAACCGATGCTGGCCAATCGCCGCATCGTCCTGGGGGTAACCGGGGGGATCGCCGCCTACAAGGCGGTCCTTCTTTGTCGCATGCTTGTGGATGCTGGGGCACACGTGATCCCCGTCATGACTGAGAGCGCCCAGCGATTTGTGGGCCGAGCCACCTTCGACGCGTTGGCATCAGAACCGACCCGGACGTCGATCTTTGACGACCCTGACCCCATTCCACACACAACACTTGGACAGACCGCTGATCTCATAGTGGTCGCTCCCGCCACTGCACGTTGCATTGGGAGCTACGCAAACGGAATATCTGACGATCTACTTACCGCCACTCTTATCGCCACCAAAGCGCCAGTTGTGGTGTGTCCCGCTATGCACACCGAAATGTGGGAACACCCCGCTGTGCAAGACAACTTGGCAACGCTCGAAGAGCGCGGCGTGCACCTCGTAGCTCCGGACGAAGGACGCCTCGCAGGAGGGGACTCAGGAGCTGGTCGCCTTGCGACACCAGAGGCAATTTATGAGACCATCGAAGCAGTCCTGTCTGATGGAGATTTTCAGGGACGAACGGTCGTAGTCACGGCCGGAGGTACTCGAGAAGCGATCGACCCTGTGCGCTACGTCGGTAACCGTTCGACAGGAAAACAAGGCTACGCAGTAGCGGAGGCAGCTAGCGCACGCGGAGCGCACGTCACTTTAATATCGACGGTTTCAGCGGCAGCTCCCAGTGGGGTCGAAGTTGTTCGCGTGGAGTCCGCTGCCCAAATGCACGCTGCCGTTTTTGAGCGGTCCGATGCTGACGTCATCATCATGACAGCTGCCGTTGCAGACTTTCGGCCCGTAGGGGTAGCGGAGTCCAAGATAAAGAAGGACGCCGGACCACCAAAGCTCGAGTTAGAACCGACCCCCGACATTCTCGCGGAGTTAGGGGCCGAGAAAAAGCCAGGCCAGGTGATTGTCGGGTTCGCTGCTGAGACTGAAGATTTGGCATCTCACGCCCAGAGCAAGCTTGAACGTAAAAACGTTGATGTCATAGTCGCGAACGATGTTTCGGCGCCTCAAGTCGGTTTTGCCCATGACACGAATGAAGTGACCATATTTGTTTCCGACGGATGTCAGCGTCATGTATCGCTTAGATCTAAACGACAAATAGCGGAAGAAGTGTTGAACACTGTGGCTCACATACTTGTTAGGTGAAGTGAGATACCTATTGAGGCTCTTTGTCGCCTAGCCTTAGGCCGTTCTGTCGAGTAATCAGGAGAGACGGCGTGAGTCGATGGACTTTCACCTCGGAGTCGGTGACCGAAGGTCACCCTGACAAGATGGCTGATCAAATTTCCGATGCCATCCTCGATGCCATGCTTGAGCAAGATTCGGAGAGTCGAGTCGCTTGCGAAACCATGGTTACTACTGGTTTGGTGGTCGTTGCAGGAGAAATCACCACTAGCGGTTTCGTTGACATTCCTTCAGTTGTTCGAGAAACCATTAACAGCATTGGCTACGACCGAGATTCGTTGGACTTCAACGGAAGCACTTGTGGAGTTATGGTGACGCTAGATGAGCAGTCCCCAGATATTGCTCAAGGAGTCAACAACTCCGAAGAAGTGCGTAGCGGCCGGGCTGGTGAGGAAGACGAACTCGATCGTCAAGGAGCCGGAGACCAAGGAATGATGTTCGGTTACGCGTGTCGCGAGACCGAAGCATTAATGCCCCTCCCCATTCATGTTGCACATCGAATGGCAGAACAGCTAACTGAAGCTCGCAAATCGGGTCAAGTTCCGTATCTGCGTCCTGATGGTAAAACGCAAGTCTCGTTTGATTATGAGGATGGTCGACCGGTCAGATTGAAAACGGTCGTGGTTTCCACGCAGCACAATCCCGGTATTGATCGCGACGGCATGATTCGTCCCGACCTGATCGAACATGTCATTCGGCCCGCCGTACCAGCCGAATTCGCTGACGATGATTTTGAAGTATTTGTCAACCCGACAGGAAACTTTGTTGTTGGAGGACCAGTTGGTGATTGCGGCCTTACTGGTCGAAAAATCATTGTGGATACTTACGGAGGCTATGCCCGCCATGGAGGTGGCGCCTTCTCAGGAAAAGACCCGTCCAAAGTGGACCGATCGGCCGCTTATGCAACGCGTTGGGTCGCTAAAAATCTAGTGGCGGCAGGTGTCGCCGATCGATGTGAGGTCCAGGTTGCCTATGCCATTGGCGTCGCCCGCCCTATCTCCGTTCTTGTGGAAACATTTGGGACCGAGAAGGTGGATCAGGATCGAATAGGTGGGGCAATCAACGAAGTGTTCGACCTCAGACCAGCAGCCATTGTGCGAGACCTTGACCTTCGACGACCCATCTTTCAACCCACAGCCGCATATGGTCACTTCGGGCGTGATGCATCGGATGACTTTTTCACCTGGGAACGAACTGATCGAGTGGAAGAGCTACGTTCGGCTCTAGGAATATAGAACCGCTTCGAGGCTGTTGGTGTCCCACCCTTCGAGCAGGGTTTCGTTGTGTCCCTGGTAGTTCGTATTCTTCCCGATGAGCCTGCCGTAGACAGGGATTTTGACTACCTCCTACCTGACAGCCTTTTAGGCGCACCTGATTGCCCTCCGGTCAAGGTTGGAACGGTGGTGCGCGTGGATTTACGCGGTCGGAGAATACGTGGCTGGATAACTGCCGTCGGTGTAGACCCACCAAAGGGAGTTGACCTTAGCGCGGTCAAGAAGGTAAGTAGCTGTGGTCCACCTGCAGCGATCGTCGATTTGGCTAGTTGGGCTAGTAACCAATGGATGGGTAGCCGCGTGCATTTCCTTCGCACTGCCACTCACGATCGGGTGGTGTCGTCAATTCCCGACTCGACGAGTCGCCCGCCAGACGTGGTACCAAATGAGAATCTCTCCCAAGAGGCTTTTCGCCGTCGAGGTGCTGTGGTCCGAACCCCACCCAACAGCGATGATTTTTCTCTTGCTGTTGCTGCTGCCTCGCATGGGCGTGCTTTGATCCTCACACCAACTCTCGCCCGCGCCCAGAGGCTTGCGGTTGCGATGAGAAGAGCCGGGATTGACGTAGCAGTTGTGCCTCGGGATTGGGGGGCGTCGGCTGCGGGAGCCGTCACCATTGGAGCAAGATCCGCGGCATGGGCTCCAATTGATGACCTTGAGGCGGTCCTAGTTCTCGACGAACATGATGAGTCCTATCAGCAGGAATCTGCTCCAACCTGGCATGCCCGAGACGTAGTTCTCGAACGTGCCAAACGCGATGGAGCTAGATGGGTCATAGCGTCGCCGACCCCATCGCTTGAAGCGCTCACTTGTGGGGCTCCGTTACTTACCCCTGATCGCGCCATCGAACGAGCTGGGTGGTCGATTCTGGACGTTGTTGATCTTCGTGACGAGCCACCAATGGCTGGATCATGGTGCTCGGAAACGCTTTCTCGAGTACTAAGAGATAATCGGAAGGTTGTCTGCGTTCTCAACCGCAAGGGTCGCGCCCGGTTTGCCTACTGTGAGCAATGCGGTGAACTGGCGCGATCGGAAATCACTGGCCGACCGTTGGGTTTGGACGGAAAACGTCTTGTCCACCCCGTTGACGGCGACGACAGACCCGCAGTGTGTCAATCGTGTTCTTCAACAAAGTTTCGTCGCGTGAAACTCGGAGTCACGGGTGTCGCAGAAGAATTAACGCGGCTTGCGCGCCGACCGGTCGAAGAAGTCAGTTCAGAAACTGACTTGGTAGCTTCAGAAGCTAATTTGTACGTGGGCACCGAGGCTGTGCTCCACAGAGTCGATAAAGCAGATGTCGTCGTCTTCCTTGATTTTGACCAGGAACTGCTTGCTCCCCGATATCGAGCTGCAGAACAAGCGATGTCATTGCTCGTTCAGGCTGCTCGGATGGTCGGTCGGCGCGAAGATGGCGGGAGAATCCTCATCCAAACTCGAATGCCTCAACACCCGGTATTAGAAGCTGCTCGAACGGCAGATCCTGGTTCGTTGGCACGCACAGAGCTGGTTATGCGTCGTGAGCTACAGCAGCCACCTGAAGCCCATTGGGCAATTGTGTCAGGCCAATCGGCAGCGGAATTTATTCGACGTTTAGGAACCCAGCCTGGACTTGAAATTTTAGGTCCGAGCAATGACCGATGGCGTATCCGAGGCGATAACCGTGAACAGATGGTCGCAATGTTGAAGTCGGTGGATCGTCCACCCGGCAGATTACGCATCGAGATTAATCCGCTGAGAGCCTGATCGGTAGACCCCGATACCCTGGGACCATCATGACCTACCAGATCCGAGTCTTGGGTGACCCGGTCCTTCGCCAAGAAGCCATCTCAATTGAGAATATTGACGGGCGCATTGCCCAAATAGCCAAGGACATGGTGCCAGCTATGTACGAGGCAGAAGGTATTGGGCTGGCCGCTCCCCAGGTGGGAATCCAAAAAAGGCTTTTCGTATACGACATTGGTGAGGGACCACAGACACTTATTAACCCTGAGATTATCGACTCCGATGGTGAATGGGCATTCGAAGAGGGCTGCTTGTCCGTCCCCGGAATGTCCTTTGAAATTGTTCGACCGAAGCAAGTCCATTTAGTCGGCCGAGACCTAGAGGGCAACGAAATTTCGATAGAAGCCGACGAATTGTTAGCGCGTTTGTTTCAACATGAACTTGACCATCTCGAAGGCGTCTTGCTTCTAGACCACTTGGATCGCGATCAGCGCAAAGCCGCTCTCAGTCGTTGGCGTGAGATTCAGCTTCTCCGAGGCAAAGATGACACAGTTGCTGGTGGACTTTCGTTACCGTGACTGAAGGGCTGCCACCTCCTCCTGAACACCCCCGTTCGGTGGTCTATTTTGGTAGCCCCCTAGCTGCAGTCCCTGCCCTGGTTGCTTTGGTGGAGGCCGGCTTCGAAGTTCCCTTAGTAATAACGATGCCCGATCGCCGTCGGAATCGAAGGGCGGCACCCTCCCCAACACCAGTCAAAGAAGCAGCGCTAGAACTGGGAATAGCAGTATCCGATCAAATCTCTGACGCACTGACCGTAAACGCGGACTGCGGTGTGGTGGTCGCATACGGCAAGTTGATTGATACCAAGGTGCTGTCGTTACTTCCGATGATCAACGTCCATTTTTCGTTGCTACCTCGATGGCGCGGGGCTGCACCGGTGGAGCGAGCTCTACTTGCAGGAGACAAAAAAACGGGTGTCTGTGTCATGGGTCTCGAGCCTGAGCTGGATACCGGCCCTGTGTACCGTCAACGTGAAATGAATATAAAACCAACGGTCACCGCGACTGAACTTCGAGACGAGCTGGCATCTCTTGGAGCGCGTGAGTTAGTCGCCGCCCTACGAGACGGCCTTCGAGACCCGGTTGCCCAAGAGGGAGAGGTAAGCGTCGCTAAGAAGATCCATCGAGCGGATTTGAAACTTGACTGGACCCGTGCCGCTACAGAGTTGGACAGGGTAGTTCGTGTGGGTGGTGCTTGGACCACCGCCGACTCCACTGTGCTCAAGGTGCATGAAACTTGCCCCGTTGAGGGAACTGCAATTCCCGGGAAACTAAACCGAGACCTCGTGGGAACGGGAGATGGCTTGTTGCGGTTGCTTGTTGTCCAGCCGGAAGGGAAGTCCCGGTTGGATGTGACGGCGTGGATCAACGGAGCTCGACTCGGACCCGACACGCAGCTAGGAACGTGAAAAAATTAAATAGCCGGCAGGTGGCCGTTCAAGTGTTGATCGAGATCGAGGACGGTGCTCGCGCGAACGACAGCCTTGCCGCAAACTTGGCGTCCTCGGGGAGAGACTTAAGTAGACGTGATCGAGCGTTTGTCACCGAGCTAGTCCAGGGAACGACTCGTATGCGCCGAGCGATTGACTATGTGTTGCAGCCCTTTCTCCGAAGAAAGCTGGATCCTGATGTTCGCGCAGCGCTACGTATGGGAACTCATCAACTGTTACACCTCGGAACTCCTCCCCATGCTGCGGTAAACGACACGGTCGATGTCGCGCCACGAAGAGCGAGTGGTTTGGTTAATGCGGTACTTCGCAAGGTTGCCAGCGCCAATACACAATGGCCCAATGAAGCGATTCGACATAGCTACCCAGATTGGATTTGGGAGCTGTTCATCAACACTTGGGGTCAAGATGGTAGAGCATCGCTTATCGCGATGAACTCACCTGAGCGACCTTCCGCTCGGCCCGATGGGTATATACAAGGACAGGCATCTCGGTGGGTCAGCGACGAAGCCGACGCGGCATCAGCTAAGGGAGGTTCCATGGTCGACCTCTGCGCCGCTCCTGGAGGCAAAACGACTGCCTTTGGGTCGCAGTGGTCATCGCTGTACGCCAACGAAATAGACCCCACGCGGGCTAAGAATTTGCGAGAAACGATCAGCCGTTTCCGGGAGGGGACCGCTGTGGTAATAGGCGATGGGACTAAGGCACCGTTCGCTGATGGTTGCGTAGACGCTGTACTTGTGGACGCGCCGTGCAGCGGACTTGGCGCTTTAGGGAGACGTAGCGATGCGCGGTGGCAAATTTCAGAAAAGGCAATTAACCGGCTGGTACTGATCCAAGGGGCGTTGCTAGGAGAAGCATTTCGACTACTGCGCCCCGGAGGCATCTTGAGTTACAGCGTGTGTACCGTAACTCAAGAGGAGACCGTTAAAGTGCCTGCCGATTTTGAGGCATCCCACCCAGGATTGACGAATCTTGCTTTGACAGGAACCCATTGGCGACCGCATCACCAAGGAGGCATTGTTCTCCCTCACGACTACGGGACCGATGGGATGGCGATATTTCAATGGAAACGTCAATCGTGAGGAAAAAACAATGCGGATCGGTCTAATTTCGGACACACATATACCCGAAGCGGGTCCTGAACTTTGGCCTCAGGCCTACGCCGCCTTCGAAACGTGCGACGCCATCCTCCATGCAGGTGACATTTATGACATTTCGGTAATTGAAAATCTTCATCGGATAGCTCCGACATGGGCAGCAAGGGGCAACGGTGATGATGGGTCTTCGGGCCGACTCATCCAGCCCGCCCATCCGCAGCTAGCCTCCGCGTGGATTCGCGAATTTGGCGGAGTCAGCGTTGGATTGACTCACCACATGCCGATTCCTGAGTTGCCGACCTATGGAGTTCGCGATGCCATTGTTCGACACTTCGATGGGGCCGACCTCGACGTTGTTGTGTATGGCGACACTCACGTTGAACACATCACAACTATCGACAATGTCCTATGCGTTAATCCTGGGTCACCAACGTTTCCCCACAATCTTTCGGTTCAATTAGGCACCGTTGGCTTCCTCGATATCACCGACGGCAATGTAGAGGCCTCGGTTTGGCGACTCACCGAAGATGACATCGAACCCTTTGACTGGGACACCTGGGGGCGCCCATGGTGAAGGTTGGCTAGCGTCGTAGATGTTTCTGTTGTCCTACCAAGGGAAGTAAAGCGATGGAAAAGACGACATGGCTAGCGAGCACCATTGAGGAACCTATTGACGCATTAGAAGAGATCGTCGATCCTCACCATCATTTGTGGGATTTTCCCACTGGAACTTATCTTTTGCCCGAATTACATGAAGACACTGGTTCTGGTCACAACGTCACCCAGACGGTGTTCATCGAATGTGGGGCTGGGTACAAAGATCAAGGACCCGACTACCTTCGGCCGGTAGGCGAAGTGGAGTTCGTGAGCGAACAAGCGAACCTTTCGGCGGAGCAAGAGGGGGCTGAAATTGCTGCGATCGTGGGATTCGCTGATCTAACGCGAGGAGAGGCCGTAGCAGAGGTGCTGGCTGCTCAGGACGCCGCAGGCGGAGGAAGATTTCGGGGTATTCGTCACGCCAACGCATGGGATCTCAGCGATGAGATTCGTGCATCACATACTCACCCCCCTCCCGGTTTGTTAGGGCATGACGATTTCCGCGCCGGATTCGCGACATTGGGTCAGATGGGTTTTAGCTTTGACGCGTGGATGTTTCACCCTCAGGTAAAAGAGTTAGTTGAGCTGGCCGCAGCGGTTCCCGACACTCCTGTTGTCCTCGACCACTTAGGAGGTCCGTTAGGTATCGGACCATATGAGGGTGCTCGCGACGAGGTCCGCTCAACGTTGCGCCCCGCTCTCGAAGCACTCGCACAACACGAACACGTTGTAGTCAAGGTCGGCGGAATAGGCATGAGTATCTATGGGGTAGGGCTTAATCGCCTGCCCGAGGCACCGACTTCGGAACAGGTCGCAAATATGTGGAGCGAAGATATACGGCATTGCGTCGATACTTTTGGACCAGAACGGTGCATGTTCGAAAGCAACTTCCCCGTAGATAAACAGGGTTGTTCGTACACGGTGCTCTTCAACGCTTTCCAACGGATCGCCGACGAAGCTGGTTGGAGCGCCTCGGAGCGAGCTGAGCTTTTTTCAGGAACGGCACGTCGTTTTTACCGTATCGACCCTTAAGGAAATGCCTGCTCCGCGGATAGAGACACCACGGCTCCTACTTCGCCATTGGTGCCAAGAAGACCGGGAACCCTTCGCTCAAATGAACAGCAACAGCGAGGTGATGAGATATTTCCCGCAGGCTTTAGATCGCATCCAGAGCGATCTATTCGCAGAGGTCATACAAATTGGACTCGAGGAACGAGATCACGGTCTATGGGCAGTGGAACTGAGAAATGACAGATCTTTAGCGCCGGCACCTTTCATCGGATTTGTGGGCTTATCGGTGCCCACCTGGAATGCATCGTTCACGCCATGTACCGAGATCGGGTGGAGACTAAATCGCCCATTTTGGGGACGTGGATTTGCAACCGAGGCCGCGAGACACGTTCTTCGTTACGGGTTTCAAGTACTAAAGCTAAATGAAGTGGTGTCGTTTACATCGCTGCTCAACGCGCGGTCCATGGCGGTAATGGAGCGCCTCGGAATGACAAGCGACGTAACGGAAAATTTTGATCACCCTAAAATCGAAACTAATAATGAATTGTGTCGACATGCCCTTTATCGAATCGGCGATAAGGAATGGGCAAACTCGAATTGAGTCGCGTCGATCTACGTCAAACCCTTTGACGAACGATCAAGATTGGCCCACTGCGCCTCATCGTGCCCGAACAAAAGCTTGCAACCCTGCTCATCGCGCAACGCCTTGAGATAACCCATTGAGTTCAATTGCATCTCATGATCAAAGCCAAACGGGGGCAATAACATCTTTTCGAGAACCTCCTCCCAGTACACACAATCGCCGGTCAAGATGACGGGCCCGCTGGTCAAATTTACTCTCAGAGATTGATGGCCGGCAGTGTGGCCTGGAGTTGGCAGACATAGAACTGATCCGTCGCCGAAGACGTCATGCTCACCTTCGATTTGCAACACATCATGCCCTAAATCAAAATCATCTGGTTTGTAGACCTCGTATTCGATCAGCTTCGAGTGATGGCCTGATTGCCACTCAGAGCGCTGCACGATGATCTGAGCGTTTGGCACCAAAGCAGTTCCACCACAGTGATCGAAATGGAGGTGGCTGAACACGATTTTGTCAACCGAAGAAGGATCTACGTCAACATTTTCGAGCCGGGCTGAGACAACGTCGTTGTTGTTGAAACGTGATTCAAACTGGCGCGCCATCAATGGGTATCTTGCGGCTACACCATCAACTAAATCAGTGTGAAGCCCCGTATCGAAAAGAAGAGTTTGTCCGCTGGGGTGCACCACCAACCAGCTAGGAATTGGCAAATCGACGTTGCCGTTAAGACCAGCAACCACGGATGACGCTGCCGTGGAAAGCCATCCGCATTCGAGTGGGACTAGTCGCAGTTGAGTCATCTTAAAACGTTAGCTTCGGCGGAGCCCTGAGTGCTGACGTTCTTCGCTACCTATTCTTCGCGCGCCCAGAGTTGGTCAGTTAATCGGCCGCAATGTTCCTGAATTACCTCTAACGCGTCACAGATCGTGTCTTCTCGATAACGCTGACCGACGATTTGAACTGCTGCTGGCCGATCTTCGACGAGATCCATAGCTATGACCCCGGCGGGCAGGCCTAGATAATTAATCCCCATGGAGTATGCGGAAGCTTCAAGGAAGTCTTTACAGGCGTCGAAGCTTTGAAGGTCGTAGTCCCAATCGTAGAGACGGTTCATATAGAACGGTGTAATCACCAGTGGGTGCTCGACCAAAAACAGATTCCAGTCGCGCAACATGCGAGTGCGGTCCCCGGAGGCCTGGATAAACCCATCTAAATCAAGCAGTTCGCCCATTTGAAAGAAGTATTCAAAGGTTGTCTTAATATCATCGCTTCCATATTCGTCGACCTGTGGTTTAAGGGCTGTATTCATTTCGGTAATTAATGTTCGGAACCAATCTCTAAAAGGTTCTTGAATCGATGGGGTTTCAACTTCAACCACGCGGTACCCAGCGTCAACTAAGGCTTCCGCCGCCCGGTCTATCAGTTCGAGAATTCCGTCGTGTATCGGGTACCCACAGGGATCTTTTGTCACCGCAACTGAAATTGGTTCAGAGAACGAAGGCCCTCTCCATGGGATTGGAGGGCAAAGAGGATCGCGTGCGTCGGGCCTAATCATGACTTCGGTGGCCAGCGATAGATCGCTCGCGTCGCGAGCCATAATGCCTTGCACCGACATCACTTGAGATAAAGGGCCGCGTTCTGCTTGAGCAGTTGAGTTAAATACAGGGACTCGGTTGCTCGTGGGTTTCACTGTTGTGATGCCGTTGGCAAGCGCGGGGAATCTAAGTGACCCGCCGATATCGTTTCCGTGGTGTAACGGCCCGAAGCCTGCAGCCGCGGCAGATCCACCCCCACCTGAAGATCCGCCTGGAGAGGCGTCTTCGTCCCAAGGGTTAAAGGTGCGCCCCCTCAGCGGGTTCACCGTCGTCCCGCGCATGGAAAACTCGGGGACGTTTGTGCGCCCAAC
>DCYM01000061.1:4090-10427 GCA_002331465.1 Candidatus Neomicrothrix sp. UBA2110 | reverse complement strand
GGCGCCTCTCCACCGAAGGGGAAAACTGCGATAAGCGGCCAATCTCTCAGGTTCCACGACAGCGCGGGGCGTCGACATCGACGCGAGCTGGCGGAACATGACTGAAGCTTCCCAATCTGAACATCTCAAGCAAAGCCCCCTTGACAGTTTTCATCGTGGTCATGGAGCCAGGATGGTTGCTTTCGCCGGCTTTGAGTTGCCTCTTAATTTTGACGGGGTAATCAGTGAGCATCACGCAACAAGAACACTTGCAGGGCTTTTCGACGTCAGCCACATGGGAATCGTCGATCTGATACCGATGCATGGCTACGGGCTCGGCGCAGCGATGGAAAGCTTCGAAAAAATAACACCGGCGTCAATATCTGATCTCGGAAACGAACGACTGCGATATGGCCTGCTAACCAACAACGAAGGCGGTGTAGTTGACGACTTGATTGTCTGTCGACATGACGATCGGCTTCGTCTCGTACTGAATGCTTCACGAACTGCTGATGATCTCGCCTATATCGAGCGGAACCTTTCCCCCAACGTAAGGATCGAAGTTCGTGAGGATCTGGCGCAATTAGCTGTCCAGGGACCCAAATCTTGCGAAGTGCTCTCACTGCTGTTCAGGGACATAGCTGAACTGAAATTCATGCAGCGACGCGAATTCCGTTTGGATGACATCGTGTGCGATATCAGCCGCAGTGGCTACACCGGTGAAGACGGTTTTGAACTGGTTGTCCCCGCGAGTAGTGCTGTACGTATCGCAGAGCAACTTTTAGAAGACGACCGAGTCCTTCCATGCGGCCTCGGAGCGAGGGATAGTTTGCGCCTGGAGGCGGGTTTGTGTCTTTACGGCCACGAGTTGGACGAGGGTACGACACCCGTCGAAGCAGGGCTCGCTTGGACTATTCAAGAACGCCGGAGAAGCGAAGCCTCATTTGCCGGCGCAGACACAATCTTGGGTCAACTTTCCTCAGGGCCCGAACGAATGAGAGTGGGAGTTTCGGCCCTCACTAAACGCCCAATTCGCGAAGGGGCAAAACTCAGATCAGAAGAAAATAACCAAGTGGGAATCATCACAAGCGGCGGCTACGGACCCACGTGCAAGCAACCCGTCGCCATGGGGTACGTCGACGCCCGGCACGCAAAGACAGGCACTTTGTTGGTCGCTGATGTTCGAGGAAAAGACGTTCCTTGTCAAGTCACGAAACTTCCTTTTGTCCCCCACCGCTATTGGCGAGATTGAGACTTCAAGATGACGAACGCCAATCTCGAAAGTGACTTTGTAAGCAGACATATAGGCCCTCAAGCAGCTGATGTTGATTTGATGCTCGCTTCGCTCGGCTATTCGAGCCTTCAGGAGCTCTGCGATGCCGTTCTCCCAAAATCGATCCGTGGGGGCGATGCGCTCCGACTTCCTCCGGCTCTAAATGAGGTTCAGGCGAAAGCGCGTATACGCGAACTTGCCGATCTGAATCACCCGATGAAGTCGCTGATCGGCATGGGCTATCACGGCACTTTCACCCCCGCTGTGGTGATCCGACGGGTACTCGAGAGTCCAGCCTGGTACACCGCTTACACCCCGTACCAACCAGAGATAAGTCAGGGGCGACTTGAGGCACTGCTCAACTACCAAACGATGGTCTGTGATCTCACGGGAATGGAGATAGCAAATAGTTCGTTATTGGATGAGAGCACCGCCGCGGCTGAAGCAATGATGATGGCTAGACGTCTGAGCAAAAGCAAAGGTCAACATTTCTTTATCGATAAGGACTGCCACCCTCAAACAATCGATGTTGTCAATACGCGAGCGCAAGCATTAGGCATCGGAATAGAGGTCGGAGATCCCTGGGAGGATCTCAACCCTGAAGAGTGTTATGGAGTGTTAATTCAATATCCCGGTTCTTCGGGCAGGATCCGCGACATCCGAGAAGTTGTAGCCAAATCCCATGGCTATGAGGGATTGGTTTGCGTCTCAGCGGATCTGTTAGCACTTTGCCTATTGACGCCGCCCGGAGAACTCGGTGCTGACTTGGTAGTAGGAACTTCACAACGTTTCGGAGTCCCTCTCGGATTCGGTGGTCCTCACGCCGGCTATCTGGCTGCGCGGGAAAGTCACAAACGTTCGCTACCAGGTCGCCTCGTTGGGGTCTCTGTGGATAGCGGTGGGCGCCCAGCCACGCGGCTGGCTCTGCAAACCCGCGAGCAACACATCCGACGCGAAAAGGCCACGAGTAACATTTGCACTGCTCAGGTACTTCTCGCGGTTCTCGCTTCTATGTACGCGGTTTGGCATGGACCAAACGGGCTAAAACAAATCGCGCAGCGGATACATGATCTCACTGCCCTCCTTGCAGCAAGTCTCGACTCGACAGGCGTCGTCGTATTGAATGAGTCGTTTTTCGACACCTTGACGGTGAGCGTCCCCGACCAAGCAGATCGCGTTTTGGAGCGTGCGCTTGCCGAGGGAATCAATCTACGGCGAGTTGATTCCAACACCGTGGGCGTATCCCTGGACGAAACCTGTGATTTGGACGTCGTGGAATCGTTAGTGCGCGCATTCGGTTGTGGAAGCAGCGCTCCAGTTACGGTGGACCATCCATCGGGTATACCGCCCGAATTGGAACGATCATCGAATTTCTTGACCCACTCGGTTTTCAATTCCTATCGCTCCGAGACAGAGATGCTCCGATATATTCGTCGTCTCGCTGACAAGGACATCGCTCTTGATCGCGGGATGATTCCGCTTGGCAGTTGCACCATGAAATTGAACGCGACTAGCGAAATGGAGCCAATTACCTGGCCAGAATTTTCAGATATGCATCCGTTTGCGCCCCTTGATCAGGCCCAGGGTTACATGAAGTTGATCGCAGAGCTGGAAGAATGGCTGCTTGCCTGCACCGGCTATGACGCGATTTCTCTTCAACCCAACGCGGGCTCACAGGGAGAATTCGCCGGACTGTTAGCTATCAGGCGGTACCACGAGGCCATGGGTCAAGAACGACGAGATGTTTGTCTGATCCCTTCATCGGCTCATGGAACAAACGCGGCATCCGCCGTGATGGCTGGACTTCGAGTAGTGGTAGTTGACTGCGACGAGAACGGAGATGTTGACCTCGTTGATCTCGCAAACAAGGTGAGCGAATACCGAGAAAACCTTGCGGCCATCATGGTTACCTACCCCTCGACTCACGGGGTCTTCGAAGACGGCATTCGAACGATTTGTGGGCTCGTTCATGATGCTGGCGGACAGGTATACGTGGATGGCGCGAACCTCAACGCTCTAGTAGGGCTAGCCCCTCCAGGTCATTTCGGTGCCGATATAAGTCATCTAAACCTCCACAAGACCTTCTGCATTCCCCACGGAGGAGGCGGACCCGGCATCGGTCCTGTTGCTGCCAAAAGCCACCTCGCTCCATTTCTGCCGAACCACCCCGTGGTCGCGGAAGCAGGACCGGAATCCGGACCTGGAGCTATTTCTGGTGCTCCTTGGGGCTCCGCTGGGATTCTGCCTATCCCTTGGATGTATATAGCAATGATGGGGGCACATGGCCTAGAGCGCGCCACTAGCGTGGCGATTCTTAACGCGAACTACGTTGCTAACCGTTTGCAAGACACTTACCCCGTGCTCTATCGAGGCAAGAATGGCCTCGTGGCCCACGAATGCATACTTGATTTACGACCCGTTTCCCATGTTGTCAGCGTCGAAGACGTTGCCAAGCGACTCATCGACTACGGATTCCATGCACCGACGATGTCATTCCCCGTCCCTGGCACGTTGATGGTCGAACCAACCGAAAGCGAGTCCAGGGGGGAAATCGATCACTTCTGCAATGCGATGATCAGCATCCGGCACGAAATTTCCCGAATCGAGGCCGGTGAATGGCCCATGGAGGACAATCCCCTCGTCAACGCCCCCCATCCAGCAGAAGACCTTCTCACGTCAAGTTGGGAACATCCGTATACGCGCGAGGAAGCCGCCTACCCAATGCCGTCCATTCGGCAAGACAAATACTGGCCGCCGGTGGGCAGGATCGATGGAGCACATGGAGACAGGAACCTTGTGTGCAATTGCCCAGATCCCAGAGCGTACGAGGAGCTATAACGGCACCAAACCGCTGGCAGCGCTCCCGCGACTAGCGTCAGAGCATGGCGTTTACCGATCCCAACATTCTGGAAATGCCCGAGGACCCAAGTTCGGGCGCCATGCCTTGGTATCACTCCATCGTCGACTGGGTGGAGGCCGAAACACTGGTTTTATCGAGGGAACAACTCGATTTTCATGATTCGTCACCCAAGAAAGAGTGGATGTGGTGGTCCTGTAGAACGCAAATCTCTCACATTGCTTGGGATTCCCTCATATTTACGAAGCGACGCGCCGGTCATCTCCTGTGGCCAAACGGCGATGTGCCCGAACCGATCAACTGGGTCGATCACCAAATGGGTCCGAACAACAGGTGGGATCGCGTACTTGATACCGATCTCTTCTGGGAAGTACGCGATCTTTTAGCCAAACTTCGCTTAGGTATCAGCTGGCTTACTCAAGTCGTGCAAGAGCAACCCATCGAGGTACTTCGGTCCGATGTTCGAACCGTCCGAGGAACAGACTTTTGGAAATATGTGATCGGGACTCTGCCCAGAGGCGCCCGCATCTCTGAAGAAAATGAAAGAGACATCATTTACGATCTTGAGGGATCCTTGTGGATGGTTTTCTATGAGATGTTGACTCACATCCGGACCATCCAAAGGCTCAAGCTCCACCTAGGTTTAGAAACCTCAGTTGACCTACCAAGAGTCGGCTATCTTCGACTTCCCCACTACTGGGGCGAGACCGACGAAAATGGTCCCGGAATGGAGAGGCTATGACACCAAAAGTCATTATTGATTGCGACCCTGGGCACGACGACGCGATAGCCATCATGATGGCAGGTCGCCTTACAGAAGTGCTCGGCATCACCACGGTCTCAGGAAACGCCCCGTTAAACCTGACAACCGAAAACGCGTTGATCATGACAGAACTCCTCGACCTCGACGTTGATGTCCACGCCGGAGCTGACAGGCCCTTACTGCTGGCGCCACGGCACGCTGCGGAGGCCCATGGGCGAACGGGATTGGATGGCCCAGTCAGACCAGAGATAACCCTTGAAGTTGCCAGCAACGACGCAGTGGCTTTCATTATTGAAACCGTGCGAAACAACGACGACGTGTGGCTCGTCCCGATAGGACCGTTGACCAACATTGCTTTAGCTCTACGGCAAGCACCTGACATCGTTGATCGCGTCGCCGGGGTTTCGATTATGGGTGGAAGCGCAGGTGCCGGCAACGTGACCGCCACCGGAGAGTTCAATCTCTGGGCGGATCCCCACGCAGCATCAATCGTTTTTGATGCTGGATTTAAGAAACTGTTGATGGCTGGACTTAATCTCACGCACCAATTCGGGATCGATAAACAACTGATTTCTGATCTGAGAGACCTGCGAAATCGGGCCGGCATCTTTGCCGCCGACCTCTTCGATTTTTATCTCGCTTCATACCAGAAACGCACCCACGGTGAGCGAGCGCCCTTACATGATCCGTGCGCCATTCTTGCAGTGACACACCCCGGATTATTCAGGTTCGAGTCCAGAAATGTCCGAGTCGAGACCGAGGGGACACATACTCGAGGAATGACTGTGGTGGATGAGAGAGGTTGGGGCGAAGGGCCTCTCAACTGCGAGGTGGAATACAGCATCGACCGGGATCAAGGAATGAGAGTTTTCCTTGAAGCAGTCTCGGCTTATACCTAACCGTTAGTCCCCAGCGAACACGCGGCCAGGTACCGTGGAACTGTGACAAGTTTGATTCGACTTACCCAGTACAGCCACGGCGCTGGTTGAGCCTGCAAGCTCGGTCCAAGCGACCTGGCGCAGGTGCTGCGTCACTTACCAAAACCGGACAACAAAAATTTGTTGGTTGGGTTAGAAAATAGCGATGACGCCGCTGTGTGGTCGCGGCCCGAAGGCAAGGCTCTAGTCGCCACTGCTGACTTCTTCACCCCAATAGTTGACGATCCCGTCCTTTGGGGGCAGATCTCAGCTGCGAATGCCGCCAGTGACGTGTACGCGATGGGCGGAAAGCCTCTCTTCGCTTTAAATCTGGTCGCTTGGCCCAAAGACGAATTACCCCTCGAGCTATTGAGCAAAGTGCTTTTGGGCGGCCAACATGCCGCTGATGCGGGCGAATGGGTCGTGGCAGGCGGACACACCGTCGACGGACCTGAGCCGATGTATGGCATGTCGGTAATCGGGGAGGTTGACCCTGAAGATCTGTTAACAAACGGTGGCGGTCAGCCAGGTCAGGCTCTCGTCTTAAC
>DCYM01000061.1:0-3717 GCA_002331465.1 Candidatus Neomicrothrix sp. UBA2110 | reverse complement strand
CGATGCAGTCACTACCGGCGGTTCACTTGAAGAGACATACACAAAGGCCATCCATGAGATGACCAGACTCAACGAAGCGGCAGCGGCAGCGGCAAATCGCGCTAACGCAACAGCGGCAACAGATGTCACCGGTTTCGGTTTACTCGGTCACCTCCACGAGATGACATCGGCTAGCGGACTTTCCGCGATCATCGACGCGGTGTCCGTTCCGCTGCTGCCTAAAGTCCGCGAGTTAGTTGATGATGGATTTGTGGCCGGTGGCACCGAAAGAAACCTGAGTTTCCTCGAACCGCATTTAGAAGGCGGTTCGCAGCTGGAGCGAATCATCCTTTGCGATGCTCAAACTTCTGGTGGCCTTCTATTTTCCTGCGATTCAGGTGCAGCGTTAGATGCCGTGGCGGAACTAAGAGAATCAGACCACGATGCCGCGATAATAGGCACGTTAGATACCGGTTCTATTGGAAAAATTAGGCTGACACACTGATAAGTGGAAGACGGGTTTTTAGTGAGTCCAAAATCTCCCTCCCTCTACGAACAATTAGGTGTTACTCGCGACGCGACGAGGACCATTGTCCAGCGCGCGTACCGACGAAAAGCACTACGCCATCACCCTGACCATCAAACCGGCGATTCAGAGACAATGTCGAATTTGAACAATGCTTGGTTTGTCTTGTCGGACGCCACTCGGCGCGCCGCGTACGACAAAACATTGGGACCCCGCCCGTCGCGACATCATGCGCCGATTAAGACTTCTAGAACTAAGCCGCCGAATCGCAAAGCTGCTTGGTTTGATGGTCTCAAATTACAGGCAATCAGGCTGGGACACGAAGCTGCCCTTAGCGCTAGCCAAGGCCTCGCTATTCGGCATCGCGTGCGTCGACTCGAATACGAATGTATCGCCGAGGAAATCGTCAAGAGCTTCGGCGATCGGATCGAAGACCGCGTGCGGCTAGCTCGAGATGCGGGAGCGGCACCTCTCGATCTAGCTTTAGCGGCCGCTCTCATCGGGCTGCACGAATATTGCGTTCCATTTCTCCAAGCGTCAACCGATGGCGACGTTGATATCGACGGTGCCATCATTCGTGAGGCTCAACTGCTTGATCGAATATGGGACAACCTGGCCCACGGGGTTTCACGGGAACTAGAAACAGCTCTCGGAGGGAACCCGAGAGTCCTTCGATCTCTTACCGGTAGGCGAATCTGACATGCGTACAGCGGTGTATCCGGGATCTTTCAACCCTCCTACAGTCGCTCATTTAGAAATCTCCCAGGCGGTAAGGATCCATTGCCATATAGACAACATTGTTTGGAGCGTTAGCCAGATCGCTCTGGGTAAAGAGGGCGTAACAACGCCCCGCTTCCAAGATCGGCTGACCATACTTGACGAAGTCGCATCTGAGTACGATTGGCTGCAGGTGGTAGTCACGAATGCCCAACTATTCGCAGATATTGCTTTGGGTTACGACCTGGTGGTTATGGGTGCCGACAAATGGCACCAGATTCAAGACCCCGTCTTTTACGACGATGACCCTGTTCTCAGAGATGAGGCATTATCTAATCTTCCCCAGGTTGCCATTGCCCCACGAGAACCTTTCGATGCTCCCGCCGACTTGGTGCTACCGATTCCCGAGAATCTATTATCGGTTTCCAGCACCGAGGCACGTGCTGGAATGACATCCCTGATGCTTGAACCTGCTCGCCGATTCGATGAATTATCCGGAGCTTGGACCGACCCAGAACGTTACGAAACATGGCTGACTCAAAACAAATAACGACGCACGCTATTCGATCCACATACGTTTACATCCAATGACCGGCATCTTGAACGTTGACCTTTTGGCCTTTGAACAAGGCGGAAGCATCGGCCGCGCCGCCACCGTGGATGGGGTCATGCAGAGCCTTCGCACGGGCTTCGTCTACACGAAACATGATATTTCCGAGGGACTACTGGACGAAGCCTATGAGGTTCTCGAAAAGTTTTTTGCTCTACCTACGGAGGCCAAAGAGGATTACTTCGCCCAAGGGTCCAAAGGTCAGAGTGGTTACACGGGTTTACTAGTCGAAACCGCTGCGGTGTCAGACACTCCTGATTGGAAGGAGATGTTCAATTGGGGTGCTGCACTCCCATCGGGACACCCTCTCAGGGACCGTTATCCCCACAGATACGGGGAGCCTATTTTTCCGTCGGACCGAATCCCTGGCGCTGACCGAATTTTGTCGGCGTTTCACGAGCATTTGGTTCAACTGCAGACTCGCTTCTTACGTATTATCGCCGTAGGCATCGGTGCACATGAACATTTCTTCGACACGATGCTCAAGCACGGTTCACATCTCACGCGAGCCATCCGGTACCCGCCAATGTCTGAAGCGCCAAATGCCGGGCGTGAAGGGCATGTCTGGGCTGAAGAGCACAGTGACATAAACCTTATTACCGCGCTCCCTCGGGCGACTGCCAGGGGCCTCCAGGTCAAAGTCGACGAAGAATGGATCGACGCTACACCGCCCGATCAACACGTCATTATCAACACGGGAATCATGCTTGAACGTCTGACTAATGGGTTGATTCCGGTGGGGTGGCATCGGGTTATTGCTGATCCTCAACAAAGCGATGGTCGACTCAGCGTCGTTCAATTCTGTCATCCAACACCATGGACGATTCTTTCCCCGGTCCCCTCTACCGTTACGACAGAGCGTCCTTGCCAATACCCTGCGATGTCCGCCGGTGATTGCCTAGATCAGGTGCTTTGGGAGATCAATCTCAGCGACGGCTAGTTGGCCCAGGCTGCCCAAACAGTTAGTTCAAAGATCCAAAAGTGCGTTCTCGATAAGTTCGCTGAGCGCCGGATGAATGTAGAACTGTTTGGTAGCCAGATCATCTACCGTCTGCCCGAATTCCATCCCCTGGACTAATTGTTGAATGAGTGTCGAAGCTTGCGGTCCGATGATGTGTGCACCTAATAGTTGTCGACTTTCAGCGTGGGCGATCAGTTTGCAGAAACTTTCGCTGTCTTCCATCGCCCAACCGTAAGCAGTGGCCCCGTACTCCTTCGTGGCAACCTTTATAGGTACACCGCTTTCGCGAGCGGTTCGTTCGGTAAGCCCCACCGACGCTACCTGGGGGTGGCCAAATACAGCGTGGGGAACGAAGCGTTCATCTACAGTCCGCATCGGACCTTCACTCTCTCCTTCCGCTACAAGCAGGTTGTGCCGGAGAGCTCTGACCTCAGCATTGGCGAGGTGTTTCAGTTGGTGCGTGTTGGATAGATCGCCAAAGGCCCACACGCCAGGGGCGTCAGTTCGAAAAAATTCGTCAACTAAAACTCGGCCATCCTCAGATGACACTCCAGCTTCTTCTAGCCCTAGTAGGTCGCCGTTCGGTACCCGACCAGTCGCTACAAGAACCACATCTGTCTCTATGGTTTCGGCTGTTCCATTTCTCAGAATTTCTGCGCGGATGGTGTTCCCGTCTTGGGAGACTCCAGTGACCTCGCTTGCGCAGCGAACGTCAAATCTGCGAGTCATCAATTGAGTGAAGCGTTGGGAGATGTCCTCATCTTCGTGTTTCAACAGGTATTCACCGCGGTTCACCATCGTTACCTCGGTGCCGAAGGCTGAAAAGACGTGGCCTAGTTCAGCGGCTATGTATCCGCCCCCAAAAATCAACATCCGTCGGGGTAACTCGTCGAGTCGCATGACTGTGTCTGAGGTATGAAACTC
>DCYM01000068.1 GCA_002331465.1 Candidatus Neomicrothrix sp. UBA2110 | reverse complement strand
AAAAGTCCTTCACGGCGTTGCCCGTTGGGGCTACTTAAACGTGTTTACTAGTTGGACAGCGCCACTTTGGGGTCGTGATTCGCTGTAAATGACTAATAACTAAGGATCCGCGCGGAAATAAGTTACCGTTTTTAGCGGTACGGCGCAAGCCGTCCGGTGCCGCAAAACCGGAGGGCTTGCGCCCTACCGCTTCCTTCAATCCGGTAATTTACTTCCGCGCAGCGCCTTACGCACCGTGAATTCGGGGATCGGCTGTGGCGTAGACTCGGCATATTTCGATGCCAGCCGTCGTTGTTTCTCGTAAGCGTGCACCAGGACCATTCTAGGCGCGGAGGTTATTTTGCAGGATTTGGTACAAGTCCTCGCAAAGGAGACGCTGGAAATGTTACGTGTCTCAAACCCGGTCAAGGTCCAAGAATGGACGCGGCGACTTTTTCGATTCAAGAAGTCTGCGGTGAGTGTTGCTCAGTTCTGTGACGCCGAAGGGGTTTCCGTGGCTTCGTTCTACCAATGGAAACGGAAGCTGCGTGACCAATCGGCATCAGGGAGGGCCCAGCAGACTGTCCGCCGCGAAGTGATCCAAACGAAGGAAGGCTCGGCTTTCCAGGCGGTTCAACTGGTCTCGTCGAGCACACCCAAGGTGTCTCCTCCAGTGTTGGCCGTTTGCCTGTCGAGTGGGATTCAAGTTCAGGTAGCGGACAACGTCTCTGCCATCGAGGCGGTGATGCGTGAGGTGATGAACGCTGAAAAAGAACGGTCGGGATCGGCGCCATGCTGAACATCACCAGCCAAACGAAAATCTATGCTTACACCAAAGCGGCCGACATGAGAAAAGGGTTCAATGGGCTCAGTGGAATTATCCGATCCGAGTTCCAGTCCGATCCGACCGATGGCAGCCTGTTCGTGTTTGTCAATCGCCGCCGAGACCGGATGAAGCTCCTGCATTTCGATGGCGGCGGCTTTTGGTTGTATTATCGTTTACTGGAAGCAGGAACATTTGAAGAGTTCGTCTCCAACGGCGATTCCTGTCGATTGGAAATCGACGCGACCGAGTTGATGATGCTGCTTTCGGGTGTGTCGCTTCAATCATCTGGCAGACGCCGCAAACGGTTCAACGATAAAGCCGCTTGAGTCGATCGCCGACTCCGTTGATTCCCGGTGTCTTTCGGAATTTCAAAGCAATCATTCGCGCACTTAGAGAGTGCAACGAATGATTACTTTTCTTTTTTCTGAATATTGCGAAAGTGGGCTTGCTAGCCTGACGAGAATCTGTACCTTTGTCAGGCATGGCCAAGCAACGCAACAGTACGCTCTCCAGCATTGAGATCCTCGGCGAGTTGGGGTCATGCCAGACGTTGATTCAGAACCTCATTGAGTCTCATGCTGCCAAAGACCAACAGCTTCGCGATCAAGACATCAAACGCCAACAGCAGGAGCAAAATCTCGACACGCTCTCAAAAGAGTACGAAGAGTTGCAGCTGGCCTACAACAAGCTGTTGCAGCAGCGTTTCGGCAATCGGAGCGAGCGGTACATCGAGGCCCCCGACCAGCTACGACTGGACTTTGGCGACACCGACGAAGCTGCCGACGCGGCGAATGGCCTGGCCGACGCGGTAGAAGAGCTTGAGCAGACGATCCCCGAGCACACGCGTCGCAAGCCGCGCAAAAAGCGTGACGAAAAACTGCCCGATCACTTGCCCCGTTATGAAGTGACCGCAGAAGTCTCTGACGAGATGAAGGCCTGCCCGACGCATGGCGAGCGCACGTTACTCCCTGAGTCGATGTGGGACCAGACGAAAACCCTTGAGTTCGAGCGACCGAAACTAAAAGTCCGCGTTACAAAATATCCCAAGTACGCTTGCTCAGGCGAAACACAGTGCGGCATCGACTCTCCCGAACGACCAACCGGAATCGTCGAAGGCAACAAGTACGACACGAGCATCGCGGCCGAGATCATCACCGCCAAGTTCAGTTATCACATGCCCATTTATCGGCAACAGGACTACTTTGCCGGTAGCGGCTGGACTCCTGGCCGAAGCACGTTGCTAAACATCCTGACAGGGTGCTTCTTCGTCATCGATCCGTTGCTGGCCTACTTCAAACGGACGGTCCAAAACGACTCAGTGATTGGCTGCGACGACACCGGAGTGACGCTACTCTATCCGAAACCGATCCCGACATTCGATCTCGATGATCCGAAACAGCGGCGGATTCACGAAGTGTTTATCAAAGCTCGGGAAGAGGACAAGTCAAGCATCAATGCGAAGATGTGGGCTTACCGCGGAGCCAGTGTCAAACTGAACGTGTTTGACTTTACGGTCAGCCGACATCGGGATGGGCCGGAGGTATTCTTCGCCGATTATTCGGGAACATTATTGGGCGACTGCTGGCACGGTTTCGAGGCAATTGCCTTGGCATCCGGCGGTCAGATCGTGCGGGCCGGGTGCAATAGTCACGCGCGTCGCAAGATCCGGGAGTCGATGGCTTACCCGGACGATCGAAAACACTGGTTGCGATGGTTCAAGGAGCTGTATGACATTGAAGATCGTGGCAAAGTGATGTCGCCCGAGCAGCGGTACCAACTGCGCCAATCGGAAGCGAAGCCGATGTGGGATGCAATGGAGCAGTGGCTTGAGGAAGTGAAGTTCCGGACTTCCAACGTGATCCTTCCCAAGAGCGATTTCGGGAAAGCCCTTCAGTACATCCGTAATCACTTCGTCGAGCTGAAGCGTTATCTAGACGACGCGTCGATTCTAATCGACAACAACGAAACAGAGCAGTTGATGAAGCAAGTCGCCCTCGGCCGAAAGAATTGGTTATTTGCCGGAAGCGTTCCCGGCGGCGAGCGAACTGCGGGATTCTTGACGCTCGTCAGCAGTGCTCTGCGAAACGATCTCGATGTCTGGCTATACGTCAAAGATGTTCTCGACCAGCTTCTTGCTGGCGTCACCGAATACGAACCGCTGTTACCCTGGAACTGGGCTGCCGATCATCCTAAAGCAATCCGCCAGTATCGAGTCGACGAGAGAAAAGAACGAACCGATCGTAAACGGATCAAACGCGAAAATCGACGTCGCCAACGAAGCCCACAGCGATAGCCGATACTCGATCTTCAAACTCAACTGTAGCCGCCGCGCAAGCTGGTCCATCTCTACGGTCGACTCGAAACCCGTTTGAATGGCACCTCGCCCGGCGTCAACCCCATCTGACAGCACGGCACTGGTGGGCGCTTACGGTGACCGTGGCATGTTGCCCATCAGCCTGCCATCGTTACGTACAGCGATCATGTCACACGTACGAAGATTCCGGT
>DCYM01000267.1:600-2675 GCA_002331465.1 Candidatus Neomicrothrix sp. UBA2110 | reverse complement strand
AAGTTGGGAGGGGCCGCATGAATGCCGTTGAAGCGGAAGCTGGCAAAGCAAGCGCCGCAGAAATTCGCAATCAATTGAGCCATCCGATAATCGACTCGGATGCCCACTGGCTCGAATTTGGACCGATGGTTCAACGACGCATGTACGAAATTGGCGGTGAGAAAGCCTTAGCGGGCTTCACCGGCACTCAAGAAATTGTGCCGCTACAAGAGATGGGACCGACCGGGCGGGCGCACATGGGGTACGGACATCCAGGGTTTTGGATGCTTCCGATGAAGAACACTCGAGATCGGGCCACAGCCATGATGCCGAAACTGCTGTCGGAACGAATGGACGAATTTGGTCTGGATTTTTGCGTTATGTATCCCACAGGCGGATTCGCCACCATGATGCAAGCTGATGATGAAGTTCGAAGAGCGGCTAGCCGCGCATTCAATATCTTCAGCGCCGAGTTTTTTGCTGATTACTCCAACGTCATGACTCCCGTGGCCCTCATCCCAATGCACACCCCCGACGAAGCAATCGACGAAATCGTTTACATTCGCGAAAAATTGGGTTTGAAGGCGTGCCTGTTCAGCGGAATGGTCCCTCGACCAGTGCCAGCAGCTGAGGTGGGCGACCACAAAGCGCATCGGCTTGGATCAGTCACCTACGACGTTTTTGGTATTGACAGCCCCTATGACTACGACCCGGTCTGGCAGGCCTGCATCGACTACGGCGTATCACCCACCTTTCATTCAGGAGGTCGGGGCTATGCCCTTCGGCGGTCACCAACCAATTTCACCTACAACCACATCGGACACTTTGCCTCCACGGCAGAAGCGATCTGTAAAAGCATGTTCCTGGGCGGCGTAACCCGCCGCTTCCCTGATATTCGGATGGGATTTCTTGAAGGGGGTGCTGCGTGGGCGTGTCAACTCTTCGTAGACCTCATCGAACATTGGGAAAAACGCAACCGAACAGCACTCGAGTACAACGATCCTGCCACTCTTGACCATCAACTAATGATCGAACTCGCGCATCGATTCGGTCCTGACGACATGGCCGAACTCATGTTGGACCTCGATAATGCGCTGTTCGCGGCACTCAATAGTGCGGCTTCCACCAATGACGGAGGCCAGGACGAGCTCGACGATTACGCCCCTTGCGGTATCCAAACGGAAGAAGACATCGCAGACCTGTTTGTTCCGAACTTTTACTTTGGCTGCGAGGCTGATGACCGAATGAACGCCACCGCGTTCAACACTGATGTCAACCCCTTCGGATCTCGGATTAACGCGTTGTTTTCATCCGATATTGGGCACTTCGACGTCATACACATGGATCGAGTCTTGCCCCACGCCTGGGAGCTAGTCGAGGAAGATGTGATGAGCCGCGACGAGTTTCGTGAATTCACCTTTGCCAATCCGGCGCGATTTTGGACGGCGAATTCCCCTGACTTCTTCACAGGAACCAAGGTCGAACGGGCAGTGGCAGAGCTACTTACCTGAGACGCTAAATCAGCCAACGGCCGTCATGAACCGTTCCAGACCGGCGATGTGGTCATCTACCGATTCAAGACCTGAGGGGGGCGTCCCCGACCAGGCCGACGTCACACTCATGGTGTTGACGCATAGGTGAGAGATTGAGGCCTTTCGAGCTTGATCTGTCAGACCAACCCACTTCTCTGGACCCAGGCCATAGGGCATGTTGAATTCGATCGGGAAAGTTGAGGGTTCCCGACCCTCCTCAGAGATCATCTCCCGCAACCGATCGGCAAGCTCAATGGTGCGACTCCCAGCACTCGCAAAGGTGAACCCGTCACCCAGCCGAGCTGCCCGCCGCATAGCAATTTCCGACGATCCGCCCAGCCACACCGGTATCGACTGCTCCGGTCGCGGAGCGATCCCGGCCCTTTCTATCCGGTGGTGGGAAGTATCAACGTCGACTATCTCCTCGGTCCAGAGGCGACGCATCATCTCAATCTGTTCGTCGAACAAACGTCCCCGCCCCGCCCACGGCACTCCTAAAGATTCGTACTCGACGTGATTCCAGCCGGTACCTACACCTAGCCGCAAACGTCCTCCCGATAGCAG
>DCYM01000267.1:0-200 GCA_002331465.1 Candidatus Neomicrothrix sp. UBA2110 | reverse complement strand
GTCTCAAACTCGATGGAACTGGTAATCCCAGCCAAAAACCCAAAGAGCACAAACGGTTCGTGGAACGGATGGTCCTGGGTGTAGGGGCCAGTGAGCTTTGGGTCTCTATCCGCGTGGTCGGCACCAAGAACGTGGTCATAAGTCACGATGTATCGATAACCAAGGTCTTCTGCCGCCTGCGCCCACGCACGGATCTGTGC
>DCYM01000148.1 GCA_002331465.1 Candidatus Neomicrothrix sp. UBA2110 | reverse complement strand
AAGGAAGGGCACTCCCCACAGACTTGCCTCTTTAGGGGCAGGCAAATCGACCATTCGTTGAGCTCTGTCTCGAGCCTGTTCATCCAAACGGTGAATAATCGCGTTTAGCTGAGGATCTAGGGCATTAGCGCGGGTGATTGCATCCTCAAGTAATTCAATCGGCGAGGCCTTGCCTGCTTTTATGAGACCTGCGAGTTCGACGCCGTCCATCATCGCGTTTTGCATAGAGGAAAGGTACCCCGAAAGAAGCTCCTGCTCTTGACGAACACCGAACATATGTTCGATTATCTATGTCGTGGGCTTTAATAACCCGGCCATGCCATGGCGCGAACTTGAGCAACGGCTTTCAGACCGAGAGCCAGAACCCACCAGTAGTTCTTCTCGTCAGCCAGATCAAAGTGACAGCAAGGCCTGGTCGAGGAGAAGGACTCCTTTTGAGTCTCATGGCGTTCGTGGCTCTGAGCGAGTTGTCCCGTACGCGGAACTGCATACTCACTCACACTTCAGCTTCCTTGATGGTGCTTCGAGCCCTGAAGAGTTAGTACTCGAAGCTGCACGACTTGGGTTGGAAACTCTGGCTCTTACTGACCACGGAGGTTTTTACGGTGTCGTGCGTTTCGCAGAAGCTGCTCGAGAAGTTGGCCTTCCTACGGTTTTTGGTGCTGAACTTACTATCGATGCCTGGCAGCCTGAGGGCAACTCGGCTCTTGATGGAGACCTTCAGGATCCTTCGCGTGTCGGTACGACTGACCCACCAGGTAAACGTCTTATCGTCTTGGCTCGTCACCCTGATGGTTATGCGTCGCTAGCTGCTCTTCTTTCGCAAAGTCAGATGGCAGGGAAAAAAGGCGCGCCGCGCATATCAATGCCCGAGTTACTTAATGCAGTGGATCGTCATCGTGGAGATTGGGCTTTACTCACTTCGGGACGTCGAGGTGCAGTGCCGGCTGCGTTAAAGATGGAAGGAATTTCGGGGGCAAAGCGAGAACTTTTCCGACTGGTCGAAGCCGCTGGAAATGACAATGTGTTTGTGGAGTTGTGGCACCATGGCGACCCTTCCGACGACGCTCGTAATGATTATCTGGCAGATTTAGCACGTGAACAAAAAGTTGGGCTGCTTTGCACTAACGGTGTTCACTACGCGACCCCTTCTCGCCGTCACTTGGCTTGGGCGATGTCGGCAATCCGGAGTCGTCGATCTCTTGACCAGATAGATGGATGGCTTCCAGGACATGGCTCTGCTCACCTACGATCAGGCTCTGAACAGGCTCGTTGGTTTTCTCGTTATCCCGGAGTTGTTGAAACAGCAGCGGAACTAGGACGCGAATGCGCCTTTGATTTGTCGCTAGTGGCTCCGAACCTTCCTCCATATCCGTGTCCTAACGGCATGAACGAAATGTCTTACCTGCGCAAAATTGTGCACGAAGGGGCTGAACGTCGGTATGGCCCTCAGTTTGCCGAAACAATCGCGGGAGCCTGGCAACAAATTGCCTATGAGCTTGTGTTAATTGAGCAGCTCGGCTTTCCCGGTTATTTCCTCGTTGTCTGGGACATTGTTTCTTTTTGCCGAACTCGCAACATTCTTTGTCAAGGGAGGGGGTCAGCGGCTAATTCTGCTGTCTGCTACGCCCTCGGTATTACCAATGTTGACGCCGTGTCACTTGGATTGTTGTTTGAACGGTTTCTCTCACCGGAGAGAGACGGACCTCCTGATATCGACCTTGATATTGAAAGTGGTAGGCGTGAAGAAGTTATCCAGTATGTGTTTGATCGTTATGGCCGTGACCACACAGCACAGGTCGCCAATGTCATTACATATCGGACTCGATCTGCAGTACGTGACGCTGCGCGGGCTTTGGGGTATGCCTCTGGCCAACAGGATGCATGGTCTAAGTCACTTGATCGGCATGAGTCGATTCGGTCTCGTTCTCAACCAGAGGCTGGTGAGCAAGACAGTGACTTCATACCTGAAGATGTTCTCCAGTTGGCTTCTGAGATTGAAAATACACCACGGCATCTAGGTATCCATTCGGGCGGTATGGTGATCTGCGACCGTCCCATAGTCGAAGTTTGCCCAGTTGAGTGGGCGCGAATGGCTGACAGATCAGTATTGCAATGGGATAAGGATGACTGCGCTTCAGTTGGGTTGGTGAAGTTCGATCTGCTCGGCTTGGGGATGTTGTCAGCCCTGCACAACGCCGTTGACCTCATTGCCAGTGGTCATGATGTTGAAGTTGATCTCGGTGCGCTACCTCAAGAAGACGAGGTCTATGAAATGTTGTGCCGAGCTGATTCAATCGGTGTGTTTCAGGTGGAGTCGCGAGCGCAGATGGCAACTCTTCCCAGGCTTCGTCCCCGTTGCTTTTATGACTTGGTGGTAGAAGTGGCGCTTATTCGCCCGGGTCCTATCCAAGGGGGTTCAGTTCACCCTTATATTCGACGTCGAAACGGAGAAGAAGCCGTTACGTACCTCCACCCACTACTCAAGCCGGCTCTTTCTAAAACTTTAGGCGTTCCTCTTTTCCAGGAACAGCTCATGCAGATGGCGATTGACGTGGCTGGGTTTACTCCCTCAGAGGCTGATGAACTGCGTCAAGCTATGGGTTCTAAACGATCGCGTGAACGAATGGACCGCCTTCGATATCGACTTTATGAAGGCATGTCTCAGCGTGGGATTAAGCAAAAGGTCGCCGACCAGATCTGGGAGAAGATGGTTGCTTTTGCCAATTACGGGTTCCCTGAAAGCCATTCGGTGTCATTTGCGCACCTTGTTTACGCTTCGTCTTGGATCAAATATCACTACCCGGCTGCATTTTGCGCAGCCTTGCTTAACTCTCAACCCATGGGTTTCTATTCACCGCACTCCTTAGTGCAAGATGCGCGACGCCACGGCGTGAAGGTCTTGACCCCAGATGTCAACTCTTCGTCAGATAAAGCCACACTTGAAGTTTTCGATGGGTCAGCGGGTGGCGTAGCTGTGCGGCTGGGCTTTGTATCTATTAGAGGGTTCAGCGAAGATTTAGCATTCCAAATTGCCGCTTCTGGACCTTATGAAGATTTAGAGCAACTTTCACGCCGCACGCCGATATCGCAAAAGCAACTTGAGGCGCTGGCCACGTCAGGTGCTTTTGCTTGCTTTGGTTTGGAGCGTCGCGAAGCTTTGTGGGCGGTAGGGGCGACTGCCCAGTCTCGTCCGGGGCGCCTCCGCGGCATTGTTACCGGGGCTTCAGCTCCAACTCTGCCAGGGATGTCGTTACAAGAAGAGGCGGTTTCTGATCTGTGGGCGACTGGCGTAGCGCCTAATGGGCACCCGACTCGCTTTCTACGAGAAGAACTTAAACAAGTAGGTGTAATAACCGCTGAAGAGCTCTCAAGTTGCAACCTTGGCAAGGTGAAGGTGGCAGGCGTCGTCACCCACCGTCAACGTCCAGCCACAGCAGCGGGGACTTTATTCGTCAACCTTGAAGACGAAACAGGCCTGATCAATGTTGTGGTTTCGCGCGGGTGCTGGTTACGGTTCCGGGCCGTCGTTCGTTCTGAGCCTGCGCTTGTAGTACAAGGCAGACTTGAACGGCATGAAGGTGTAACTAATGTGATCGCTGAACGAATCGAGAAACTTGAGATCGAGTCAGGTATCCCTAGCCGAGATTTTCGTTAAACAACTCAGTCTGCGTTAGCCAAGCGGACGCCCGAATGGGCGTTCGTCTTGCCAACTCTCAAGGAAAGCTTCAGCTCTATAGCACGCTGCCATAAAAGCTCCGTCTTCGTGATTAGCGGTCTCTTCAAGCAACGCCAACACAGCGTTAGCCGTTGAGGAACGTAGATCATCGAGACTCGTTTCCTCCGGTGACCACCACATCAATGTTGGGCCAACCGCGCTCAAAAAATCTGCACCGACCGGAGTATTGTTTCGTCGCAAAATAGCGAGAGCCTTCGAAGAAATTGCCGCTGCAGAAGTGGCAACGACAGGAGTGGTACCCACACTGCCCGCACCTTCGCCAGACATCGCACCAGGCTTCGAACCTACAAATATGGCATCCACGTCTGACTTCCAGATCTCCCAAGGCTTGCTGGCAGATCCCAAGCTTTCTACGCAGCTCGGACCTGCGTCCATCCATGCATCGGCGAGAGTGGAACTATCAAAATCTCCCACCACACAGCCTTTCGCAGTTGAGACTTTGGCGACTGTGCCGCCACGAGTCTCGATTTCTCGTGCAATAGCGATGCCTGTTTCGTTGAAACCTTCGATAGCAACTCGCCAACCATCGGATGGCTTCGCGAAATAGGACGCGCTGGTCGCCGCCCCCACGGCCACTAATTCTTGCTCGAATGTGACACCGTCTCGATCTTCGCCAGCTACTGGGTTGCGATTGTCGTAACGAAGCACAGGCTCAAGCGATGTCGGGTTGAGTCGTAGACCAGGACTCGTGAGCAATCGATGGGACGAAAACTCATCCGATAGTTCGGAGGCCAGCGCTGCAATAGCGATGTCGGTTTCTTCCGGGTCGACTTTCAAGCCGATGGTCGCCCCACTCTTACGTTGTTCAGTCAAGGCAAACAGGTACGTCTGGTGTCGGACCAGCATTTCGGCATTACCAGGTACCAACTTGGCTCCGAGTCGGCTTGGCCCTACGTAGGTCTCGGCCCCTGGTAGGTCATAAATGACGAAACCCCGAGTCGATTCAAGTTGCTTAATCTCCACGAATGAATTGTGCCACTTGAGATGCCCTTGGCACGGGTCGCTTCGCTGCAATGTTCGCGTTTGGAACGATAATGTGCCCGTGATTCGTTCCATCTAAGAGGAATTCGATGCGCTTTTCCGAAGCAATGGCGATGACCGAAGGCAGTGATGGCCGATTCACTGTCACCTTCGATCGCTCTTGGTGGGTTGTGAGTGGGCCTAACGGCGGGATCATCGTCGCGCTCTTGGTTCGGGCCGCTCAGGCTCGACTAGGGACTCGAAAGTGTGTACGTACCGTTACCACGCACTTCCTAGCGGCTCCGACCGAAGGGTTGGCTGAAATAGAAGTAAGTGTTGACCGACTCGGACGAGTTGCCGGTTTTGCGACGGTTCGAATGCTGCAGGATGGCCGGAACATAGCTACAGCGCTCGTTGCTACCGCCGAGTTGCCATCCTCTTTACACGAGTGGGAACAACGTCGCTTCCCTGACCTTCCTGCTCTTAATGACACGTGGATCATGAGCTCTGAATCAGTGGACGTTCCACTGCATCGTCGATGGGACCAACGTTGGGGTTTAGGTGTTCCAGGTGTACCGGAAACTTCGACCATAGTTGGGGGATACGAGGCAGGTGGTTGGCTTCGGCTGTCGGAACCCGAACCCTATGACGAAGCGGTGCTAGCAGCCATGTCAGATGCGTGGGTTCCAGCAGCAATGGTGCATAGCGGCTTGTCGATGCACACGCCGACTCTGGAATTAACCGTCCACTTTCGGACTGACCCCAGAACCATTGAGTTGTCTGCGAATAGTTATTGTGCGGTGGTGTTCCGCCAGCTATCAGGCCGGGAAGGGTTCCTCGATGAATCGGGAGAAATCTGGTCTCCTGACGGTCAACTGCTAGTCCTTTCGCGCCAGATTGGCATACTGCTCCCAGTGCCTGATGGAGTAACCGGTGAAAGAAAATTCGAACGACTTTAGGTCTGAGCCAGTTCCTCAGTTACGGTCGTGGATGTGAAGCGCTGGTTAATCCCCGCCGTGCTGGTCCCCATGATCATTGCAGGAGCTTGTCGTGGAGGTTCTGAGCAGCCATCAACTGGCAGCAACCAAAATCCCGATAATGAGTCGTGGGTAGAGGGAAAGGCGCTTGCTCCTTTTGATGGCGCCGAGGAAGACCCTGCTATTGGTCAACCGGCTCCATCTGTGAGCGGGCTTGATCTTTTGACCGGTGAAAGTGTTCTCGTGGCGCCTTCTGGGCGACCGCTGGTAGTCGCATTTTTTGCCCATTGGTGCCCGCATTGTCAGCGAGAAGTTGCAACACTTACAGAATGGCTTTTGGCAAACAAATTGCCGTCAACGGTGGATCTCATAGCGGTTTCGACTTTTGAAGCTCCTGAACGCGGAAATCATCCCCCGGCTAAGTGGTTATCGGACAACCGTTGGAGACATCCCGTCATTCCAGACACGCCGTCTATGACGATCGCAGAAGCCTTCGGCGCCACGTCTGTTCCGTATTTCGTGTTCATTGAGGCTGACGGAACCGTGGCTTTTCGCATGAGCGGAAACCTCGGTCCCGATCAACTTTCATCGGCCATGAAGCGTTTGGCTGGCACTTCTATTTGATTGCTTAGACATCTAAACCAAAAGGAGTACCTCCTCGGGGCCAGTCAGGTGCCACCCTAGGGCTATGACTCGCCTTCCCAAACTGTCGCGCCACTCGGGCCGCGTCCGTAAGGAAGGATCTTATTTTCGAGCTCGGAGATTGACACGCGGACGTGATCTTCTCGGCCCAGATAGCGTCGGCATACGACAGAGCCTGGTTGCCCTGGGTTTTAGCAGCCTCACAGCGGTAGTGGCCGGCGGATTTCTCGCAGCCATGACTGGCACTCTTGAACGGTATCCCGGTCTTCTGGTGCTGGTTCCGGCAGCGATTGGAATGCGAGGAAATATTTTCGGGGCGCTTGGAAGCCGTCTGGCCACCTCCATTCACGCAGGCACCTTCCGTATGTCGCGTCGGTCCGAGGCTTTAGTGACCCAAAATGTGCTTGCCTCCGGAGTTTTGTCGTTAGTGACAGCGCTGATGCTCGCGTTGCTCGCGAAAGTTCTTTCCCCCATCTTCGGCCTTGATTCTGTAATTGCAGTATCTGACTTAATTGTTCTTTCTGTTGTCGGTGCCCTTCTCTCGTTCTTAATTTTGATTGTTGTCACCCTTGGTCTTGCAGCTCGGTCTGCGCATCGTGGCTGGGATTTAGACGACGTCAATGCTCCGCTTGTCTCGGCGGTGGGTGACGTGGTCACGCTTCCAGCTTTATTTATCTCTAGTTTCCTGCTCGAAATAGATGTACTGACGACGAGTCTTGCGGCGCTTTTCGTCCTTTTGGGTTTGTTGACCCTTTGGTGGAGTCGCCGCAGTTTGTTGGCCACTATGCGCCAAGTCCTTTCCGAGTCGCTTCCAATCCTTTTTGCAACTGGGATTCTTTTAGTAATAGCTGGGGTTGTCATCGAACACGAGTTAGCTACCTTCGTCGCTAATCGTGCGGTACTTGTCCTAGTTCCGGCTTGCCTCGCGTCCGCTGGAGCGATTGGCGGGATTCTTTCAGGTCGGCTTTCTTCAAAGTTCCACCTTGGCGTTATCGAACCAACAGCAGTCCCCGGACGCCCAGCGCGACGAGATCTCATAGCAGGATTGGCCTTTGCAGTGCCCGTACTTATCTTCAATGGGTTATTGGCGCACGTTGTGAGCGCCTTATTCGGATTCGAGTCACCGGGATTTGTCTCTCTCCTATGGATTTCGGTGATCGGAGGAAGCATCGCCACGCTGCTAGCGGGAGCGATTGGTTATTACGGGACGGCGATGGCAGTTCGAGCGGGCGTCGATCCCGATACATACGGCATGCCCCTAGTAACGAGCTCTGTTGACTTGGGGGGGGCCGCTGCCCTGATCCTTACGATCGGATGGTTTGGTTTGTCATGATGCAACGGAACCTCAAAAAATTAAGACGGTGCCATGCTCCCCAACCAAATTTTGTTACTGCACCCCTTCTCTATTGCCTAGCCTGTGAGACACGTCATGGATGACAAACCACGGAATCTTAAGACTCTGCTAGCCGAAGCCAAAGATGCCTCGGAATTAATGGTTGATCTTGCTTACACAGCTTTGTATTTCGACGACGAAGGTATAGCTGAATCAGTCCTCGGTCTCGAAGAAGAAATGTCCGATCTCGTTCACGAGATGCGATCGTTAGCAATGCTTGCGGTTCGACATCCGCGCGAAGTTGATGGGATGAGTTCAGTCCTACAGGTTGTTTCTTCTATCGAACAAATTGCGAACGCGGCAGTCGACATAGCGCAGATCGTTCTCCGACAAATCGGCATACCTCGAGCTCTTGTGGTCGACCTCGCTCAAGCTGCCGAAGTTTCACACAGACTGGTTGTGGCTGACGGCAGCCATTTAGCGAACCGTCCACTGGCGGATATGGAGTTGCCGGTCGTTGTCGGAATGCGCGTAGTGGCTATTCAGCGGGGCAGACGTTGGTTGACCGACGTTGGGGGTGAAGACATTGTGGAGCCTGGGGATGCGCTGTTTATGAGGGGCGAGCCCGCAGGCATAGTCCGACTCAGGGAACTGGCGGCGGCTCCACCTTGGGTTCCGCCAGAGGCTGACACTTCTGATCTTCTCACCGACCTAGATCGCGCAGTCGACACTCTTGTCGAAATGAAGAACATTTCCGAGACCGCCATTGGTCTTGCTTACTCAGCATTAGTGCTTCAAGATCTCTCCCTTGCTCGAGAAGTGAGAGCGTTGGAAGAGCGCCTCGATGGGATGAAAGTTTCCTTACAGACGTGGGTTCTTCGCGCGGCAGCCGACGACGTGGACCCTTCCCAGCTTCGAGGCTTACTGCATTTGGCCGAGGCAGCTGCAGATATTGGCGATCAGGCACTTCAAATCGTTTCCCTGGTACTTGATCAAGAAGATGTGCATCCAGTCTTAGCGCTTGCTCTAGGCGACACCGACGATGTCGTGGTTCAGGTCCCAGTCGCTCCAGGCTCCACCGCCGACGATGCGACACTGGGTTCACTCGGTCTCGCTGTCGACCCGGGTTATCACGTTCTGGCCGTTCGCAGGGCAACTGGCTACATCTACAATCCGCGAAAAACCGTCACGCTGAAAGCTGGAGACGAATTACTTGCGTCGGGCCCCGAAGAAGGCCGAGAACGGCTGGCTGCTTTGTGTGGCTACTCCATCGCAGTGGATGAAGAAACAGGAATGGTTGACTTAACTCCGTCGCGCTAAATCGATCGAGTTATAGATGGGCCCAAGGCGAACCGGTTGCTAGCTTTGCTTTGATGTCGCTGTCGATCCTTACAGTTCACGCCCACCCGGATGATGAGTCCTCGAAAGGGCCGGGAACCATCAGCTTGTATTCATCGCAAGGCATTCGAACCACATTGGTGTGCTGCACCGGCGGAGAGGTGGG
>DCYM01000227.1:7348-17398 GCA_002331465.1 Candidatus Neomicrothrix sp. UBA2110 | reverse complement strand
GGCCGGAGCACGCGCCCTAAGCGGCCTTGGGTAGCGATCGACGCTACCTGTGAATGGGTCAACATTTGAAAGTCTTGCCATACCGGCATTTCGTCGGCTTTGGATAGCTGGCTACCTGTACTTCCTGGCAATTTTCGCGCAGATGATTGCGCGCGGCGCCTTGGCGAAAGACCTCGAAGGCAGCAATGCGGCTTTGGGGGCGGTCACACTTGCTTTCGGTCTTACAGGGTTGATTGCCACACCTTTCGGCGGAGTCGCAGCAGATCGTTTCCCTAAGCGTTCCATGTTGCTCATTTCGACGGGTCTGCTTCTCGTTTCCTCATTGTGGATTGCTGTCGCCGTGCAGTTCGGGTTCATCAGCTTCTGGATGCTTGTGACTGCGTCGGCAATCCAATCGGCGGGGTTCAGTTTCCTTTCGCCCGCCAGGATGGCCTTCACTGCTGAGCTTGTTGGACGAGATCGATTAGCAAATGGCGTCGTACTCACTCAAATATCCATGAATGTGAACCGCGTCGCCGGACCGGTACTTGCTGGAGTGTTCTTAAGCGTGCCAGTCCTCGGCATCGGAGGCATCTACTGGGTCGGCAGCGCGATCACTGCGATAGGAGGCCTCCTTTTCCTCAAGCTCCCTCCTGGTTTGCCTCGCCCTAACGCGACTCGCTCTTCGGCTACCCGTGACCTACTGGACGGCGTCCGCTACGGCTATACCCAGTGGCCGCTTCCGCTGCTGCTTGCTACGTCAACGCTTGCCCTTATCTTTGGATTTCCTTACGTCGTTTTTTTGCCGAGCGTGTCCGAAGACTTGTTTGGAGCTGGTGATACCGGCTTCGCTTGGCTTTCCACCATCGGAGCTGTAGGCGGGCTTGGCGCTTCGTTATTTATCGCTGGACGCTCCGAGGGTTCCGTCGCGTGGAAAATTCAAAACTTGTCGGTGATCGGATTTGGCGTAGGGGTCGCAGCTACGGGCATAGCTCCCACCTTCGCCATCGCGATGGTGGTCATGTTGCTGCTGGGAGCCGCATCGGCAGCATTTCAGTCGATGAACGCGACACTGATCCTTGGGTCGAGCGAAGCTGCCTACCACGGTCGTATGCAGTCCTTATTGCAACTCGGATTCAACCTCTTTGGCATCGCCGCTCTACCTATTGGCATATGTGCCGACAAATTCGGACTCCGGGAAACACTTGTGGCGATGGGGGCCGTGGTGACTTTGGTCGGCGCGGCGTCGATCGTGGCGCGCAATGCCAAAATCAACATCGATCGAGTGCAACATCAGAGTCGGGGGTAGTTTCCGAGTATGGAGATTTTTGGGGTCGTCAACGCTTCCCCTGATTCCTTAGCTGGCTTCTCAGTGGTTTCCGACCAAACAGAGGCCGAGGAGTACGGGGCTCATCTGCTTGCAGAAGGCGCCGACCACCTTGATGTTGGCGCACAAGCATCACATGGGAATGCGGCATTTGTGAGCGCCGACGAAGAGTGGCGGATTATCGAAGGCCCATTACAAGGACTTCTTTCGTCAGGGGTAGAGGTAGCAATTGACACTTGGCAAGTTGAAACAGCCCGTCGAGCGTTGGATGCGGGTGCCCATGTGCTTAATGCTGCAGATGCGTTGCAGTCCGACGAAATGATCGAATTAGCAGCAGAGCGCGAGGTTCAGGTGGTCTTACCGTTCATGATGGGCCCAGATCCCCGTCACCTCAAACACGTCCAAGGTGACCCCGTGCAAGTCATGGTCGATTGGTTCGACCTCCAGTTGGAGCGCGCTGCACGATGGGGGATCCGCGAACGGTTGATGCTTGATCCCGGGACAGGGTTTGCACCACCCCACTGGGAGTGGGAAGACCGTTTTCGGTATCAAAAAGCTATTTATAGTGGCCTGGATCGATTGCGAGTATTTGAATTACCGCTCTATGTGCCCATTGCGTGGAAGCAGACACCGGACAGACTCGAGTTGGTTGACTTAGTTTTGGCGCAGGAAGTCGAATATGTCAGAGCCCACATTCCGCGTCAGATACGTCAACGTCATGCTGCGGTACGCGGTGGAACGCCACTACCTACTTCGGATTTGTGGCCAGGGTACGAGTAACGACTAGTTGGGGAGTGCCTCAAGACGGGCTCGTACATGTTTGTGGTGAGGCGTCAAAGCAAGCCAGTCCCGGTCTTCGATATCAGTCAGTTCGTTGACAGCCACACCATGAATATGATGCTCACCTGTTTCATCTGGGTACTCCATGCCGAATCCGTGCGGAAGGCTTACCTGGCCTTCCATCATCGTCTCGGAGATGTCGATGGGAGCCTCGGCTTCGCCGCGTTTCGTGATGATACGGACTCTTTGGCCCTCGCTAACTCCCACTCGGCTGGCATCAGCAGGATGGATCCGTAAAGCACCATCTTTGTCTTTCTTGCGCCAGGAGGGATCTCTGATGACATCGTTGACAGTTGACGAGCGATGTTCACCGGCGGTCAGAACAAACGGGTAAGCATCCGACGGAGACGCGGGTTCCTCTTGGGCCAGACTTCGCAGTTCTTCGACCAGTTCGGGGATGTGAATATGAATTTTCCCATCCGGAGTTTTAATCCGATCAAAACTAGATGCGTAATCGCTGGTGCTGAAGACCATGCCAGATTTAGCTTCCAGCAATGAATCAAAGAGGTTGTTTGCAAGTTCCAGACCATCGCCTTTCAGTCCTGCCGCACGGAGCGAATCTGGGAATCGCATAGATGCTTGCATCGCCGAGCCGAACATCACCGCGGCCGGCCCCATCTGTCCAAGGCTCTGCCCAAGGCTTCGATACAACGCCGTTGGAAGCTTTGAACCCAAGTCAGGATTGTCTGTTGATAAGCGCGTAAAGGTTTCGATGAACTCATCGCGACTTTTCGCTGCAGCCTGAGCGAGCTCTTCCACTCCGTCAGGTGCGCCTCCCATAGCCTCAACTAAACGCGAATGGATCTCCGCTTCGGGCAGAGTGTCTCCCAAAGGCTCAAAAATGGGTTGACGAATATGAAAATAATTTGAAGGCATTTCACCAGCGAAAAAAGTTGCCTCGGGCTTTTCGTACTGAGAACAAGCAGGAAGGACGTAGTGAGCCTGACGTGCAGTTTCGGTCATAGCCACGTCAATCACCACCAAACAGTCAAGCTTTTGAAATGCTTCACGAAAGCGTTTGGAGTCAGGTAACGAGTGCGCTGGATTGGCGGACTCGACGATCATCCCCCGGAAACGATCGGGATGGTCTGTATCAATGGCGTCAGGAATTGCTGCACACGCCACCATTCCGCACAAGAGCGGAGTTCCGGTTACCGGTTCTACCGCCCCGTCGGGACTATGTCCGCAGATAGGCGCCAGCCGTACCGGAATGTTCATGCCTCCCTCGATACCGAAATTTCCCGTGAGTAGGAATAACAGGCGCTGCAACCAGCTGTTCAACGTCGAATGCGGGGCCATTTCTATTCCGAGATCCTCTTCCGTCGCCATTGAACGAGCGTTGGCCATCGTTCTCGCCGCTGATCGAAGATCCTCTTCTGAGATACCACATTTTCGCGCGTAATCTGTGATGTTTATTTCCTCAAGCAAAGGGCGAAGTTCATCCCAGCCGACGCACTGTTCCTCAAGGAATCGACCGTCGATCAGAGTTTCTTCAACCATGATTCCCAAAATCGCAGCGAGAGCCCAAGCGTCGGTTCCGGGCCTCACACGGAGATGATGATCTGAGATATTGGCGGTTTCAGAAATCCGAGGATCAAACACCACTAGATGACGGTTTTCGTCGTTCTTGATTGCGTTGAGAACATTGCGAGCCTCTGGGAATCCATGGCTGTGCCATGGGTTCTTGCCGACGAAGACCGCGCAATCGGTGTGATGAAAATCAGGAGTAGCTCCGATGTCTTGGCGACCGAAGAACTTCCCCTGCACCCAGTACATCCCCGTTTTCTCTTGAGCTAAAGCGTTGCTTCTGTACTGGACTCCTAAGGTCTGTAAAACACTGCGGGCGTAAGCACCGGGAAAGTGATTGCCCTGTCCGCCACCGCCGTAATACATGATTTTGTCGCCACCGTAGGTGTCGCGGATTCCGACTAGTTGATCAGCGACCTCTTTAATCGCCTGATCCCAGCTGATTTCGGCAAACGTTCCATCTTCCATTCGCTTCATCGGGGAGGTGAGCCGGTCGCGACCGTTCTGATAGTGGTTGATCCGCAAACCCTTCTCGCAGGTGTACCCCCTGCTTGCCGGATGGTCCTTGTCGCCGCGAACGCGAATGATTTCACGACCGTCAATACGAACCTCGATACCGCAGTTGTCAGAACACAGAATGCAAGCCGTTTTGTGCCATTCCTTCGTCGGGTCAACTTCGGCGTCAATCTTGTCCACTGCTTGCTGATCGCTAATTTGTTGCATCTAGTCCCGTCCCTCCGGCACAAGCCATGCTAGATCGATCCAATGTGACAAGTCGATCCTCTGTCAGTTGTAAGCCCCGCCGCCTCAGAGATGGCTAACGTGCAACCGTGAGCGATAACGCACGAAATTACATAAAAGCCCTATATGGCTTCGATGCGGTGGTGCGGCGAGTTGATCAAAGCCGGTGGGGCGCAGCGTCGCCATGCGAGGGTTGGTCAGCGCTTGATGTAGTTGCCCACAACATTGGAATGTGCACCATGATCGCTGGAATAGCAAGAGGTGTACCCGCCAACAGCGCTGGGCACCCCGTTGTTGGTGATCCACAATCTGACTGGGTTGATGCCCGTGACGATGTCCTCGAAGCTCTCGATCAGCAAGGCGCACTTCAACGCGAGGTTGGAACCCCCTGGGGTCATTTAGCTGTTGACCGTTTTGTGGGCCTTGTTGTTGTCGACCCATTGCTCCACACATTTGATTTGGCGAAAGCTTCTGGCCAGGTGGCGCACCTCGATGAAGACTTGGCTGAAGCCGGATATATCCAACTCAAAAAAGCTGGGGACATGATTCGAGGCGAACGATTCGGACCAGAGGTTCCGATCGACTCTGATGCTTCGATAACCGATAAATTGATCTCCATAGCGGGTCGGAATCCGTGATTTGGGGGAGGACCGATATGCGCGTTCGAGTCGATACTGAAAAATGTCAGGGACATAATCGCTGCTTCTCACTGGCAGCCGAGTTGTTTGACGTAGACGACTACGGCTATGCCACAGAAATCGGCGACGGTGACGTCCCGAGCGAACTAGAAGATAAGGCTCGGTTGGCGGCTGCTAACTGTCCCGAATTTGCCATTTCCATTGAAGAATGAGACCTCGATTGCCGCAGGCCACCGTGCCACTGTCGTAAGGCGCAGATTTCTGAGGACTCTCGGAGCCCCGACGAATTCTGATGTTAGGCGGACGCCTAGCGGCGCAAGTCGCTAACTGATTGGCCTGCGCCCCATTGGTTTTTTTCCAAAGCCAACATTATGTCTACGAGGTTTTCGTCCCTAATCCTTTCGAGTTCAGCAATGGTGTGATGTCCTGATTGACTATCAGATTGCTCACTGATCAGTAGCGTCAACGCTTCTGTCAACTCTGGGGTGTCGGTGAGTCTGGACCACGGCCACGAAAGAGTGGGACCGAACTGGCTTATGAAGTGAGCCATTCCAGATTCGCCTCCCGCGATTCGGTAATTCTCAAACAATCCCATTTGTGCCCAACGCAATCCGAAGCCAAAGCGAATGACATCATCGATTTCTTGAGTTGTGGCGACGCCGTCGTTTATTAGCCAAAGAGCTTCTCTCCAAACTGCCTCAAGAAGACGATCAGCGATAAATGCGTCGATCTCGACGCGAACATGGAGCGGGCGCATCCCGGCTGCGCCATACACCGCCATTGCGCGCGAAATTGTGTCGGAGGAAGTCGACTCGCCTCCGACTACTTCAACCATGGGAAGCAAATAGACCGGGTTAAATGGGTGTCCCACAACGAGTCGTTCCGGGCACTCCATGTCTTGTTGCAGCAAACTGGGCTTCAGCCCAGAGGTCGAAGAAGCGATCAAAGTTTTTAATTCGGCAGATCCCTCGATTTGTTTCAGTGTGGCTTTTTTGAGATCAAGGTTCTCGGGAACACTTTCTTGTACGACATCCGCCCCCGAGACGGCCGCTTCAATCGACTCGCAGAAATCCAATTTGCCCTCGCTCTCCGGCGCGGTCCCCATTCGCTCCCAGGCAGTTCGAGCGTTGTCGAGGACTTGAGAAACAATCCTCGGAGCATTAACTGATGGGTCGCTCACTGCAACATCCACACCGCGAAGGAGCCAACGTGCAGCCCAAGCGGCACCGATGACTCCGGCTCCTACGATCGCTACGCGTTTGGGCGACTCAATATCTGCAGTCATGGAATGTGTGCAGTGAGTTGCAACATCTCGCGAACTCGTCCCGGTCCGATGACCTCAAAGTTCATGGACTCGAGAATTTGCTTTGCACGTGCCGTGAGATTTTCATTTGTCGCGAGATTTCCTCGATCTAGATACAGGTTGTCTTCCAGACCAACCCGCGCATTCCCTCCGGCGACAGCCGCTAGAGCAACGTACGGCAACTGGTCCCGTCCTAGTGAAAACGCTGAAAATGTCCATTCGTCTGGGACGTTGTTCACCATCGCCATAAATGTGTTGAGGTCATTTGGGGCTCCCCACTTAACGCCCATACATAGCTGCACCATGACTGGAGAGTCGATCAAACCTTGATCTACGAGTGATTTAGCCTCCCATAGTTGCCCCGTATCGAAGATTTCGATCTCAGGTCGAACATCGAGTTGTTGTATCTGGCGTGCCATCTCGGCGAGTGTGTCGTGAGTGTTTGTCGCAACGTAGTTTCCTTCCCCAAAGTTCATCGTCCCGCAATCGAGGGTGCAGATTTCTGGTCGCAAAAGGCGAACATGATCGAGCCTTTCCGTAGCACCAACCAGATCAGTTTGCTGAGAATCGAGCGGCAGCGGGTTCTCCACTGAGCCAATCACCAGATCGCCACCCATACCCGCCGTCAAATTGATTATGACGTCAGTTGACGACGCTCTGACTCGCTCCACTACCTCCTGGTAATAGACGACCTGGCGATCGGGGTCTCCCGTTATGGGATCCCGTACATGAATGTGGGCGATAGCAGCGCCGGCCTGGGCCGCTGCTATCACATCCAGTGCGATCGCGGCGGGGGTGAAAGGAACTTGGTCGGATTTCCCGACGGTGTCGCCCGCGCCGGTGACTGCGCAGGTGATGAACACTTCACTCATCCTCGTCCTCCATAATGTTGCTCAATCCTAGGGATTGTTCTTGCGAGGTGATCGCTCGTCGCAGAACTCTCATCCTCGAATAGACCTCGTCGGCATCAAGGTAAGTGCCCCACAACTGGCGAGTGCCTTCGCTGCTGTCGAATGATTCTCTACCGTGCATAATTCGGCGGTTATCGAAAGCAATTAGGTCACCGGGTTCGAACTCATAGCGAATCTGAAACTTGGCGCTGTTAGCGATTTCTCCCAGTCGCTGCAGTGATTGATAGGAGTCTCCGATTTCGTGCTGACTCATGGCCGGGAAGCCGCGCACGGGGTGAAAGGCCCTAAATGTCCACGGAATTCGACCGTCGCCCTTGTCAACGACCGGACCAGTCCATCGATGATCGTGGTTAGCGTCGCGGTTGAAGAATGTCCACTCAAGAGTGGTCAAGCAGCGGAATACATCCGGTTCTTTAGCTTGGAGATAGTTGATGACGGCGAGGCCGTCCGTCATCGTTGACTGACCGCCGCTCACGGTGTTCTCAAGACAATGGAGAAGTTGAAATCCGGGTGGGGTTTCCCTTGAAGGCAAGTCGCTGTGGGCCGGCAGTCTTGCATTCGTGTTCGCCGTCGAGTTTGGATCAAGATCAACGCTGACGGGCCAGGTGACACCAAAGTTGGAATCGCGTAATGCCCCGATACGGCTCCCCACGAGCCCCACAACTTGGCTCTCGAGCGGCAAGCAAGTCAGTCTGGCTAACCCTGTTTCTAAAAGATCATGCAACCAAGCAGCCATGGCGTCGTCGTCTTCAAGGACTGAGGGCCCATCATGGGTAGGCGGTATTTGTAAATCGTGGGAAGTCCAAGGTTTGGGTGTGGGTAACAAAGAGAAGGGATGGTGCAGGCCGTCGGCGACATGTCGTAGCCATCCTGGATGAAAGCTTGCATGTCGGGCTTCAGGAGTGAACTCGACTGCTAACGCGCCGGCGTCGAGAAACGCGTCGCTGATCTTGGTGGAGATATCCAAATCTTGTACATCGAGATCGTTTTCTTTTGATCGTGGATCAATGCCGCCAGGGCCTGGACAATTTTCGCGGAGCCACAAAGGGTGACATTCGAGCTGTTGGCCATCAGGCCACACGACGAGAACGCCCCCTTGGGGGGTTCTGGTGACAGACTCAATCGCTACCCATGGATAACGGTAATAATCGGGCGTGGGTAGATCGGTCATCTCAAGGCGATTTGGGTCGTTGGCGCGTACGGAGCAGGGCATGTTGTCTGCATCGGTCAAAGTCGCAGCTTTCAATTCACGGCTAGGGCTTCTACTGAGGAAATCGTAGTCAATACGAAAGGGCATTTTGATCACCCTTCCCAAGTGACGAGAAGCTCTGGATCTCCTAGATTTGCAGCGATGCCCAAACGCGATGTCTACACCCATGGCCATCAGCCAGCTGTTGTGAATCAGCACGCTCGACGAACTGCCGAGCGTTGTGCAGCCTTCGCCCGAGATGTGATTTCCGACAACTCTCTGCTGCTGGATGTTGGATGCGGTCCCGCCTCGATCACCCTTGGGTTGGCTAAATGGGTACCGGAAGGTTCGGTAACTGCAATTGAACTCGGTGGTGCCATTCTTGATACGGCCCGCTCAACTATTGCCGAGTCAGGACTGGGCAACGTGAAAGTTGAAGAAGGCTCCGTATATGAGTTGCGTTACGAAGATGGCGTATTCGACGTTACATACGCACACCAGGTCCTTCAGCATTTGACTGACCCGGTGTTGGCGCTTCGAGAAATGGCGCGAGTGACACGCTCTGGAGGTTATGTGGCTGTGCGCGATGCTGACTATTACACAATGTCTTCTAGCCCTGAATCAGAGGCGATTGAAAAGTGGAGGAAAATTTATCGGCGCGTGGCGCGACATAACGGAGCCGACCCGGACGCCGGCCGACATCTGCTGAGTTGGTGTCATAAGGCCGGGCTTCAAGATGTTCAGATCTCGACGTCTGCTTGGTCCTATTGGACCAAAGATGATCGGGAGAATTGGGGCTTCTCATGGGCTGAAAGGTGCCTTACCACAAGCTTCGCCGAGCAGGCCGTGGAGTATGGCTATGCAACAAGGGCAGAACTTGAAGAGATAGCGGAGGGTTGGCGCGCGTGGGCAAAGAATCCGAGCGGGTATTTTCACTTCATCAATGGTGAAGCGCTAGCCCAGGTGAAGTAAACAAGCGTCACACGATTGGCTATGGAGGGGATCATGGGCACGCTGATGCCAGATAATTTTCCAGGGCTCGTTCAACGAGCGGCTGTCGAGTTCGCTGGGACAGAAGCCATATCTGACGGCGACTTCAGTTGTGATTATGCCGAGATGGGGCGACGCATCAACGAGTGCGCAGCGGCGCTTGTGGCGTCAGGGATAAAGGCCGGTGATGCAGTAGGGGTATGGGCGCCGAACTCATGGGAGTGGGTTGTCGCAGGAATGTCAGTTTTTGAGGCTGGAGCCGTTTTGGTGCCAGTTAACACCAGGTTCAAAGGGCGCGAGGCTGCCTATATCTTGGAGAAAGCGAAAGTGAAGCTGCTCTTCACAGTTGTGGGTTTCTTAGGCAACGACTACGTCAGTGATTTACGAGATTCTGGCGCGGAGGTCGACGGCTTAGACGAGATCGTTGTTTTACGAGGAGATACGCCACCCGGCACCGTGTCATTTGGAGATTTCTTGCAGAGAGGTACGGGCGATGAGGCTGAAGAGCTAGACCGACGGCGGTACCAAATCACCGGTTCTGACCTTGGTTTGGTCATGTTCACCTCAGGCACGACCGGCTTACCCAAGGGAGTGATGGTGGAACA
>DCYM01000227.1:0-7008 GCA_002331465.1 Candidatus Neomicrothrix sp. UBA2110 | reverse complement strand
GCGCCGATCATTCGCAGTTTTGGCCACACAGCTCGGGAACTCGGTATGAGAACCGGTGACCGCATGCTTGTGATTAATCCGTTCTTTCATGCTTTTGGTTTCAACGGAGCGATTGTTCCCTGCTTCATGCACGGAGCGACGATCCTTCCACACCCAATATTTGACGTTCCCCGTGTACTACAACGTATTCAGGACGAACGTGTAACGGTGTTCCCAGGCCCCCCTGCACTATTCCAAGGTTTACTTAACCATCCTGAGCTGGACCAGTACGACACTTCTAGCCTTCGCGCCGCCATGACCGGAGCGGCAAGTATCCCAGTAGAAACTGTCGTCGACATGAGGGAACGACTTGGCTTCGAGACAGTGATTACTGCCTACGGAATGACCGAGACTCATGGTTTGGTGACAGCCTGCGCCGCAGATGACCCACCAGACGTTGTGGCCAGCACTAGTGGTAAGGCGCTGCCTGGTATGGAGATGAAACTGGTGGATGACGCAGGAACGGAAGTACTTTTAGGAGAGCCGGGCGAGCTACTAGTCAGGGGTTACGGAGTGATGCGCGGTTATTTAGATGACCCTGAACAGACCGCCGAAACTATCGATGATGATGGGTGGATGCGGACCGGTGACATCTGCGTAATGAATGAAGACGGGTACATCGATATCACCGATCGCAAAAAAGACATGTTCATCAACGGCGGATTCAACGCATACCCGGCTGAGATCGAGCGAATCATGCTTGAACACCCCCGAATCGGTCAGGTCGCTGTCATCGGCATACCCGACGAACGGCTGGGCGAAGTCGGAGCCGCGTTCGTTGTTCCAACTCCGCTAGGTCCACCTGATTCAGCAGAAGTAGTTGAATGGTGTCGCGAACAAATGGCGAATTATAAGGTGCCTCGACATTGCTGGATCGTAGAAGAATTGCCGCTTAATCCATCCAACAAGGTGCTAAAGACTGAGCTTCGCGAAAGAGCAGCAGAACTCCTCGGTTGAATTGGCGAAGTAGACGGTCGGGGAGGTGGCCTTAACTTGGCCGCTCACCTCAATTCAGAAAGTCTGGATTCTCTGCCAAGATTTTGTCGTAGATCGGTTGATAGCTATACCAACCCGCGACGTGACCGCCCACCTGTTCGGCTGTATGGCGAGCTATGTCTTCACGAATACGGATGGGCGTTCCCGCTGCTTCGGCCAATAGCTGACTCTGGCAAGTTCGTTCCATGGTGATAAACCACCAAGCCGCTTCATCAACACTATGTCCCACTGTTAAGAGGCCATGGTTCTGCAGGATTACCGCTTTGTTGTCACCCAAGGCATCACCAATACGGTCACCTTCGTCTGTGTCAAAAACCACTCCTGTGAAGTCATTAAAAAGGGAGTGATTTTCAAAAAAGGCACAAGAATCTTGGGTTAGAGGATCCAGCAACCGTCCAAGGCTCGACCAGGTCTTGCCGTAAAGAGAGTGGGTATGGGCTGCCGCAATGACATCAGGTCGCGCCTTATGCACCCGGCTGTGAATGGCAAATGCTGCTTGGTTCAACGGGTACTTCCCCTCAACGATGTTTCCCGCGTGATCAACCAGCAGCAGATCCGATGCTTTGATGTGTCCGAAAGGAACGCCCAAGGGGTTGACCCAAAAGTGATCGAGTAGCTCGGGGTCGCGTGCAGTTACGTGACCCGCCAAACCTTCTTCGAATCCAAACTTCGAGAAGACTCGAAACACCGAAGCTAAGCGCTCTTTACGGTGTTGACGTTCCTCCTCAACTGAATCGAAGGTGGGAGCTGCCGGGAGCATCTGCTCAATCGTGTAAATGGGATCGGCGGTATCTGTCATGCGCTCAAGCTTAGAACTCTCGCACGCGACGTGCCCAAGCTCTGAGTTCTTAGACACAAGGCTGACTATCGTGACGACTGGAGAACCTTGACCGCAACGGGGGAGTCGGTGACCGAAGTTGGTGCCTACACAGGGATTCGAGTGCTGGAGATGGTGGAGGGAATCGCCGGTCCTTACGCCACCAGATTTTTCGCGGACCAAGGCTCCGATGTAATCAAGGTTGAAGAACAACGAGGCGATTACTACCGGAAAGACCCTGGGTTTCAGGCCATCAACCGAAATAAACGTTCCGTTGTAGTGGCCGATGACAGCGATCTGGTCGCTACTGCCGATGTCGTGGTCGTCCCAAACCAATTTGAAGCAAACCGAATTCGTGGCCTGGCCCCAGGATCCGTCATTGTTTCCTTTCCCACTTGGGGATCACAGGGGCCGATGGCCAACCGACGGGGTTCAGCTGCGCAAGTCGCCGCTATGACGGGGATCGCGTGGAATCAAGTGAGTTGGTCTGAAGGTCCTGTCCATGTTGTTCTCCCACTGGCTTCCTATGGAGCTGGAATGCTCGGAGCTTTAGCTATAGCTGCAGGCCTATATGCACGCGAGGCTCACGGGTTCGCACCAACATACGAAGTTTCCGACGTAGCGGGTGCAGGAGTGATGCAGGTAGGTGATTTTTGGTCCCCGGAAACAACTCAAGAAAGAGATGGATCTAGTCCTCTTGGCCCCGCGGGAAGAGCACCTGCGTACCGCCCATTTCGCGCAGGGGACGATCGCTGGTTCTTTGTTGCATGCGGTACGCGACGCTTCTATGAGTCACTGCTAAACGCGCTGGATCGCGTCGATCTATTAGAAGATCCGGACCTCAGTAACCCACCTTGGGGTCTCATCGAACCGGACCCATTGGCCAAAATCACGCCTATCTTTGAAAACCTTTTCTCGAAACGGAGCCGAGAAGAGTGGATAGAACTTCTGCGTGCACACGACGTCCCGTGTCAACCAATCCAGACGAGGGCAGAGTTTTTGGGCTCTGACTTGGCGCGATCTAACGAACTCATGGCGACCATTCAGCATCCCGAACTGGGCCCCCTGTCAATGCCCACCCAGCCTTTGATCTTGGATGCCTGCCCAGCTGAGTTGATACGTGTAGCGCCAAAGGTTGGTGAACACACTCGCCAAGTGCTTGCCGAAGCTCATGTGCCCGCTAGTGGGTCGGGTCAAGGAGGACCACCACTCGCCGGGACTCGGGCAATCGACTTGGCTTCGTTCATTGCCGGTCCCGTTATCACTCGCCACTTAGCGATGTTGGGTTCCGACGTCATCAAGGTTGAACCCGCTGAAGGTGACCCATTTCGCACCTTTAGTCCGATGTTTAATGGTTGGAATCAAGGTAAACGAGCGGTAACGCTTGACCTAAAAACCCAAACCGACCGGGACTTTCTTTATCGAATGATCTCCGACTCCGACGTTGTTGTGGAGAATTTCCGTCCTGGCGTTGCGGAACGATTGGGTTGTTCCAGTGCTGAACTTCGACAAATTCGGCCGGACGTGGTGTTAGTGAAGAGCCCTGGCTATGGCGCGGACCAATCGCGAGCTAGCCAACCGGCATTTGACCCCCTGTTGCAGGCCCTTGGTGGCATGATGGCAGCACAGGGCGGAGATGACGAACCGGTCTTTTTGACTGTTCCCGTTCACGACGCGGCGACACCCATTATTGCTGCGTTTGGCGTTGTGACTGCGATGTATCACCGGTTGCGAACGGGGCAAACCCAGACCGTTCATACGTCACTGGTGCAAACCACCGCTGCCGCTCAAGTGGCAGAGTTCGTCCATTATGAGGCCCGACCGGAGGTCGCACAAGGCGGTTTTGATCACAAAGGTCCCGACCAAGACAATTGTTTTATTGAGCAAGATGGTTCTTGGATCTGGTCTGAGCCCCTGGGTCAGGTACCAGTCGAAACAAAAGGTTTCGTTGGCAGTGAGGTTGCCTTAGCGAATGGCTTAGTTTGCGAGCACCTTGAATCACCAGGATGGGGGCCACTGAACCAAGTTGGACAGCTAATCAAGGGTGCGGGTCCGCACCCAGAGCGCGCTCCTCGTTTCAATGAACACGAGACCGAGCTACGTTCGGAATTTGACTAGAAATTCTGTATTCGCCGGACTCTCATTTCACGTGCGTCATTTTGGCGGCCGGAGCATTGGCAACATCCACCCAACCGGAAAGCGAACCTGCGGTATACCCACCATCGACAACGAGATGGTGGCCGTTAACCCAACGAGATTCACCGACAGCGAGCCACTCAATGGCTTCAGCGATCTCATCGGGAGTCGCGGCGCGCCCTGAGTGATCGAGAACCCAGTCGATTCGCTCGTCGCCAATTTGCTCACGAAACGTTGGTAGCAGCGGTGTATCGACGGGTCCAGGACTCACCACATTGCACCGGATCCCGGTTCCTAAAAGTTCTCCAGCTTGAAGCATGCTCCAAACGATGACCGCTTCTTTGGAAAACGTGTACGGGTCAACGCCCACAGATGTACTTCGATCGCTCCACCACTCTCGAGCTTGATCGTCGTCTAGTTCTAGAAGAAACCGGTGAACGTCTAAACGCTGCTGCCAGGCGTTACCGGAGATCGAACCAATGTTTACGATGCTCGCGCCGGCGGAAAAACGAGATGAGAAAGCGCGGCTGAGGGAACGCACCGCAAGAAGATTTACCTCCAAGACTGTCGAAGCAGGTTGAGTACCGGGCACCCCAGCCACGTTGATCAAAGAAACGAAGGTGGCGGGATCAAACTGATCATCCAAATCTTGGATCAGGTTTTCAACGGCGTCAGAGTCACCGAGATCGCAACCGAAATGCGCAACGACATCGACGCCCTCGGGCGCGTCGTTTTGATCAACGCTGATGACTGCAATGCCTTTTTTCGCCAAACGACCGCAAACAGCGTGGCCAATACCGGACGATGAGCCTGTGACAATGGCAACACGATCGCGGCTATCAAGAGAAGACACCGCGATGAAGCTACTCGGGACCTGGTAAGTCAATGAACCACTGTTATCGAGAAAACTGGCGAGTAACTGAAAACGTCTCTCCAAAAGGCGCCGTTGGTGTTGCATTGGGCATCTGGTTTCCTCCGGCGTAGCATCGTGTTATCACTAGTAAAGAAGCCAATATGGTTGACCCTGACTATCTAAAATTCGACACGCTTTCGCTTCATGCTGGGCAAGAACCAGACCCGGTTACTGGCGCTCGCGCTGTGCCTATCTATCAGACCACTTCCTACAGCTTTGTTGATACCGAACAAGCCGCAGGGTTGTTCAATCTTGAACAACCCGGGCATATCTACAGTCGAATCTCAAACCCGACTGTGGCTGTGCTTGAAGAGCGAATAGCTGCATTAGAAGGCGGGGTCGGCGCGGTCTGTACTGCTAGCGGGATGGCGGCGTTTCACTTAGCGGCCGCGACGATTATGAGCGCAGGTAACCACGTTGTGGCTAGCCGCAACATTTACGGCGGTACGCACAATATGTTGAACCTGACAATGCCCAGGTTTGGCATTACAACGACCTTTGTTGATCCGCGAGATCCTGACGCTTGGCGGGCTGCTATCACTGCAGATACCCGGGTCTTATTTGCGGAAACCCTAGGTAATCCGGGGATCGAGGTTCTTGACGTTCCCTTGGTTGCCGAAATCGCTCATGAACATGGTCTTCCCTTGATGGTTGACGCGACATTCACGACGCCCTACCTAATGAAACCGATTGACCTGGGCGCTGACATCGTTATGCATTCGGTTACCAAGTTCATGGGCGGTCATGGCATTGCGCTAGGCGGCGTGATTGTCGATGGCGGAAGATTCGACTGGGCAGCCAATGAAAAGTTCCCCACCCTTTCCCAACCATATGACGGCTATCACGGCATCACCTTTGCAGAAGAATATGGTCACCAAGCCCTTTCCATGCGCGCCAGAGCCGAAGGGCTTCGCGACTTCGGTGCAGCAATGAGTCCGACCAACGCATTCCATCTCCTACAAGGGATCGAGACACTGCCGCTACGGATGAAACGCCACGTCGAGAACGCAATTTCAGTGATTGACTTTCTCGAAACAAATGATGCTGTTGCTTGGGTTAGTCATCCCTCCGTAACGACTCACCCAGACCATGATCTGGCGCAACGACTGCTTCCCAAAGGCGCCGGAGCCATTCTGTCCTTTGGTGTCGTCGGGGGACGAGAGGCCGGCCGTCGGTTTATCGAAAACGTCCAACTTGCGTCGCATCTAGCCAATGTCGGCGATGCTAAGACTCTCGTTCTTCATCCAGCCTCAACGACACATCAACAACTCAGTGCAGAAGACCTGACAGCGGCAGGAGTCGGAGAGGACCTGATTCGGTTGTCGGTAGGCCTTGAGGACCCTGAAGACATCATCGCGGACTTGAGCCGAGCCCTTCGGGCTTCCCAAAAGGGATAGGTGCTATGAACTTTGAATGTAGGGGCGAAGTCGTTAATTATGCGACAGGCGGAGTTGCGATTGATCGCGAACTCCCCTTAGTCGTGTTGTTACACGGCGCCGGTATGGATCGAACAGTATGGAGTCAACAGACTCGATATCTGGCTCACCACGGTTTCGCCGTCATGGCCGTGGACTTTCCAGGTCACGGCGAATCGGGCGGCATGCCGCTTTCTTCTGTGAAGGAAATGGCAGATTGGATATCTGAATTCATCGCAGAAGTCGACATGGGACCGGCTCGTCTCATCGGCCATTCGATGGGAAGTTTGGTTTCCCTGGAAGCCGCTGCTCATCATCCCGAGTCTGTAGAACGACTGGTCCTGCTAGGAACCGCTCCTGCGATGCCCGTGCACCCGGACCTACTTGGTGCCGCAGAGCGAAATGAAGTCTTGGCCCCACAATTGATGACAAGTTGGGCCCATGGAACTAGAGCGCACATAGCGGGAAATCCAACCCCGGGTCTCTGGATGCGCAGTGGATGCCAAGCGCTGCTGGAAAGAGCCAAGGACGGCGTAATCTTCAACGACCTCACGGCCTGCAACGCCTATGAAGCGGGCGATGTCGCTGCGATGATTACGTGCACAACAACAGTTGTAGTCGGTAGCGAAGACAAAATGACTCCACCGCGAGCTACTGCACATCTGGTCGCCGGATTATCTGACGTGGACCTC
>DCYM01000005.1:704-5993 GCA_002331465.1 Candidatus Neomicrothrix sp. UBA2110 | reverse complement strand
AGCGCGACACGATGGCTTGCCCTTGTCGGCTACTCCACAGTGACTTTTGTTCTCGGTTGGCGGTTCTTCGCGCGGCGGTCAATGCAACTGAGCGAGGACATGTGAACTCGATCATCTCCGCACACGACGTATCAAAGCACTACAGGATCCACCGCGACCGCCCCGGCTCCCTAAAAGAGGCTGTAGTGCGGCGGGGAAGAAACCGCACGATCCGAGATTTTTGGGCATTAAAAGACGTTTCCCTTGAAATAAAACGCGGGTCATTCTTCGGCCTCATCGGGCACAACGGATCTGGTAAGACCACGCTGCTCAAACTCATGGCCGGGATTCACGAACCCACCAGCGGACAGCTAGCGGTTAATGGCCGCGTATCCGCGCTCCTTGAACTTGGTTCCGGATTTCACCCCGAACTGAGCGGAAGGGAAAACATCTATCTCAACGGAGCAATTCTGGGCTTAAGCCGAAAGGAAATGAACCTAGCCGTCGACGGGATCATCGAGTTCAGCGACATCGGTGACTTCATCGACGCTCCGGTGAAAATTTTGTCTAGTGGAATGTATGTGCGCCTCGGATTTGCAGTTGCAGTACATGTCGCACCCGAAATTCTTCTTATCGACGAGGTAATCGCAGTGGGCGACGAGGCCTTTCAGAGAAAATGCCTTGAGCATCTATATGAGCTTCGCCGTGCAGGAACCACCATTGTTCTTGTGTCTCACTCGCTACCACTGGTCGAAGGACTGTGCGACGAAGTTGGCTGGCTAGATCACGGCAACCTTATGGAGGCGGGTGAAGCAACCGAAGTTTGTTGGTCATACCTTGACGCAGTCAACGCAGCAGAGGCCGAAAAATTAAGAGACGAGGACGGTGACCAGATACACACAGACACATCGCTCACCGAAATAGAAGTTCGTCGGGGGAGCGGAGAAATACGCATCTTTCACGTGGACTTCCTCGACGGCCAACGGCTCGCAAACCCGCTTCCGAGCTCGGGCAATGCCCTCGTCATTCGACTCTGGTACGAAGCGGAAAGCACAGTTACTGACCCTGTTTTCGCGATGAAACTGCATCACGCAACGGGCGTCCACTTGGCATCTCCCAACAGTGCACTGCAGCACCTCCAAACGAACACCATCGGCCCAGGACGTGGATATGTGGACTTCGTTATGGAGGAACTCACACTTCTCTCCGGCGACTATCTCCTTTCCACATCAATCACCGATCGCGACCGCATGCACGTTCATGATGCGTGGGAACGCTCGCATTCCTTGCGAATCGTCCCTGGCTCTTCTCCTGAACGTGAAGGCATGACAGACCTGCGTGGAACCTGGCAACCACCCGTCTCTCACGAAAAGGGTGCTCCAGGCCATCCGAACCGTTAATACCTGAGCGCCGTTAATACCTGAGCGCGGCCATCAAACCGAACACCCCGCGTACAATGACCCAGGATCGCAAAGACGGGCTGTCAACAAACGGTTGGAGTTACATCGATGGGTTCGATCAAATCACCAACAACAGATGACTTGAGTGCGGACAGTTCCGCTGGTTCTTCCCCAAGTGGACGAGAAGTACTGCGCATAGGCGTGATTCTTCCCACCGACGAACGGCATCCAGTCAGATGGCTTGCAGCGCGGGCCCTTGGCGCAGAACTTGCGTGGCGTAACTCACCTACCGATCTCCAATGGTTCGTTCAACCTCCAACAGCTTCACCCTGGCTTCATGACACCACGGTTGCTATCAACACTGTGCCTGAAAATGTTTCAGAAATGGGCGGCGAACTGGATGTCGTTGTCGGTTTCATTGATTCCGATAGCACGTACGAGTTTTGGGTAGACCCAGCGTCGGCGGACATGTCTATGGAAGACGCGGTTGCACTTATTCCCCGATACCTGACACCGAGCCTGGTAGAAGAGGCGCACCCGGCTCCGTCTCTCAGCGAATCAATTCTTGTTGATGTCACCACTCGATGTTCAGACGTGGTCGCCGCTGAGGTCTCTCGCCACGCCCTTTCGAGATCACTCCCTATTTCCCTCATCGGCCCCACAGATGAACAGTCCCACTTCGCGACACAACTTGCCCGACATGGCCAAAGCGCAACTGACGTCGGAACTGACCTTGATCCAGAACAATTCGGGTCCCTCATCCAACACTCAGCTGTGGTCGTTACGAGCGACGTCTCTCTTCATCACCTAGCTCGAGTTCTTCACGGTAGGACCGTGCTCCTCGAAGCTGATGTTGATGATCAGTACATGCAACGCGACCTGTGGAGAGCAGTATCGGACCCTTCGGGCGATCGACGACACTTTTCAATTGAACAAAAAATGGGCCGATTAGCCGAGATAGTCGAGCAAACCGCACTTCTTCGCCTGGGCAGGTCGCTCTCGGAGCGAACGATTGCGCAAGAAAGTGAACGCAACCAGCAACTCATGACGCTGGGACACCAACAATCGGTGCATTGGATGCGGCAACGACGCCGCTCACAACACACCATCGATGAACTACGTATTGCGCTGAGACAATTAGAAGAGGAACGAGACACCGCGCTAACCGATGCTGCAACCAGTCGCCTTGAACTACGAACCCAGCACCGCAGACTAAATGAACTGGAAATGCGCGTCGCCCAGCTAGATCAGGGACCGGCCCGTCTGCAACGCACTGTTGACTGGTCCAGTGTGATCTCGCAAATAGAACGCGATCTCCTAGCCGTTCTTCGCTGGCTCCGGAGGCAACTCGGCCGCTGATGAACGCTCCCTCCGAAAAACACGTCACGATTTTCCTTGACGCGTTGCCAAGGCCAGGCGTCGACCCCACTGGCTGGAGAACAGAGCAGATCTGCAAAGCCTTCTCCAGCAGCAGTGCGAAAACCAACCTCGTTCTTCACGGCACGAACGACGGCCTTGAAAGTCTTTACGGCCTAACAGTCGAAACCACAGGCCTTGACGCTACCCAATGGTGGAAAGCCAACAGGAGCGACATCGTCGTCCTGTGCGGAGGTGGAGTAGCGCACCGCGCTGTAGCCCTATGCCGTGTTCACCGACCTTCCGCTCAAATCATTGTTGATGGTTCTTGTCTTTTATCGCTGCAACGACCAGATCTCTCCCTGGCGCTCATCGCCGAGGCAGAACACTCGGGGCGCGACACCGTGGCGAGTCTTCGTCGCCAGCGTGATCGAGAATTACTGGCCCAAGTCGATGAGATCTGGGTGTGCTCAAACTCAGAACTAAAAGAAGTTGAGGCGATTGGTTCCCAGGCGAAGATTCGCGTCGTTCGACCACCACAAATTCGGTTCCCCACTTCCTCAGGAACGCGGCCTCTTCTGCTTGCTGCGCCACACCGCGAGTTCGGTGACCCCGATCTCGCGTCGGTTCGACACTTCATCGAGGAAATAGCGCCGCGTCTCGATCCGACTATCGGTCAACCTTTAATAGTCACAGAACGCGCTTTCGGCGCTTGGCGTAACCGCAACGACGGCCTTGATGTTGTCGAAAGAAACGGCCCTCTGATTGACGCGCTCAGCGAGGCATCAATGATTGTTGCAGCGCGCCACGCAGGACCAACCGCTTGGACTCAACTGCTAGCAGCTCGAGCCGTCGGGATACCGATCGTGGCCACACCACAAGTAGCGCTCCACGTTGATGACCCGAGCCAATGGGACCTAGAAATAGTCCATAGTTCCGACATTGGACCAGCAATGCTACGAGCAGCCGCGCGAAGACGAGTTCCCCCAAGACCAGCTGCCGAGCCGACGGGACTTCAAGACGCGCTTACCGCAATCGGGGTCACAGCAGCAGTTGATGAAGAGGAAATAAGCGACTGGTTGATGTCTCCCGGCACTGGCAGGCGCCACCGCATGGACCTCAAACAGTATCGGCGATCACGAACCGAAGCTGAAGCGGATCCTGACACTGACCCAGGAACTCATTTAGAGATTCGTCCGCTCATCTCAATTCTCACCCCCGTGTACAACACGCCACTAGATGTTCTTGAAGAAACCATCACATCGGTTCGCACCCAAACATATGAACGCTGGCAACTATGTCTGGTCGACGACTGCTCCGACGATGATGATGTCAGGGCGCTATGCCTCAAATTCGCTTCAACCGATGCACGAATTATCTTTGTTGAGCGAAACAACAACGGGGGAATAGCGCAAGCATCCAACACAGCCTTGGACATTTCAGAAGGCCAATACGTGGCGCTGCTAGATCACGACGACCTCCTTCGGCCTGATGCACTCACCGAAGTCGTGAGAGCCATCAACGAGTTCCCAGACGTCGAATTCCTTTATTCAGACGAAGACAAACTCTTCAGCGATGGGTCCTACGACCACAGTTACGCAAAGTCTGGATGGTCGCCAGATCTGCATCTGTCCTACAACTATGTCTGCCACTTTGCCGTGTTTAGTCGCGCTCTAATCAACCGAATCGGTGGTTGGCGAGGAGGCTTTGATGGAGCACAAGACTACGACCTTGCGCTTCGCGCCACCGAAAACACCAACCAAATAGTTCACATACCTCGAAACCTTTATCACTGGCGAGTCTTGCCAGGGTCGACCGCTGCTGGCGTATCAGAAAAATCAGGCGCTTGGGCTGCCGGGCAGCGTGCCCTCACAGCCGCCCTCGATCGAAGAGGCATCGAAGGCCACGTAGAAGAAGGCCTCGATGCGGGCACATACAACGTCAGGTACCCCATTGTGGGCCAACCACGCGTGGGAATCATTATCCCGACACGCGACCGCTACGAACTCATCTCGGAATGCGTGCACGGCATCGCAGAGAACACTTCGTGGCCCGAAGTCGAAGTGATGGTCGTCAACAATGAGAGCACCGATTCGAACACTCTCGAATGGATGGATAGGCATAACGGGCCAGTTATTGATTATCCACACCAGTTCTCATACGCGCGGATGATGAACATGGCTGCGGAGCAAATCGATTGCGATGTCCTGCTGTTCCTTAACTGCGACATCACGATCAACAAACCCGGTTGGATCGAAGCGATGATTGGCCATGCGCAGCAACGCCGAGTGGGCGCAGTAGGAGCCCAACTGAGCTACCCCGATGGGCGCATTCAACATGAAGGAATAACGGTTGGCGTCGGGGGAGTGGCAGTCAACACCAACTCTCGCGGCTACTTCAGTATTGGAAATCTTGTACGCAATTCGTGGGCACTAACGGCGGCGTGTCTGATGGTCCGTACAGACGTGTTTTGGGAAGTGGGAGGATTCGAGGAACGACTCCGAGTCGCCTTCAATGATGTCGACCTGACTTTGCGGATTCACCAACTGGGGTA
>DCYM01000005.1:0-375 GCA_002331465.1 Candidatus Neomicrothrix sp. UBA2110 | reverse complement strand
GACCTCGTGTATCAGCCTCACGCCGCGCTGCTGCATCAAGAATCTGCTTTACGGGGTTCCTTGCACCCCACCGAGGACGAAGATTTCTTCAAGAAGCGTTGGGGCGACCCATTAGATCAAGATGACCCGTACTACAACCCGAGACTCTCCCGGCACGCCCAGTACTACTTCGCGGATGAGGTAAAACAAGTTTGGTTGCCTCGCGGACACCCCTTGGCATGAGTTATGCAACCGCTAAGACCCTGACACCTCCACCAACCGGCGACCCCAAATTTGCGATATCGCCGAATGCCGTAACAGCGCCCCGAGCATCGACCACTAGGTACCCACCCGGCCTGCAAATCAATCCCACCGCATCAACTCTCCCAAGATCGT
>DCYM01000239.1 GCA_002331465.1 Candidatus Neomicrothrix sp. UBA2110 | reverse complement strand
TGACGTCCACCTTGACACCGTTGGGGTCGAACATATGCCCGATAACCCCTTCGACGGTCGCATCGAAGATGGTCGAGTGTACGGGCGCGGTTCTGTGGATACGAAGCCGACTTTGGCGGTTGTGTTGCAGGTCATCGAGGAGATGCGAGCCGCTGGTCAGCGTCCCGTGCCGACCGTCAACCTTGTCGGAACGATATCCGAGGAAGGCGGTGGACTTCTCGGTGCTACCCGTTACCGCGATTGGTTACTCGAGCGGGGTCAACGGATCGAACAAATAGTCGTCGCGGAGCCAACGATGTGTGCGCCAGTGCACGGGCACAAGGGCGGTGTCGGTCTTGATGTCACCGTTCACGGCCATGCCGCCCATTCATCAAAGCCGCACCTTGGGGCAAATGCCTTAAGCGGCGCGGCCCGAATTGTCGTCGCCGTCGACGCCGAGCAAGAACGGCTGGCCGCTCTTGAGGCAACAACGCCTGTCGGCAAAGGCACCGTTTCAGTGACGGAACTCGCAGGCGGGTTAGCTCGCAACATCATTCCGGATCACTGCAATCTCTACGTGGGGCGTCGTACCGCTCCTGGCGAAGACGTAGCCGAAGTGCGTGCATTTCTTTGCGATCTGATTGAGCGCAGCGCCGCGCCGTTGTCAACCACTATCGAATCGCTCTACGGTGACGGCAGTCCCGCTTTCTACCAAGACCCAGACAGCAACTTGGTGAAAACACTGGCCCAGCTTGCTGATTTGGTACCAACGACAGCCGAATACGGTTCGAATGCCCTGAGGTATGGCGAAGTAGCAGATCAGCTAGTGGTCTTTGGGCCAGGGTCAATCGACCAAGCCCATCAGGCGATTGAATGGGTTGATATTGCGGAATTAGACCGCGCAGTCGACATTTACCGGACCTGGCTCAGTCAATAGCTTCTGAGTCAGCCAGAGCGACTTTTAGGGCGAACTCAATCATCTCATCCAAGGTCACCTGACGTTCAGCCGACGAAAGGCTCTCCCCCGTCGTTAGATGGTCAGACATTGTCAGCAAACTCAAAGCCCGCCTTCCTTCCGATTTCGCCAGAGCGTAGAGACCCGCAGTTTCCATCTCCACACACAAAACCCCATCGGCCGCCATGTCTACAGTTAGGTTTTGATCAGGTTCATAGAAGAGATCTGTACTAAACACCTTGCCCATCACCAGATCCAGGCTCTCTTGGTTGGCAATGCGTACCGCCATGGTCACCAATTCTTGTGTCGGGGCGAGCAGGGAATCCTGGTTAGGTAAGAGGTGGCCCGGTAGCGAGCTGTTAGTGATGCACTCTGTTGCTGCCACGATGCTGCGCAGCTCCAAGCTCGGATCGAACACTCCAGCTGTTCCAACGCGAATGATCGTTTCCACGCCGTAAAACCGATAGAGCTCAGTCATGTAAATAGCCGCTGACGGCATACCCATCCCGGAGGTCATCACAGAAACTGCCACGCCTTCGTACGTGCCTGTGTATCCGCTCGCGTTGCGGATGTTCGTCACTAAACGGGCATCTTCAAGGTGCTGTTCGGCTATATAAGTTGCGCGTAGTGGGTCTCCGGGCATTAAAACAACTGGCGCGAAGTCACCCTTTTCGGCATCTATGTGGGGAGTCGACATTTCAGGCTTCCGGTCCGAGTAAATCGTCAATTATGTCAGCTTGGCCAGGTTCTTTTGCGTCGAGAAGGATCCCATGAGCTGCAAGTTTCGCCCGGGCTATTTCCGAATCTAGAAAGGGATCTATGACATTCACACCTTGAGGCACCGTTCCTCGGGCCAGTTCGTGACAGCCCACACCTTGCACGGCAAACGAAAGATCCATGATCTCAATCGGATGCCCGAGACCACCTGCGATGTTGACCAGCGCTCCGTTCGCTAACACCAGCACCGACTGGTTGTCGTCAATTATGTACTCGTCGATGCCCGGGCGTACCGCCCTGAAGTCATGTGCTTCATCAGCCAACGCTTCGACGTCGATTTCGAGGTCATGGTGGCCGGCATTCGCCAAAATTGCACCATTTTTCATCGCAGAAAAATGTCGGCGTGCTATGGCACGGCGCCCACCGGTCGCCGTCAAAATGAAATCTGCCCTAGGTAGAACATCGCTTAGGTTCCCAACGCGGTGACCGTCCATGAACGCTTCCAGGGCCTTCACGGGATCTACCTCAATGACCCAAGCGGTGCCTCCCAATGCGCGCACGTGAGCTGCTATCCCACGCCCAACCCACCCATAGCCGAGGATTGCGACGTCTTTGCCAGCCATCAACATGTTGGTGAGGTTCAAGATGGCCTGCACGGTGCTTTGACCTGTTCCATATTTGTTGTCAAAGAGATGCTTACAGGCAGCATCGTTAGCTGCGAGCACGGGGAACGGCAGGCGACCGCGAGATGCCAATTCAACTAAGCGCGCAACTCCTGTAGTTGTTTGTTCCGTCACCCCCTTCAACGCTTCAAACGCGGCGGGTCGCTGACTCGCCATTCGGATCGTCAGTTCAGCACCATCATCAATAATTAGTTCCGGGCCGGTATCTGCCACTGCGAGGAGGTCTTTTTCCCACGCGTCGTATCCGCTGTCACGCGTTGAATGGACTTCCACTCCTCGTTCAACAAGAGCTGCAGCAATTTCGTCTCGAGTTGAATGAGGATTCGACCCTGCAGCCACAACCTGGGCACCAGCATCAGCCAACACCGTCGCCAAAAGCGCCGTCTTAGCTTCCAAGTGAACCACCACCGCGACGCGGCGGCCTTCTAGAGCGCCATCTTTCAGCCGTTCTCTGAGAAATCCATCAACTAATGGGGAGTGACGGCGGGCCCATTCGATTGAACGATGCCCTTCAGGTGCAAGATCCGGGTTTAGAATTCTCGAGCGATTTGTGGGAGACACGTCAGGAGTGTTACACGTACTCGCTCTAGTCTTTTGCCATGACGGTGATTGTGGCCGGAGGCGGCATCGCAGGAATGACCATGGCCCTCACCTGCCATGAGTTGGGACTTCCGGTGATAGTCCACGAATCGGTGAGCCAGTTGCAACCTTCAGGTGTTGGAATCAACCTCCAACCCAACGCTGTTCGGGAGCTATATGACCTGGGTTTAGAAACGCAACTGGACCAAATAGGTGTTCCGGCTAAGGAGTGGGCTCTGGTTGGGCGCAATGGCAACGACGTGTGGGCCGAACCTCGTGGCCTAGACGCTGGTTACCTGTGGCCCCAATATTCCGTTCATCGCGGGCGGCTGCAAATGTTGCTCTATGAGGAAGTCTTGAGGCGTCTTGGTCTCAACGCAGTCACCACAGGAAGTCGCCTCTTGAGGTACGAATCTCATGACGACAGCATCCGCGTTTCGTTTCAATCAGGCTCCGGCAAGGTCACATCGATTGAAGGATCAGTGCTCGTCGGCGCAGATGGCCTACACAGTGCCGCCCGCCACCAGATGCGCCCCAACGAGGGACCTCCAGTTTGGGGAGGTCCCGTCATGTGGCGCGGCACTTCTGAAGCTGTTCCCATCCGGACGGGTGCATCCTTCGTGCTAGTGGGAAAACTTGACCAGCGATTCGTCTGCTACCCGATTAGCCGTCCCGATCCGTCCACTGGGCTAGCGACAATTAATTGGATCGCTGAACTGACTTATGACACCTCACAGGATTGGGGTGACAGCGATTGGAACAGAGAGGTGCCGGTCACAAAATTTTTGGACCAATTTCAAGACTGGGCATTCGATTGGCTTGACATTCCAGCGTTGATCCGCGGTGCGTCAACGGTCTATGAGTACCCAATGGTCGATAGAGACCCGATAGAGAATTGGGTCGATGGGCGCTGCGTCCTCATTGGTGATGCTGCCCATGTCATGTACCCGGTCGGCTCCAATGGCGCGAGCCAAGCCATCGTCGACGCTCGCGTACTGGGCGCCGCAATGCAACATCTGGGTGTGAGTGTTGCAGCGTTGAAATCATTCGAGGACGCGATGCTTCAAGATGTGAATGAGCTCGTGTTGCGAAACAGAGGTGCAGGCCCGATTGGCATCCTCGGACTAGTCGAAGAAAGATGCGGTGGCGTGTTTGACGACATCGAAGACGTAATACCGCGCGCAGAGATCGAGGATTACATGGCTCGGTATAAGGCCGCCGCTGGATTTGCGATCGAAACTCTCAACAATTCACCCAGGACAATTTTGTTGTGAAGTAATTCGGTGATCGATTTGTGGACTTCACTCCAATTCCCGGGCCAAGCGGCTGTTGTTTGAATCAAGTGGCGTTTGTGTCATCTCAAGGTGAAGACGGCCACCTGTCGTGTACGGATGCCCTAGGACAACGTCGTGATTTAATTCAACACCTAACCCCGGACCGGTTGGGGGAACCATCCACCCCGCATCCCAATCCAAAGGTTTTCTTACAACACTGTTGTGAAAATCACTGAGAATAGTTTCCAGGATCAGAAAATTTGGAAGAGTGAATCCCAGGTGCGTCGCCGCAGCATGCGCAATTGGGCCGCAATAAATGTGAGGGGCGATCTGAGCGTTAAACAACTCTGCCAGGGCAGCTATCTTTTTGGTCTCCCACAACCCCCCGCTCCGACCTACATTCGGTTGAAGAATTCTCACCCCTGCTTTGAGTAAGTCATGAAACTCCTTACGGGTGGTGACTCGTTCACCGGCTGCGACCGGAATGGTGGTCGCCGCGGCAACAGCGCCGATCGCTTCCACTTGATCAGGAGGGCAGGGCTCTTCGAACCAGAGCGGGTCATACGGCTCCAAACGTTGCGCAAGCCGGATTGCTGAACCTGTGGTCATTTGTCCATGGGTTCCAAACAAAATGTCAGCCCGATCTCCTACAGCCTCTCTGATGCGGCGAATCGAATACTCAGCGCGACTCAACTCAGATAGCGATAGTTCCCGGCCCCCCTGAAACGAATACGGCCCGGTCGGGTCTTGTTTAACAGCAGTGAAACCCATATCGAGGTACCGCAACGCAGTTTCCGCGGCGGCGTCCCCATCGTGGTAAACGTCGGGCTGACCTGGGAGCGCGTCACCGGAAGCATCGGTTTCCAACGGATATAGGTAGGAGTAGGTGCGGAGCCGATCGTGGAATCTCCCTCCCAGTAGTTCGTACACCGGTACTCCATGGGCCTTGCCAAGGATGTCCCAAATTGCGATCTCAATACCACTGAAAACACCCATAGTGGAAAGGTCGGGGCGTTGGGTAAAACCCGCCGAATAGACCCGACGGAAAAGAGTTTCCAAGTGATGGGGGTCTACCCCGGCAACGTAACGTTCGAATATGTCCGCGACCATCGAAGTCGCGATGTCGCCTGAAACGGGGACTCCATAACACTCCCCCACCCCAGTGATTCCATCGTCAGTTTCGACTTCTACGAACACCCAAAACGAACCCCCTACTCCGGTGGGGGGCACCGTCACGTATGTGCGCACTTGTTCAAGGCGCATCAGTAATTCAACCCAATGTCAAACTGGGGGCTCAGTAATAAACAACGGGATTTCTCGGTCAGTCTTTTCTTGATACTCCGCATACGGGGAAAAGGCGTCAACTGATCGTTCCCACCACTCAGTTCGTTCTTCCCCACTCAAAAGGCGAACTGTTGTTTCGAAAGGCGCGGGACCGTCTTGGACCAAGACTTTGGGGTCCGCCATAAGATTGTGGTACCAGCCTGGATGTTCTTTTGCCCCGCCTTTGGAGGCGACGATGGCATATTGGCCTTCGTGCTCAACTTTCATGAGCGGTACTTTGCGAACCAACCCTGTGCGATGCCCGATAGTTGTCATAACAATGATCGGCAAACCGGTATCTCGAAGCATGCTCGCCTTCTGGCCGTTGGACGCCTCGTATTCCTCGGCTTGTTCCGCCACCCAGTCCCAGGTGCTGGGACCATACTCTCCATCAAATGTCATCGCGACACCCTAGGGGCATCTGTCAATCCTGCGGCGAAATAAGGCTCCAACTTCGATCGGTCATCAGTTGGAGTGATCTTCGATTAGGCAAATTTCGGGCCTATCGGTGAGATCTGTCCTTAAGGAACCTGGTGTTGAGACAATGCCCCCACAACTCGGCTCACTCAAGGACTCCTGCCACCGCCAGTTCCGCGATGTGGTCGGCGTCGTAGCCGAGTATCCCCTCGAGCACATCGAAGGTGTGCTGGCCAAGAGTTGGTGCTGCGCCGCTGACCACATCAGTGCTGCGAGACATCGAGAACCTGGTTCCTTCTATCCACATCGACCCATGTTCGTCATGGGACGCTTGCCGGAAGTGGTTGCGGTGTTCCAGTTGTGGGTC
>DCYM01000204.1:1765-4266 GCA_002331465.1 Candidatus Neomicrothrix sp. UBA2110 | reverse complement strand
GACATCTTCATGGTCGATGAGCGCATCAACAGCAACTTTGTCACCGTTGACTACCGAAAACACACCCGGTGGTAGACCAGCTTCGATGAACCATTCGGCGATCAGCATTGATGCTGACGGATCTCGTTCGGACGGCTTGCATATAAACGCGTTACCGCACGCAATTGCCGTTGCGAACATCCACGAGGGAACCATGGCGGGGAAATTGAATGGGGTGATACCCGCTACTACTCCCAGAGGTTGACGCAAGCTATAAACCTCTATCCCTGCCGATACTTGTTCGTTGATCTCACCCTTGAGGTGATGAGCGATGCCGCAAGCAAACTCAACGTTTTCGAGTCCGCGTGCCACTTCGCCGGCGGCATCTGAGATCACTTTGCCGTGTTCGCTGCTAATGATTCGAGCGAGTTCGTCAACGCGACCAGCGAGCAGTTCGCGAAAGCGGAACATGATCTGGGTTCGTTGCGTCAGAGAACTCTCAGCCCATTCAACTGCGGCTGCGGACGCTGAAACGACAGCTTGGTCAACCTCAGCTACAGAAGCCAAATCAACTTGAGCCTGCACCTCGCCAGTTGCGGGGTTGTACACGTCGCTTGAACGTCCGCTCGTTCCCGCTCGCAATTCGCCGTCAATGAAATGTTGGATACGTCGCACCGCGTAACTCTAACGCCCACCAGCTATGGCCTCTGGAGAGACCGTCAGGTTTAGTTTTCGTCGTACAGACCGTACTTACCGAGTCGGTCGAGACTGACTTCAACACTCCAAGGCAACATGGTCGCTCCGCAACGAGCGTCGCGATAGTGCTGTTCGAGTTTGTTAGGTCGAAGCATTGATCTGCCCCCACAAACACGAATCGCTAGCGACGCCATTTCCGGGGCGCCTTCCATGACAGCGACCGTGGCTGTCCAAGCGCGTCGCAAAGCGACGGGCGTTGGATCAACTGATGCTTCACCCAACACTCGGTAGATCAGCGATTGGGCCTTGTCGTAGATCATTTGCATTTCGGCCCACCCTGACTGTTTGACGTGATTGTCACGGCGAGATTCGACACCGAGCTCACCTCGCAGATATTGACGGGTCAGGTCCAATATTGCTCGCATTAATCCCAGGTAGCTGAAGCTCAACGTCATGTAGAAGTACGGGAACCGCTGGGCCATGGCATCGAACACCCCAGGCGGAAGCACTTCGTTGTCTTCGGGCACGAATGCTTTAGTGAGTAAGAGGTCGCGAGAATCGGTGCCTCGCATACCGAGGGGATCCCAATCACCGACAATTTCTACGCCGTCGCTTTTGGCGGGCACTCCGAGAAGTCGGGTCCGGTGGTCACCTTCAACCATCGCGACCACATTATGGATGTCAGCGATGCCGCTAAGCGAGGCAAAAATCTTTTTCCCGGTTACCTCATAACCCCCGTCTACAGCAGCGGCAGAGGTGCCAATTGGGCTGCCACTGCCAGGGGTTCGACCTTCGGAAAACGGTTGGCTGTGGATGACATGGTCGCGACACATTCCGGTCCACAGTTGGGGCCGTGTCCGGTCAAGGTGAGCTTGTTGTTCATCATTGACACCCAGTTCGTCGGCTATCCATCCAGCGAGGAGGGCCGTGGCCGTGTGCATGTTGAAGGTGAGGGCGGTTGTCGCGCAGTGACGGCCTAATTCTTCACTTACGAGGGCGTACGTCACGAAGTCGCCGCCAAGACCGCCGTATTCGACTGGAGCGCAAAGTCCAAGGAAGCCTTCGTTTGCGAGGTCGTGCCAGTTGTCTGTTGGGAAGGATGCTTCCCGATCGTGGGTTGCGGCTCGTTCGCTGAATTGGGGTCCGATCGCGGCGATCCGCTCGACCAGCTCCATGCGTTGCGGTGTTTGGATTGGGTCAACCACGTCGATTCCTCAATCGTTGGAAGGCGGCCAGAGTAAGGGGAACCAGTCGTGGCGCATAACTTCGCCCGATTGGAGCCCCAAACCATCCAGGGGTGGTGAGGTCTCACCTTGGCGTTCAAGGTAGCGGACGTCGTCACCTAACCAGCGCGTCGAGAACGCGCGTCGACGGCTGGCTATTGGTTCGGCGGTGGTGCCGTGGAGGGTTCGGAAGTCAAAACAGACAGCATCACCGGGCTCTAAGGCTTCAACGAAAATATCGGCGCCGTGAGGGTCGATTTCGGGAATCGGAAGAAGCGTCGGATCGTCTTGGGTGTACTCATCGCCGGCACCGAAGCTGCGGGGTCGATAAGTTTTGCCGTTTTGGTGGGATCCCTTCACGAACCTGACACCTGTTTGGGTCGGAGTTTTATCAAGAGCGACATACATCGACACAGTTTGAGTCCCGTCTAGGCAGTAGTAGGGGAGATCGTGATGCCATGGAGTTGCTTTCTCTGTGCCTTGTTCTTTTGAGAAGGCGTGGTCGTGGAAAAACTGGGCTGTGTCGCTTGCCATTAGCTGCGCTGCCATTGACGCCGCGTCAGATGTGAGAACAAACAGCAGGTATTCGGGGATCAATTGCCA
>DCYM01000204.1:0-1401 GCA_002331465.1 Candidatus Neomicrothrix sp. UBA2110 | reverse complement strand
TAACTATCGAAGAACCGTCCCGTTTCGGTACCTCGGATGCTTTCGCAAGGGAACGCGTACTTGTCAGGGTTGTTCAGGTTGCGTTCGAGGCCACTGCGCAATGGTTCGACCCACGTGGGGAACGCTTGGCGCACCACAACCACGCCATCTCGTTGGAATGCTTTGATGGTGGCTGCAGATAATTCCGCAAATGGGCGGCGTGTTGAAGCGGCAAGAATCCGAACGTCATCTATCGCTCGCCACTGCGCTGCAGATTCGTTGCCTACTGTCATCTTCACATTCTCGTCGGTTTGAACCACCAATCATGGCAGTCTCTACTTGTGCGGCAGCGTCTCAACGATAGGAACGGGTCGTTGTTCGTTCTTTTAGCGGGGACGCTTTTCAGTTTCAGCCCGTTGCTATTTCGCTGGACTTCAGACGAAAGCTCCGAATGGCTGTTTCTATTTTGGCGTTCCGTTGGGATTCTTATCGCTTCGTTAGTCGCGTTAGCTGGGGGGTCTAGTTCGCGTCGCGTCAATATTCTGCGGGCTGGTTTCTCTAAAAATTTGCTCTCCGGGGCTCTGCTGGCGTGTATGTCGACTGCTTTCATTGTGTCTATCGCTCGGATCGACGCAGCCACGACACTTTTTTTGCAGAGTTTGGCGCCGTTCTCAGCAGCCCTGCTGGGTTGGCTGTTATTGCGTGAAATGGTTGACGGGCACACTTGGGTGGCTATGGGGACAGCGGTCGCCGGCGTAGCGATAATGGGCACGAGTTGGGATGTCAGCAACGCGCTAGGGCTTTGTGCTGCTGCATGTATCCCCCTGATGCTTGGCGTGTACACGGTGTTGTTGCGCGACTCAAAGGGGCGTGATTTGCGCGTTCAGGTGGTTTTCACCGGATTGATCGGAATGTTGATTGGATCAGTTGCCGCGTTCGCGACCGGTGGGTTCGGTCTACCGGTCCGTGACACCGTTCTTGCGTTAGCGAGTGGCGGGGGTTTGTTAGGGGTTGGTTTACCGATCTTCAACGCAGCTGGACGTTACGTGCCCGCGGCTCGCACAAGTTTGCTTCTGCTCAGCGAGATTGTTTTGGCGCCCTTTTGGGTCTGGTTGATTGTCGATGAGACCCCCGCGGTAAATACGGTGATTGGAGGGGTGGTGATTCTGGTTGCGTTGGTCTGGGTGGCTACGCATCCTGGCTCTCGCCTCCCACTCACCTCTTAAACGGTTCGCTAGATGCTTGGCGGTAAGACGATGCCGCCGACGAATGACTGGCGATAGCAGTCCAGGTCTTTGCGGAGGTTGTTACTACAGAATTAGCTGGCGATGACGATAACTACGGTGGCTAGGCCTTCCGCGTCTACTGCGGTGATCTAGCTAACTATTTAGAGAAGATTTCGCCGTCCATGTCGGCTACGAG
>DCYM01000242.1:30750-31896 GCA_002331465.1 Candidatus Neomicrothrix sp. UBA2110 | reverse complement strand
CACGTCCCAGAAACATCTAGTTCGGGGATTCCTAAAATTTTTCGGCTTTCGTTACGAAGTTTCTGTTCTTCGTCAGTCTCACCGCTGTCGTCCGTTACAAAATTCCCTGCGTGCGCGAGCACGTTGTGGGCAATAGGTTGCGCAAACGATGACGGAGCTGGATGATCGACGGCTGATCCGTCAAAAGTGAGATTTTCTGCATTGTCGAGGGTTGCGCGGAGCTGTTCGCCGAGTTCTGCTACACCGGCGAGGCCGGCCCCTGATACTGCCTGGTACGTAGAAACAATCATTGCTGTGAGGCCAGCTTCTGCATGTAGCGGGGCCAAAACCGGCATAGCTGCCATCGTCGTGCAGTTCGGGTTGGCGATGATGCCTTTGGGTGTGGTGGTAACAGCGTCAGCATTGACTTCTGGCACGACGAGCGGTACGTCAGGGTCCATACGCCAAGCGGATGAATTATCGATTACCAAAGCGCCTTCTGAGGCAACTTTTTCGGCGAGTGCAAGTGAAGTCGTCTTCCCAGCGGAGAACAGGGCGATGTCGAGGCCGTTGTAGTTCGCTGTGCTCGCGTCTTCCACAACAATTTGTGTGTTGCGCCATTCGAGGCGCTTACCGGCAGATCGAGGGGAAGCAAAAAGGCGCAGTTCCTCAATCGGGAAGGAGCGCTGCAGAAGGATGCGCTGCATCACTCCACCAACTTGGCCTGTGGCCCCAACGATTCCTACGCGCATGACTTCCGAGGTTACCGATGGTCGGGTCGCACGACGCAGTGGTTAACGATTCGCGTTAATCCAACCCGTAAGCAGTGTGTAGCGCAGCGGTTGCCCGATCAACATCTTGTTCGGCTACGACACAGCTAATTCGAATCGGTGAGGTGGCGATCATTTCAATGTTGACGTCGTTTTCAGCGAGAGTTTCAAACATAGTTGCGGCCACACCGGGGTTCGATGCCATTCCCGCTCCGATGACTGATACGCGGCCCAGATTTGGGTCCGCGGTGACACCTGCGAAACCCAAACTATCCGCGAGGCTTTCACATGTGGTTGTTGCTACTTCAAGGTCTTCTAGGGGCACAGTAAACGAAATGTCGGTGCGATCACTTTCGCTGACGTTTTGCACAATCATGTCAACGTTCACTGAAGCGTT
>DCYM01000242.1:0-30359 GCA_002331465.1 Candidatus Neomicrothrix sp. UBA2110 | reverse complement strand
GTATCGGGGATAACCCCTTTGATAATCGCTCTCTCCATGTCAGGGTCCTCCTCAAGTACCCATGTTCCTGGTTCCCAGGTAAATGCTGACCGCACGTGGAGTGGCACACCAAATGCTCGGGCCACTTCTACCGAACGCATTGCCGGTTTAGGGCAACCGACAGCGGTCATTTCAAGCAATTCATCGAACGAAATAGATTCCATTCGTTTTGCAGAGGGGCATACGCTGGGGTCTGTAGTGAATACACCAGAAACATCGGTGTATAACTCACAAGCGTCGGCACCCAACCCATGTGCGAGAGCGACGGCGGTTGTGTCTGAACCGCCGCGGCCTAGGAAGGTGACGTTGTTGTCGGTTGACATTCCTTGTGCGCCCGCCACCACCGCGACGCGGCCTTTATCTACTGAATCGCGGACCCGATGTGGGTCTACGGACAGAATCTTCGCGTTGCGGTGATTGTTGTCAGTCTTAAATCCTGCCTGACTTCCCGTGAAGGAATCGGCGGGAACGCCCGCGGCATGCAAAGCCATGCACATCAAGGCAATAGATTTTCGCTCCCCAGCGGTAATCAACATGTCCATTTCACGACCAGGGGGCTCGTTGTTGACTTCGTCGGCCAACCGAAGGAGTTCGTCTGTCTCCTTACCCATAGCGCTTACAACTAAAACGACGTCGTCGCCTCGGCTGCGGGTGCGTTTGACGTGGTCGGCAACCTCGCGCATGCGATCTGCGTCGGCAACCGAAGTACCACCAAACTTTTGAACGACAAGTGCCACAAGATTCGAGGGTACCTCTGCACTTGTCGTATGCCCTAAGTGATTTACCGCGTATGTGGATGGGTTTACAGAGGCAGCGTTGCTACCTTCAGTACTGAACGTTCTTCCAAGCAGACCAGCAAGTCAGGTTATGAGCACCAACAAACGTGAACGACAAAGAGCTAGACGTGACGCACAGGCCGACGCCTCGGAACGTGCAGACAAGAACGCTAAGCGAAACAAGGCCATCGTTCGCTGGGTCGCTATCGCCGGAGCAGTAATCCTGGTGATCTTTCTGTGGAGCTTGACGGGCGGCGACAGCCAGTCCGATCCTCAAGAAACGGAAGAGACTTCTGCTGGCGCGAAAACACTTGGGATCGAAGGATGTCCAGCACCCGATGGGTCCTCAGGGCAAACAACTCAGTTTGCTACGCCACCGAAAGTTTGTATTGATACTGGTCAGTTGTATGCCGCCGAATTTTCAACAAATCTTGGAACTTTCGTAGCGGTCCTTGATCCGACACTGGATAGCCGCAGCGTCAACAACTTCATATTTCTCGCCCGGTACCACGCCTACGACCAAACGATCTTTCATCGTGTAATCCCAGAATTTGTGATTCAAGGTGGAGACGTTGAAGGCATGAACGGACGCGGTGGACCTGGCTACAAATTCACAGGCGCTTACGGACCGGAGAAAGGCTACCTAGTTGGCTCAGTGGCGATGGCCAACCAGGGGGCACCCAACACCAATGGCTCTCAGTTTTTCGTGATTACTGGGCCCCTTGGCGTTGCGCTGGACCCGAACTATTCACTAATGGGTCACATCATCGGGGGGCTCGATGTGGCCTTGGCTATCCAAGGGGTCGAAACCGACTCCTCCGACCTTCCGATCGATCCAGTCTCAATGACCTCAGTAACGGTGTCTAAAGCAACTTCTTCTCAAATTGATAGTTACAAGGATTTGACTGATTAGGCATTCCTCTTTGGGCTCCGGCTCGGGACATGCGTATGCTCACGGGTATGCGTGGGGATACTTTGACTGGGCCAGCTGAGCCACAACCGAGCCGCTGGACATTTCCACCGGCCCATACCGCCGACGAAAATGGGTTGGTGGGGGCGGGTGCGGACTTGGAACCGGCCACTTTGTTATCTGCCTACAGTTCAGGCCTTTTCCCTATGCCCTTGGGTGACACCATTGGTTGGTGGTCCCCAGATCCTCGTGGGGTTCTTCCACTTTCCTATCTACGGGTGGGAAGGTCGCTTCGCAGAGCATGTCGAGATTTCGATATCCGCGTCGACCATGCTTTCGACCAAGTCATCGATGCTTGCGCAAGCCCAGTCCGTCCGCACGGATGGATCGACGCGAATGTTCGCGAGGCGTACCTTGAACTTCACCGAATGGGCTGGGCGCACAGCGTCGAAACCTGGAGCGACGGTGAACTCGTGGGAGGGCTATATGGAGTGGCCATAGGTTCTTTCTTTGCTGGCGAATCAATGTTTCATTCAGCCCCCAACGCATCAAAGGTGGCTTTGGTCGCATTGGTTGACGCCATGAAAGTGACAGGTGGAGCTTTGATTGATGTGCAATGGAACACTCCGCATTTAGAGAGTTTGGGAGTCGTGGAAATCAACCGCGACGCCTACCTGGAACTATTAGCTGAAGCCGTCGACCGACCCTTGGCTGAAATTTGGTCTCGGCCGATGAATTTCGCTTTGCTCGACGATTGAGAGCTAACCGAGACATCCGTATGCCCAATCGCTAAGGCAAGGAGTTCGCGTGGACGAGGCATCCGAATCACGACGAGATCATCCGTGGGTTATGCGCACCTACTCGGGCCATAGCACCGCCCAAGCTTCTAATGAGTTGTACCGAAGCAATTTGGGGAAGGGTCAAACGGGGCTATCCATAGCATTCGATTTGCCCACTCAAACTGGCTACGACCCGGATCATTCCCTTGCTAGCGGCGAAGTGGGAAAAGTCGGAGTTCCCGTCTACCACCTTGGTCAAATGAACACCCTGCTCAACGAAATCCCGGTCGGGCAGATGAACACGTCCATGACTATTAACGCGACTGCAGCGTGGCTGTTGGGCCTTTATATCGCAAACGCTGAGGACCAAGGAGTGGACCCGACCCAACTGAGAGGTACGACTCAAAATGACATCGTCAAGGAATACTTGAGCCGCGGTACCCACGTTTTCCCGCCCGAAGCCAGCAAAAGATTAATCGTGGACATGATCGCTTACTGCTCTGAGCATGTCCCCCTGTGGAATCCGATAAATATCTGCAGCTACCACCTCCAAGAAGCTGGGGCGACGCCAGTTCAAGAAATTGCCTACTCCCTGGCAAACGCCATTGACGTGTTAGATGCCGTGCGCGACTCAGGTCAGGTGCCTGAAGAGAGGTTCCCTGCAGTAGTGGGCAGCATCTCATTTTTTGTGAACTCGGGAATAAGGTTCGTTGAGGAAGTCTGCAAAATGCGGGCTTTCACTCAAATGTGGGACGAACTCTGCGAAAGTCGTTACGGGGTTGACGACCCAAAACTTCGACGCTTTCGCTACGGCGTGCAGGTGAACTCGTTAGGCCTGACTGAGGCACAACCCGAAAACAACGTCCAAAGGATTGTCCTTGAAGCTTTAGGTGTCACTTTGTCGAAGCGGGCGCGCGCTCGTTCGATTCAGCTACCCGCTTGGAACGAAGCACTGGGGTTACCCAAACCTTGGGATCAGCAATGGTCTCTTCGGATACAACAGGTGCTCGCTTTGGAAACAGATTTACTTGAACACGACGACATTTTCGATGGTTCACACGTAATCGAAGGCCGAACAGCGGAGTTAATTCGCGATGCTGAGGCTGAATTGGCAGAAGTAATGGAGTTGGGCGGCGCATTTGCTGCCATCGGGGAGTTAAAAAACCGGCTCGTTGCCAGCAACACAGAACGCGTCCGCCAAATTGAAGCCGGGGAGTTGACCGTGGTCGGGGTCAACGCATTCCAAGAAACAGCGCAATCACCGCTGGGTGGGGACGGAAGCTTTTTGAAAGTTGATCCCCGGGTAGAAATCGAGATGATTGACGACGTCGCTTCTTGGCGATCGTCGCGATCGCAAGCCGACGTAGATCGCGCCTTACAGCACCTGAAAGAGGCTGCCGAGGGCAGCGAAAATATCATGCCTCACACGATCGTCGCAGCGAAGGTTGGGGTGACAACGGGCGAATGGACTCAGGTCCTTCGCGAAGTCTTCGGTGAATTCCGAAGTCCCACCGGGGCACAAGCCGCTCGAGGAAGTTCGCCGGGTTTAAGAGAAGTAGCGAATCGGTCAAGCAATATCGCCGGAGGTCCGCCACGGTTACTAGTCGCAAAGCCGGGGCTTGATGGTCATTCCAACGGCGCCGAACAAATCGCCGTCGCTGCTCGAGATGCAGGGATGGAAGTTATCTACGAAGGAATTCGCGTCACACCCGAACACATCGCTGCCTCCGCCCGGGACGAAGACGTTGACGTGATCGGCTTATCCATCTTGTCCGGTAGTCATCTTCAACTAGTACCTGCCGTGTTGAAGGCCCTAAGGGATCAAGAGGTCACTTCGCCCGTGGTGGTCGGTGGAATCATTCCTGACGAAGACCGTGACGCTTTATTGGAGGCTGGAGTCTCACGGGTTTACACACCTAAGGACTATGAATTGGTGCGGATCATGCAAGATTTAGTTGGGTTAGTTGAGTCGGCACGACTGAAGTAACCACGTCATCGCGCAGCGTTAGTCTTCAAACCAGTCGGTGTCAGGGCCCGGCATCGTTTCGTTGTCCGCCCCAAGAACGCGACCAACCCAGCGAACTTCGCCTGGAGTTCTAGAAAGTTGAGCTACGAGTCCCTGCATCACTAGTCCGTCCACTTCAACCAAAGCATCACGGGCAGCCACGTGAGGATCAGATGAGAGTTCACCCACATTGAGTACCGGCGCCGCGGCGGCTTCTGCCGCCTCGAAGGCCTCAAGGGCTTCCGACAAAGTCTGTTGGCTAATCCATTCGGCCAGTAAGCGGTCAACTTCTTCTCGGTTCGAAATTCGACCTTCGAAGGTCTGAAACCTTTCATCGTCGGCTACACCAATAAGTTCCATGACCCGAGATGCAACCGAGTCGCTTGATGTACTAACCGCAATCCACTCGCCATCTGAAGCTTGGTACGTTCCGCGAGGCACGCTGTAAGCAATCCCAGAACCCAGCCGCGGCTGCAAATACCTCTCCGTATGCCACGCCGAGATCAGTGGGCCCATGACCTGCATCATCGTCTCAAGAAGATTGACATCGACGGTTTGTCCGCCTCCTGCGTGCACAGCAACCATGGTCGCGAAGGCGGCCGCTAAACCTGCAAGTTCGTCTGTCAGGGCAATCGGCGGCAAGAGCGGCGCACCACCAGCTTCACCGTTCATGGAAGCAAATCCGCTCATTGCTTCTGCCAACGTCGCGAACCCAGCGCGGTCTCGATAGGGACCGCTCTGTCCGAAACCAGTGACTCGCGTAATTGTTAATTTGGGATTTACCTGAAACAACTCATCGGGAACGAACCCAAGGGCTTCAAGTTTTCCGGGTCGAAGGTTTTCCACTAGAACATCAGCGACACTGAGCATCCGCCGCAACGTCGCCACATCTTCGGGGTGTCTTAAATCTAAGGTGATAGCTCGTTTGCCGCGGTTAGCTAACTTCCACCAGAGCGTTTCACCATCATTGTCGCGCCACCCGATGTTGCGCGACGTGTCTCCACTGGGGCGTTCGACCTTGACAACGTCAGCACCAAAGTCAGCTAAGTATCTTGCGCAATGTGGCCCAGCGAACACCGTGGAAATATCGACAACGCGTAGATTGGCGAGAGGCAGATCATTGTCAGTCACCTCAAGATCCTGTCATGGTCAGTGCTGTTTCGGCGTGAGACTATGGATGGGACTCTTAACCGGCATGGAAAGCATCATTATGACCGTCACCGATGACGCACCCTTTCACCTTCGGGGCAATTTTGCCCCAGTCTTCGATGAGGTCAGTTCTAACAATTTAGAAGTACGAGGGTCGATCCCACCTGAACTTAACGGACGTTATTTACGCAACGGTGCGAACCCGATTACCGGCGAATCAGCTCACTGGTTTCTCGGAGACGGGATGGTCCACGGCGTCCGACTCCGCGAGGGTCAAGCCGAGTGGTACCGAAATCGTTGGGTGCGAACACCGTTTTATGACAACCCAACAAAGCCAGTAATTGACCTCGAAAATCTGGACTTCAGCAGCGAGAACTCCAAAGCCAACACCCATGTGGTGCGTCACGCCGGCCGCATCCTCTGTCTCGAAGAGGGCCACCTGCCGTGGGAAATTTCAGAGGAATTAGAAACAATCGGACCGCACTCTTTTGGAGGTCAACTTGATGGACCTTTTACCGCTCATCCAAAAATTTGTCCTACCACTGGGGAGATGCTGGCCTTCGGATATGGGTTCCTGCCCCCGGCATACCTGACCTTTCTTCGCGTGTCAGCGACCGGTGAGCTTGTACAGCAGAAGAACATCGAGATCCCGGCGCCCGTAATGATGCACGACTTCAACATCACAGCGAGCCGCGTCGTGTTCATGGATTTACCTGTCGTGTTCGACTTTGACGTAGCGGTCGCTGGAGGGATGCCGTTTTCGTTCCAACGAGATAACGGAGCTCGACTCGGGGTTATGGACCGCGGCGATAGTGATGCTGACGTCCAGTGGCTAGATATCGACCCTTGTTACGTGTTTCACCCTGTCAACAGCTACGACGACGATGGTCGGGTCATCATTGACGTCGCCAGATACCCCACGATGTGGGAAGCGGGGAGCACCGAATTTGAATATAAAGCGAACTTGTGGCGATGGGACATTGACACAGTCGCTGGCCGGGTCACCGAAACGCAGTTAGATGACCGCCCAATCGAGTTTGGTCGAGTAGCCGATAACCGGGTTGGCTTGAAAAATCGGTTTGGTTATGCCGTTGGCTCTAAGAGAGATGCAGCTGATCCGGAAGCTGACACCCTCGTGAAGTACGACTTTGACACCGGCGATTCATTCACCTGGGATCTCGGTAAAGGTCGTGATCCTGGGGAGTTCGTTTTCGTAAACCGGCCCGGATCTACCAACGAAGACGATGGCTGGTTGATGGGATATGTGTATGACCGATCCGAGAGTCGAAGTTCTTTGTTAATTCTTAACGCCGAAGAGCCGACATCGGAACCCGTGGCTGAAATCGTGCTCCCTCAACGCGTACCTTTCGGTTTCCACGGCTCCTGGATAGGGATGTAGAAAACGCTCGTCTGCACAGGCTTCTTGATGGGCGTTTAAGGAGTTAGTACGTCCGCCGCGGCCACTTTGCTGGTTCGTCCCACCGACGTCCACTGAATCTCCAATTAGAGCGGGTTGTTTCAATGTTCGCTGACGTCGGACGCGGCCAAAGGAGTTCGACAGCGGAGGCAATTGCCGCCGCTTCTTCGTCGCTCGGAGAAGGGCGAATCATTCCCAACAGTGGGATGCTCACAGCGGAACGTTCCCGTGCTTGCGTTTGGGTAGTTCTTCCCGTTTGCTTCCAATCATTCGGAACGCAGCTACGACCTTTTGGCGTGTCTCACTTGGGTCAATTACCGCGTCCACAATGCCGCGTTCAGCTGCGACGTATGGGTTCGCATACTTTTCGGTGTATTCGTCAACAAGTTCAGCCTTGCGTGCCTCGGGATCAGCGGCTTGCTGCAGCTCCCGTCGGTTCAGAATTTCAACCGCTCCTTGAGGGCCCATGACGGCCAGTTCCGCCGTAGGCCAAGCGAAAGAAACATCACATCCCACGGACTTGGAGTCCATCACCACATAGGCCCCGCCGTAAGCTTTTCGGGTAATCACCTGCACTCGAGGAACTGTGGCCTCACAATATGCGTAAAGAAGTTTTGCTCCGTGACGAATAATGCCGCCGTGTTCTTGATCCACACCAGGTAGGAAACCCGGGACGTCAACGAAGGTCAACAGGGGCAAATTGAAAGCGTCGCAGAATCGCACGAAGCGTGCCGCTTTTTCTGATGACTCAATGTCAAGCACCCCAGCCATCACCATGGGCTGATTGCCAACTATGCCCACAGAGCGACCATCTATGCGCCCGAACCCGCAGACAATTGATCCAGCCCACCCGGCGTGATATTCGAGAAATTCACCGTCATCAACGACTTCCGCAATAACGTCTTTCATGTCATAAGGGACGTTGGAGCTATCTGGCAGGATGTCTCTTAGCGTCAAGCAATCGCGTTCAGGATCATCACTACTCGGTGATAAGGGTGGGTTATCGACATTGTTTGAAGGCAGAAAAGACAGCAGATATTTCACGTCGTCAAGGACGCTTTGTTCGTCTTCACCGACGAAAGATGCAACACCTGATTTTGTGCTGTGGGAACCAGCCCCGCCCAGTTCTTCTAAGGTGACCTCTTCCCCCGTGACGGTCTTCACCACATCTGGACCTGTGATGAACATGTGACTGGTGTCGCGAACCATAAAAATAAAGTCAGTCATCGCGGGTGAGTAGACGGCTCCACCGGCGCAGGGACCGAGGATCACGCTGATTTGGGGAATCACCCCTGATGCTTGAACATTTCGCCGGAAGATACCTCCGTAACCGGCCAACGAAACAACACCTTCTTGAATTCGAGCGCCAGCGCCGTCGTTCAATCCGATCATCGGAGCACCAACGGACTCTGCCAGATCCATTATCTTGTGCATCTTTTCGGCGAAGACCTCACCGAGGGCGCCACCGAACACCGTGAAATCTTGACTAGCGACAAAAACTTTTCGGCCATCAATGGTTCCCCATCCGGTGATGATGCCGTCCGTGTAGGGGCGATCGTCTAGCCCCACATCGTGAGCCCGGTGACGAGCAAGCATGTCAAATTCATGAAACGAGCCTTGGTCGAGCAGGTATTCGATGCGCTCGCGGGCAAGCATCTTTCCTTTTTCGTGCTGTCGAGCCACGGCGCGTTCGGTACCCGCGCTAAGGGCCGCTTGGCGACGTTGTTCGAGGTCATTCAACCGTTCAGACATGCTGGGGTTTGACACGCCATTTGAGCGTAGCGTCCATGAGGTGCTCAGCCCGTCTCCCTTGCACACCTTCTCATTCACAGGAAATTTTAATGCTCACGCTTCGATAGGCCCAGCAACTCGAAAACAAGTCCAAATCACAGCTGCAGACAGACGCGACAGCGCGCTACCCGACATAGGATCCGAGTATGGGCGACTGGCGAACGCTTGCCGATGACGACTCCCGTGTTGTGGCCGATGCGCAAGGACGGCTTGCCGACCGGTCACTCCACGAGCACACGGATCGTCTGGTTCCGAGCATGTACGAGGTATGTGACGGCGTTTGGTGCCTAGTGGGCAACGGCCTGTCTAACCAAACGTTCGTCCGCGGTCCTGAAGGCATCGTCGCGATCGATACCGGTGAATCTGTTGAGGAAATGCGAAGTGCCTTAGAACACCTGCGTCGAGTCTCGACAGAACCAGTGGTTGCGGTGGTGTACACGCATTTTCATTATGTGAACGGCACCGTGGCTCTAACGGAGCACGAGCCAATCACTGCAATCTGGGGACATGAGCGCATCACACAGAACCTTGAGCGATCAGCGATGGAGATCGCACCTGCCTACAGCCGTGGACTCGTGGAGCAGTTCGGTATTCAACTGCCTGATGAGGGACCTGACGGACTCGTCAACGTCGGCTTGGGGCTCGCTTACCGCATGGCACATCACGCACCCTCAACGCCCGGTTACATACCGGCTGACCATACATTCGCGGATCCAGTCAAGGTAACCGTGGCAGGGCTCGAGATGTTTGTGACCCCGGCGCCTTCCGATGCTGACGACTCAGTCACCCTTTGGTTTCCTCACCTCAAGGTGGCCGTTCACAACCTGGTGTGGCCCGCGCTCTTCAACATATTTGCCATCCGGGGGGAGGAGTACCGTGATCCTCGGGTACTGCTCAACGGACTCGACCACTTGCGCTCCCTCGAAGCTGAGCACCTCGTGGCAACCCACGGTCCCCCCTTGTCGGGGAGCCAGCAAATAGAGCAACGGGTGACTGCGTATCGTGACTCAATCCAGTTTCTTTGGGATCAGACTGTTCGCTGGACAAACCGCGGGGCAACGGGTCCAGAACTCGCGCACCGGATCCAGCTACCGGCAATGTATGACGATGACTGGTTAACACAACAGCACTACGGCTTAGCCGAACACCACGTCCGTCAGATTCGAAGCGGCCTCTTCGGATTTTTCGATGGCGATCCCGTAGGTCTGCTTCCGCTTGATACCGCCGATGAGGCAGAACGAATGGTCTCGGCAATGGGAGGTGTTGAGCAGGTGAGGGTCCTGTGCGCCGAGGCGCTCAGGGGGACCGACAATGATCTCCGCTGGGCTCTGTCATTAGCTGGTCGACTCGTACACCGCCCGGGTGCCACTGAACAGGACCAGCATCTGCTCGCGGATGCGCTTCGGACTGCTGCTCGACGCACGACCTCAGCCAATATTCGCAACTGGTGCCTGACACGAGCTCTTGATCTCGATGGCACCATTGACGTGTCGAGGCTAAAAACGCATCGGTTTAGTCGGCGTCAGGTAGCGCGGTGGTCTCTTGAGGCAGCTGTATCTGTCCTTCGGGTTCTCGTTGATCCTGACCGCCTTATCGGAATTGATTTACATCTCGCTGTGGTACTTGACGGTGAACGCACAGGTCTTCACTTCCGTAACCACATCGCTTGTCCAACCGATGGTCACGATGCTGAAGCGTCGCTTACAGGGATCCGAGAGGTCTGGAACCAGATTCTCACTGGTTCGAGCAACGTTCGTAGCGCTGTGGATTTGGGAGATTTGTCAGTTGAGGGTGACACGACGCGGGTGCTGCAAGCTCTTGGGGCGATCGACCACCCGGGGTTCGGATGACTGAAGGTTTGCCGAGGCCGTCAGAGCCCTTTACCGGCCACATTGGGAGGTTGCTCGGTGATTCCGAGGGCCGCCGAATGGGTCAACGTGAGGGCTCTTCTGATGGCCCGAATGTGTTGCTCATCATGTTGGACGATGTCGGATTTGGCTCGTTTTCTTCTTTCGGCGGGCCAGTTCAGGCGCCCTCATTTCAAGCGGTTGCCGACCGTGGACTGCTGTACAACCAGTTTCACACCACTGCCTTGTGTTCACCAACGAGAGCCGCCCTACTTACTGGACGTCAGCACCACACCGTCCATATGGGAGGTATCACCGAGATTGCCAACTCGTTCCCTGGCTACGACTCGGCAATACCGGTTGAAGCCGCGACTGTGGCCCAGATACTCCAAATGTCGGGCTATGCGACCTCGTGCTTCGGCAAGTGGCATTTGACACCATCATGGGAACAGGGGCCCGCCGGTCCCTTCGACCGCTGGCCGACCGGAATGGGGTTCGACCGCTTCTATGGCATCATCGGTGCCGAAGCATCGCAGTGGGAACCGGCTGTCTACGACCAAACCACACCGATTTCACCCCATGTCGAAACACCGGGTTACCACCTGACCGAGGACTTAGCGGATCAAGCGGTCACTTGGATCGAACGCCACCGAGTGTCAGCACCCCATCGCCCGTGGTTCTGCTACTTCTCCACTCCGGCAGTGCACGCCCCACATCACGCTCCTAGCGAATGGATCGATCAGTTCCGGGGAAAGTTCGACAACGGATGGGACGATCTTCGTGATGAGATCTATGCGGAGCAACTCCGCCTGGGGGTAATTCCTGCAGACACAGCGCTCACACCAAGACCCGAAGAGATCCCCCCTTGGGCAGAGTACCCAGAGCGCTACCGGCCGGTGGCAGCTCGATTGATGGAATGCTTCGCCGGTTTCCTCGCCCATACCGACCATCACATTGGGCGCGTAATCGACGCCGCGAGAAGCGAGGGCCGTGAAACCCTTGTCATTTATCTCTCCGGCGATAACGGTGCCTCTGCCGAAGGCACCATCCATGGAGCCTGGAGCGCCCCCTCGTTTCAGAACGGAGTGCACGAGGACCCCGAATGGCTGCTTGAACACATGGATGATTTCGGTACCGCTAAGTGTGAGAATCATTTCAACGTCGGTTGGGCGTGGGCTCTGGATTCTCCGTTCCAGTGGATGAAACAGGTCGCTTCACACTTTGGAGGGACACGAAACGGACTCGCTGTCGAATGGCCAGGCACAATTACCGACGAAGGTGGACTGCGATCTCAATTCCACCATGTGGTCGATATCGTTCCAACAATTCTCGAGGCCACGGGTATTTCTGTTCCCGAGACAGTAAATGGCATCGACCAAATCCCGTTGCACGGGGTGCCCATGGGCTACTCCTTCGCAACAGATGGATCGAGTCACCGCACCACGCAGTACTTCGAGATCCTCGGCAACCGAGCGATTTACAACGAGGGTTGGATCGCATCGTGCTTCCACGGTCGTGTGCCGTGGATCAGGATGGAGGGGTTCGACTTCGACGGACCTCAAGAGCACTGGGAGTTGTACAACGTAGAGAACGACTTCTCGCAATCAGTCGACCTCGCTGCTCAACATCCAGATCTCCTCGCGGAACTTGTTGAGATGTTCGATACTGAAGCACGCAAATTTGGTGTGTACCCGTTACGCGATGCTGGGTCAGCGCGAGGCGGAGAGCTTGCAGTGCCTCAGACGCTCGGTGGGCTCACCAAAATGACCTACACCACGGCCCACGTGAGATTGCCAGAAAGCGCCGTGGTACGGCTAAAGAACTGCTCTTGGCAAATCTCTGCCGAGGTGATCACTGCCACCGACGATGGAGGCGTTGTCGCCTGCCAGGGCGGAAACATGTCCGGGTGGTCAATGTGGCTAAATGAGGGAAGTCCGCGCTTCACCTACAACTGTTACGGTCACGACATAACAACGCTGATAGGACCCACGCTGGACCCTGGAACCCACCTAGTTGAGGCGTTGTTCGACTACGAAGGTGGTTTCGGCCAAGGCGGGGAGCTTGTCTTGGTAGTGGATGAACGTGCCGTCGCACACGCGCGTCTTGAGCGCACCGTTCCGGTCGTGTTCTCAATGAGTGGCGAAACCTTCGACGTCGGTACCGACACAGGATCGCCTGTGGGACCCTACCCTTCTGACTTCAAATGCTCGGCGAATGTCGTCGAAGTGACGCTCACCCGCCTTGATGAACCGGGAGACGCAGTGCGAGCCGCTGAGCTTGAGGGCCTTTTTCGAGCGGGGTTGAGCACGCAATAAGACCGTTACCCGATCTCTGTCCGTTGCTTGAGCAGATACTGACGTTGGGATAACTTTTTACCCCGTCGAACTCATCGGGTCACGCAGGCTGATTCAGTTCGATCATGTTGCCGGATGGATCAAAAAAGAAGGTTTGTCGCGCCGTGGTCCCCGGAAGATCTCGCGGGTCTTTCACTTCGACACCATTTTCTCGTAGCTCCGCGACGGTTGCATCAATGTTCTCTACTCGAAAGGCCCAGTGCTGGCCTTTGGGGGGTTGCCATCCCTCCACTTCGATGAGATGAACCTCGCCACCTCCAGGGGTTTGAAGCCATCGCCCATTAAAGGGAAAATCTGGACGGTCGAGAGTTGTTAGACCCAGCACGTCGGTATAGAAGGGCGCGGTGCCCTCAACATCAGAACAATTAATTGATACGTGGTGGACCGGTCCCAGTTCCATTGCTCCATACTAGAGCGGCTTAGCCATCAGCTTCCACGTTCGTTGCAGTAGTGACTCCATACGGTTAGCAGTACAGAATTCTTCGAACGCCGTAGTCGGACCCATCCACGCGAGTTGATCAACATTGGTCGCCACCGGCGCGTCGATGCGAACCGTAGCGATCTGTTTGAAAAGTAACGCTAAATCGCGTTGATCCGCCAAGGTCGCAGCCAACTTTTCGCTACCCCGAACTGCTACTTCCCAAAGCGCGGCGTCGTCTGGAATCATCTCAATCGAACGGTAATGGTGCAAGACCGTCGCCGAAGATTTGGGACCCCACCCACTGAGTCCGGGGAACCCGTCAGCTGTGTCACCTACTAGAGCCAGATAATCCGGAATGGATTCAGGAGTTACCCCGTACTTCTGGACAACGGCGTCTTCGTCAAAAATCAGATCCTTGCGTCGATCCCATTGAAAAATTTTGGCACCGACACATTGGGCGAGGTCTTTATCAGGAGTGCAAATCAGCACCTTCTCAACTCTGTCATCTCGACTGGCCATGGCAGCGCCGGCAGCGAGGGCATCGTCCGCTTCGAATTCAACCATCGGCCAAACTTCAATTCCGAGTGCCTGAAGGCCCCTTTCCAGGGGTTCGAATTGTTGCGCGATCTCGGGGTCAACGTCGGAGCCATCTTTATAAGCCCCCCATAGATCGTTCCGAAAAGACGGGATGATGTGGTCGGTCGCCACCGCTAAATGCGTCGCGCCCGCCTCCAACAAACCGAGGACATTGCCGAGAACGCCGCGTACGGCAGCTACCTCCTGCCCGCTCTCAGTTCGGCGAGACGGCACCGCGTAAAAGTGTCTGAATAACTCATACGTTCCATCGATTAAGTGCACTTCAATAGGCATTTAAGTCATCTCATTGGACTTCATAGGACCTTACCGGTCTACTGTTGGCCTCGACATCGAGCACTAGACCGAGGGAACACATCATGAAGGTGCCTTTCACGATTTCCGATTTCTTATACCGAGCCGAGAACGTCTACGCCGACCGCATCGCTCTTGTAGATGAACCTGACACGCCTGGTGGCGGATTAGGCGAACTCACTTGGGGCGAATTCGGTGTCAAAGTACGCGAACAGGCCGCGAAACTTGACGATTTAGGTATCGGAGTTGGCGAGCGCGTAGCTATGGTGTCGCAAAATAGCGGACGCCTGATGACCTCATTTTGGGGAGTTTCAGGGTACGGCCGAATATTTGTGCCAATCAACTTTCGGCTAAGCCACGATGAGATCTCCTACATCGTTGACCACTGTGGGGCATCGATGCTTCTAGTCGATCCTTCCCTCGAGGAGACGTGTAAAGACATCGATGTTGATCACTTTGTCGTGATGGGCACAGACAGCGATGACCAAATGTATTTGGCCGGGGGTGAGCCTCAGATCTGGACTCCTGACGAGGACGCAACAGCGACAATTAACTACACATCGGGGACGACCGCCCGACCAAAAGGTGTGGAGCAAACTCATAGGGCGTTGTGGGTAAACGCAACAACCTTTGGTTGGCACGCCGGGGTGAGTGACAGGGATAACTATCTTCACACCCTTCCAATGTTCCATTGCAACGGCTGGGGAATGCCCTACGCCATTACCGGAATGGGAGGCAAACATGTGGTACTTCGAGAGGTGCGAGGTGACGAAATTCTTCGCCGCGTCGAGGAACATGACATCACCTATCTGTGTGGGGCACCCGCGGTCGTAGCAGCAGTGTTAGACGCCGCTCAAGACTGGGAAGGGGAAATTCCAGGCAAAGGGCGAGTGAGAATGGTCGTCGCTGGCGCGCCGCCTCCGACCCAAACCATCGCCCGAATGCAAGAGGAGTTGGGATGGGAATTTATTCAGATTTATGGTCTCACTGAGACGTCGCCTCTTTTGACAATGAACCGGTGCCGCTCTGAATGGGATGACCTCGACGCCCAAGAGAAAGCCCGAAAGCTGAGCCGTGCGGGTGCGCCGGCGATAGGAGTAAAGATCGACGTCGACCAACAAGGCGAAATATTGGCCCGTTCAAACGTGGTGCTCGAGGGGTATTGGGAACAACCCCAAGCTACGGCCGAGGCCATCGTCGACGGCTGGTTCCACACAGGCGACGGCGGAATTATGGATGATGAACATCACGTCACCATCTCAGACCGGAAAAAAGACGTAATTATTTCTGGCGGCGAGAACGTCTCATCTATCGAAGTCGAAGATGTGATCTTTAGCCACCCCGCGATAGCTGAAGTGGCGGTTATTGGGGTACCGCACGAAAAGTGGGGGGAGACGGTAACAGCGCTCGTGGTGCTGGGCGAAGACCATTCCGTGACCGAGCAAGAACTCATTGATTACTGCCGAGACAAGATGGCTCACTATAAGTGCCCAACTTCAGTTGAAGTCAGAGAGGAACTAGCTCGGACTGCTACTGGAAAACTCCAGAAGTTTAAGCTCCGCGCCCCGTATTGGGAAGGGATGGAGAAGCAGATCAACTAGGCGCTATCTCTCCATCAGATTCTAAGAGTAGTGACTCTGGGAGTGATTACTCCTAGACTAAGGATATGCGGGTTGAGCAATTAGCTGGAGACGCCGATCTCAGCGTTGACACGATCCGCTACTACCAAAAAATCGGCGTGTTGCATCCGCCCGTTCGACAAGGACGAGTAGCGGTCTATGACGATTCTCACGCGTCTCGGCTTACCGAGATCCGCCAACTCTCACAGGATGGATTCAGCTTGGCTCAAATCCAACGCCTAACTGAATCCGCAGCGCACCCACTTTTAAATTCGCTCAATAACGTCACTGAATCGCTCACCTTTGATGAATTGGTAGAGACCTCGGGTGTCAACGCTGAGATTGTGCACCTCGCCGTTGATGCAGGCCTAATTCGGCCGACTAGAACAGGCGGCGATAGGTTCGGGCTTGAGACGCTCACGATGCTCAAGGCAGGCGCCGGACTACTCGACGCTGGCGTGCCTTTCGATCAGCTCATACAACTTGCCGTGCGTCACGCCGATCATGTGGAGAGCGTCGCCAAAGATGCAGTGGCGTTGTTCGCCGATCAACTTTCCGGTGAAGAAAACTCATCGCAGGCGGCAACTGTTGAAAACATCATCCCAGTCGTGACTGAATTGGTGGCTCAACATTTTCGACAGACCTTGATCGAACAAGTAGGTCGTTACCTTTTGGCGGACGGCCTTCAGTCATGAGTACCTTGGCCGAAACTGCAACGTTGACACTGGTGCAAAGGCGCCTATGTGAATCTGTTGATCCTTTGGCGCTTTGGGCTACCTCAAAGCACTTTCAAAAAGCGTATTGGGCTGTACCTGATGAAGATTTTGAATTCGCCGCACTTGGCGTAGCGCGAACGTTTCGGGCCGAAGAACGCCAGGGACGATTTACTTCTGTACGGGAAGCTTTGAGCACACTGAATATCCGAATAATTGGTGAACCGGGTCCGGAATTTTCCTCGGGAGTCCTAGTGGGAGGCTTTGCGTTCAGCGATCGCGAAATCGAACGTCACCCCGACTGGGCGGTCTTCGGTGGAGGCGAATTGGTGTTACCCGAAGTGTTCGTGGTGCGCTCTAAAGGCTCGACTTGGCTCACCCATGTCGATGGCGCAGACTTGCCATCCTTAACTTCTAGTTTCGATAACAACCTTGGATGGGTGGAAAAGGTTGATCATCATGAAGACACCCATTACCTAGACCTCGTTTCGCGCGCACTTTCACAAATTAACGATCACAAAATGACCAAAGTAGTGACCGCTCGTTCGCTATCCGTTCCGGCCCACCTCAATCCTGCAGCCGTTTTAGAACGGTTGAAACGCAGGCATCCTTCGTGTGCGACCTTCGCTCTAGCACACGGAACTCAAATATTTCTGGGTGCTAGTCCCGAACGACTTGTCAGTGCCCGTCTCAACAGAGTCGAAACCGCGGCTTTGGCAGGCTCGCGACCTCGCCATGAACACCCCGGCGCCGATGCCCAATTTCGGGCTGAATTGCTATCCAGCCCGAAAGAACGCAATGAACACGACATCGTCGTGAGCGACATCACTGAAGCACTCACCGCTGCTGGAGTCGCGTTAGATCCCCCTAGCCCTACCGGAGTGATGAAGCTGCGCCGTATTCAGCATCTACACACGCCAATCGGAGGCACCGTCGCCCACGGCACCCACATTCTCGATCTGGTAGCGGCGCTGCACCCGACGCCCGCTGTAGCTGGTTTACCAAGACAAAGCGCTCAAGATTGGATTGATCAAAACGAATCCATGGATCGCGGCTGGTACGCGGCTCCGGTTGGTTGGATGACGCTCGAAGGTCATGGTGAGTTCCGAGTTGCGCTCAGATCAGCCCTGCTCGACAACCAATCTCTCACTCTCTTCGCCGGAGGTGGGATTGTTGAAGGCGCCGAGCCCGAGCATGAACTCGCTGAAACCGCTACGAAGTTCGAAGCTCTTCTAGGCGCTCTCGACTTAACCCCGTAATCCAATGACTACCGACCCGGTGTACGACGCCTGTGCAGCTTTCGCAACAGAACTCGTAGCCCAAGGTGTTGAACATTTCGTTATCTCTCCCGGTTCCAGATCAACACCATTGGCGCTCACATTGGCCAACACCCCTGGATTGCGAACCTGGATTCGACTTGATGAACGCTCCGCTGCTTTCTTCGCGTTAGGGCTTGCCAAGTCGTCCAACAAACCGGTAGCGCTCGTCTGCACTTCGGGAACCGCCGCCGCAAACTACCTCCCGGCAATTACTGAGGCTCACTGGTCAGAGACCCCAATGATCGTCTTGACCGCCAATCGGCCTCCTGAGTTGCGGGGATGGGGGGCGGGCCAAACCATTGACCAAACCAACATCTATGGCAGCAGCGTCCGATGGTTCACCGAATTACCGATCGCAGACCAGTCGTCAACAATTTGGTTTCAACGGGCCGCGGCACGCGCTGTTCAAACCGCGATGGGACTACGCCCGGGGCCAGTACATCTTGACTGGCCATTTCGAGAACCTCTCGAACCTCAAGGTGAAACCGACGGACCTCCACCCATCGAACCGCTATTTCTCGAACCGCCCAAGCTAAGTCTGGATTTCCATGTTGCTAAACGTTTAGCGGCCAGTTTCGAGAACAAACCCCGAGGAATAGTTGTTGCGGGGCCAATGCACACTGGAACGAGATGGCGGGCTGCGGTCCAAGATTTCTGCAAAAAGACCGGGTACCCACTTCTCGCAGAGCCACTTTCCCAATTGCGAGTCCCAGCACACGACGTTGCAGTGATCAACCATCATGACCATCTTCTTCGGTCCACCTGGGCCGACAATGCCGTTCCACAAATAGTGGTTCGGTTGGGAGGCGCTCCAACTTGCAAACCTCTGCGTTTGTGGCTGGAGCAGCATCGGCCCCCAATGACCATGTTTGATCCATCAAACAGTTGGTCCGACCCCAGCTTCACGGTTACCGAGCTGGTCTCTGCTGGGCCCGAAGGGCTCCAATCAATCTCCGAGCTCATCAATCCATCAATGTTCGATCCCAGTTGGCGGCGACAATGGCTCGAGGCCGATGCAACTGCAACCGCTGCTATCGATCTAATTCTTGATAACGAGACACTGTTGCAGCCCGCTGTCGCTCGAGAATTAGGGCGCCGGTTGCCGAAAGATCACCTGCTGTATGTATCTAATTCAATGCCAGTTCGCGATGTCGACAGCTTTTTGGAATATCGATCAGATCCACTTGTGGTGCACGGGAATCGGGGCGCAAGCGGAATCGACGGAATGATCTCCAGTGCTGCCGGGGCCGCAGCTTCGGGCCGCCCAACAACACTGCTGATCGGCGACTTAGCCTTTCAGCACGACCTCGGTGGTCTGGTCGCCGCGATCAACGACGACCTAACGTTGACCATCATCGTGGTTGAGAACCAAGGTGGCGGCATCTTCGACTACCTACCGATCTCTAAAGTCGTTGACGCCAGCCTGTTCCAGCAACTCTTTACGACACCACAAAATCTGAACATCAGCGAAGTCGTCAAAGCTTTAGAGATCGAACACAGGCAAGTAACTGATCTGCAAACCTTGACCGTTCACTTGGAACGGCACGGCGGGCTGCGAGTAATCACCATCCCCGTTGATGCCGACCTTGATCTGGATCAGCACCAGCGGATTAGCCAAGCCATTCAGCAATCAGTCGCTTCAATATGAAACTGACTTGTGATGGAGTTCGCTTAGAAGTCAGCGTCTTCGGTAGCGGGGACCCGCTTTTGATCCTGCATGGCTTCACAGGTTCAGCTTTAGCAATGGAGCCATTAGCCGAACGACTGACGGGCCACAGAATCATCCCGGACTTAATTGGTCATGGCCAAAGCGAATCACCATCATCTTTAGACCCCTATTCACTGCCTAACATCTCGCGACAACTCACAGCGCTACTCGCGCAACTTGATACCCCTCGGGTCCACGTTGTTGGTTACTCACTCGGCGGTCGCATAGGACTCACACTCGCAATAAACCACCCTGCGATGGTCAGTTCCCTTGCTCTCATCGGCGCAAGCCCTGGAATTGTCGACAATGACGAACGGCTCCAACGCCTGAATAGCGATCGCAACCTAGCGAATTCAATTTCCCAAAAAGGAATCATGAGCTTTGTCGATAGTTGGGTGGATTCACCAATGTGGACCAGCCTTCAGGGCCGACTAACTTCCGAGCAGTGGGCCGGATCTCTACGCCAACGGCGTTCCAGCCACCCCTTAGGTCTCGCAAATAGTCTTCGCGCGAGTGGTACGGGAACAATGCCTCCGCTGCATGAAAAGCTCAAAAACCTTGAGGTACCAACACTTCTCCTCTCAGGGGAACATGACCAAAAATTTCGGGGAATCGCCGAAGAAATGGCAACAAAGTTACCGCGCGGCGTCCATCGCGTTATTAACGAATCGGGTCATGCAACTCATCTCGAACAACCCGACGCAACCGCGGCTGCAATCTTGGAGCATTTCGGGTGCTCATAACGCTGCAGAGACGGGTGCTTCATCTTCGTAGTCCTCTCGTAACAGCGCATGGCAGCACAAGTGAACGACATGTCATCGAAATATCTGTTCAAGAGGGAAAATTTTATGGTTACGGAGAGGCCTCTCCCCTACCAGGATTCGGTCTTGAATCGTTCCAAGAAGCTGAGACCGCCCTCAATAACTGGGTTCAGGATCCAGAACAGTTACCTACTTCTCCCGCAGCATTAAGCGGGGCAGCAACCGCTTTGGAGTATTTAGCTTTCGCGAAAAGAGGAGACTCTTTGCCGCCTGCATCGATCGCGGTTCAAGCATTAGTGGGCGCGTCTGAAATTTTCGACGTCGAGACCCAGGTTGCTCAAGCGATCGATGCCGGTTATCCCGCAATAAAGCTCAAGGTCGCGGCAACCAACACCAGCGCCGACATCGAGAGAATCCGCGTCGCCGCAACGCTGACCAACGAAAAAGCCCTTCTTCGGCTGGACGCCAATGGTGGTTGGTCAACCAACGAAGCATCCCAGGTGCTGCGTGCAGTTGCCGACGAGCAAATCGACCTCGTCGAAGAACCTACCCAAGACCCTTCCGACTGGCGTGCAATAAGCACACGAACTGGTCTCAACATAGGGGCTGACGAACACCTAAGCGGCGCACTTCAAATAGACCGCATTTTGGAACTCAAAGCGGCTCACACGTTCGTCTTGAAACCTTCCGTCTTAGGTGGCCCCGGCTTCACTCGTCAACTCGCTTCTCGAGCTGACGAACACAACATTCGCGTTCTAATTTCATCATTTCTAGATGGACCGATTGCGCTCAGAGCAGCTAGAGATCTGGCGCTCGACCTCGCTCCACATGAGATTCACGGACTCGGCACAGCGGCTCTCTTCGTCGATGAGTTACCTGAGGACGTACAGCCAGTTAAGGGACGCATCTTTCGCCGGTAGCAAAGATTCACCAACACTCCGATTTCACAAAAGGTGCCGTTGCAACTTTCCTAACGCGGTCCGAGGGAGCCGATCCGTTAGCTCAAGATCGCGAGGAGCACAGTATCCGGGGAGCGAAGCTTTCACATGTTCGCGGATCTCTTCCATAGTTGGAGGTTCCGCCGAAGGTACGACTACGGCTGTGACAACTTGGCCCCACTCCGCGTCGGGACGTCCAACGATTGCGCACTCCGCCACCCCCGGCACTTTCTCAAGTATTCGTTCAACCGCGACGGGCCAAACATTTTCGCCACCTGTGATAATCATGTCGCCTTTTCGACCGTGGACAGTGAGCAAACCATCACTGTCCAAGCTGCCTGCGTCACCTGTGGGGAACCACCCATCGTTCGTTCTCGGATCGGCGCCATCTCTATAACACCTGAGGAGCATTGGGCATCGAAGTTGTATTTCGTCTTGATCTATTCGAAGCTCGACTTCGTCAAGCGGACGGCCGTCATAGACAACCCCACTGCCAGTTTCTGTCATCCCATAGGTCGCAACCACGTTAGGTGGACGGCTCGGTGGTACAGCCGAGCCGCCGACTAGGACCTTTCTGAAGAGCGCCACATCGATACGGCTCATTGCTGTGGGTACGAGCGAGACGAGAGTCGCTCCGTTGCGGGCAGCTTCGATTACTCGATCAGCCTCGAATCCATTGTGCACTTCAAGAGCTATCCCGGATTGGAGCGCTCGGACTATGACAGAAAACCCTCCTACGTGGCTCAGAGGCAGACAAGCCAACCACTTATCCACGTTGTGCTCAGCGCCAATATAAGAATTTGTCGCACGGGCGTTAGCTGCCAAAGCGTCATGGGTGAGTACGACACCCTTCGGCACGCCTGTGCTTCCACTGGTTGCGACGACCAACGCGTCTCCCGCGTCGACAGGTCTACCCGTTACAGGAGTAACGCCCGAAGAGTCAACGATCGCCGATACTCCCATATGTTCAAACAAGTCCGATTGTGATTGTTTGGGGAGCCGTTGATCCACCGGAAACACAGCATCGCCTTCGTCCCATACGCGTTGAACGGCATCAACGAAAGAGGGCCCTCCGGGAAGACACAGAGCGACGAGACGATTCACATTAGCGACGCTATCGCCGACTTAGAAGACTCGAACGAGAAGACTGATCGTGCATACCGAAATTACTATGTTCACCGCAGTTTCGAACCGTTCCGAGTCCAATCGACGCCCAATCCGTATCCCAAAGGGCAAGGCCATACTGACTAGTGACGCCGCTAACGCTGCACCCCATAGTCGTTGACTAGACCACTGACCGGTCAAAGACAACGTTAACAACTGAGTTAAACCTGTAAACAAAAAAATGGAAGTGTTCGAAACTACGAACCGTTCACGAGACACGCCAAGACCCTGAAACCACGCAGCAACAAGCGGGCCCGAAATCCCCGTTGCTCCTTGAGCCACACCGCAAGTCAACGCAACGGGTGCTCTCCCCCATCGCTGCACCGTTGGGGACCATCTTGGCGAAGCAGAAGAAAATCTCCATGCAAGGAACGCCGCCAACAGCAGCGTTAACACCAGAAGCAGTGCCCGTTCGTTGATACGAGGAAGCGCCCACGCTCCGAGAACAGCGCCCACCGCGCCAAGCCCAGCAAACAGCGGTAAATGTTCCGCTGACCGGAGTTCGTGTCGATGTTCTCGAACCAACATTGCGTTACTTACCGCAGTCGGTGCCGCCATTATCACCACAGCATCTTCAACCCCAACAAAAAAAGCGATCACCGGCACCGCCGTGAGAGGGAGGCCAAGACCAGTTACCCCTTTCACTAACGATCCCAGTATTACTGCAAGCGCTACTACCAAAAACTCCAGTCCGCTCACAATTGCGCTATCGCTAACGCAACCTGTGCCGCAATATCGGCGTTGTGTTCCGCCAGTGCGAGGTTGGCCGTGACGCTGTCACCGCCAGTTACTTTCTCTACCTCAGCGAGCACCACGGGGGTTATCTGAGGTCCCGAAAGCCGCCGACTGCTGACCAGATGGAGGCCTTCTTCAATAGCGTCTGCAATTCGTTGCCCATCTAGCTCCGCATGACTTGGGATCGGCACAGCAAGGAGTACGCCTCCTTGTCCCAGTTCACGTCGTGCGACGTGAACGCGTGCAGCTGATATGGCGTCGTCGACGCGATGTGGAACTTCAAGCCCAGAGTTTTGTGTGTAGAAGGCCGGAAAGTGATTGGTCCGCCACCCGACCACTGGGACCGAGCGCGTCTCTAAATACTCCAAAGTGCGCGGTAAATCTAAAAATGCTTTAGCGCCAGCGCTGACAGTTGTTATTCCGTGTCGAGCAATGGCATCTAAGTCAGAGGAAATATCTCCGGTAATTTCACTACCCCGATGGACTCCACCAATGCCACCCGTCGCAAACACTTCGATACCGACTTGGTCAGCGATGGCGAGACTCGCCGAAACCGTGGTCGCCCCGACCGCTAACCGCTGAGCACTTACGGCGCCCAGATCCCGTGCAGCCACCTTGACCGAAGCGCCCAAGACACGCTCCTCCATTTCTTCGGGAACCCCAGCCCAGATCACACCGTCGATAACGGCTGTGAGTGCGGGAACGGCGCCCGCGTTACGAACTGCAGCGTTGCATCTAGCCAACGCTTCCGAATTTGCAGGGGACGGCAAACCCAGGGTCGAAAAGATCGTTGATTCCAGCCCAACCACAGCCGTTTTCGCCGATAGTGCCGCTCGTACTTCGTCACCCACAACGATCATCTGTAGCTCCTTGCTCGCTCCAGCATGTCAGCCATGCGACATAAGGTCGCGCCTGCTTCTACTGTGGGACCGTGTTTACCGTCGTTGATCATCCCGTTCTATCAGCGTGGACTGATCGTCTGCGATCAACTGCAACTGGAGTCGAAGAGTTCCGGCGGCTACTTGGGCAGATCGGCCAACTAATGGTTGGTCCCGCTACAACCGAATTACCAACAACTTCGTTAACTATCGAAACGCCTTTGGCGAAGACGACTGGAAGAGAATTACGGGGAGGCACACCCGTAGTGGTCTCAGTACTTCGCGCGGGAAACGGTCTACTTGACGGAGTGTTACGGATTCTGTCGGATGCCGATGTGGGGTTCATTGGTCTTGTCCGAGATCACGAAACCCTCGAGGCCAACGAATACCTAGTGAAACTTCCCGCTCTCGCAGGGCGTCACGTTCTAGTAGTTGACCCCATGTTGGCCACGGGACACAGCGCGGTGACAGCGCTCAACCGGGTAGCAGCACAAAACCCAGAAAGCATCACCTTGATGTGTGTCGTTGCAGCGCCCGAAGGTGTCGAACATGTCGCCACACATCATCCGCTAGTTCGCATCGTGGCAGCCGCACTTGATGAAGGCCTCAACGAACTCGGTTACATAATTCCCGGGCTCGGAGACGCCGGCGATCGCCTGTACGGAACGTTGTCATGAAAAACCTGACGCCCCCAATTGAATGGGTCGAAAATCACATCCGAATTATTGATCAGACGCTCTTGCCTGCAGAAGTAAAAATTGTCGAAATACGGACAGTTGCCGCCGCCGTTGACGCAATTGATCGCCTCGCTATTCGTGGTGCGCCCGCATTGGGGGCGTTCGGAGCGTTGGCGTTAGTTGTGGGGTTAGACGAACAGGCGTCTTCAACTTTTGGAGCGGCAACCAGACGACTTGAAGAGTTACGAACATTTATTGGTGATGCCCGCCCCACCGCAGTCAACCTTCGTTGGGCAGTAGATCGGGTGATAGATCACGCAGTGTCCTCAACTGAAACCCTTGACGATTTACGGTCTGCTCTGCTTGCTGAAGCTCACAAAGTGGCCGAGGAAGACGCTGCGGCTTGCGAAGAGATCGGCCGATTGGGTCATGAACTATTGCGGACGGCGGTCACTATCGGAACTCACTGCAACGCGGGGCGTCTAGCGACGGCAGGAAACGGTACTGCGCTAGCGCCGATGTATGCCAAAGCCGAAGCGGGTGAACCACTTCGAGTTCTGGCATCTGAAACCCGACCTCTTCTCCAAGGAGCCCGACTCACTGCCTGGGAACTCGATGACGCAGGCATCGACGTGACTGTTTTACCGGATGCCGCGATGGCCTCAGCGGTGCTATCAGGCAAAGTGGACGCATACATAGTCGGAGCTGACCGCATTGCGGCAAACGGTGACACCGCAAACAAAATCGGGACAGTTGCTCATGCGTTAGCGGCGCGAGAAGCTGGGATCCCTTTCTACGTAGCTGCGCCTACGTCCACAATTGACGCCGCTCTGCCCAGCGGTAACCACATCGAGATAGAAGAGCGCGACGCGAGCGAAGTCCACGAAATTCAGGGAAAGCGAGTAACCCCTGAAGGTGTGGCCGTCGCCAACCCGGCGTTCGATGTCACACCTCAAAATCTCATTACAGCGATCATCACTGAAGTTGGCGTCTTGCGAGCGCCCTTTCAGGCATCTATCGCTGACGCCCTTTTACGAGCTGGAGCCTCCCAATGAAAAATCGATGGGACACGAAAGACGCCTCAAAATTTCTTGGGGCATTGGGCGAATGTGTCTACGGGTCAAGACTTCTCGGGTCTGAAGCTGCTCTCGTTCTCCACGGAGGAGGGAACACATCGATCAAAACTCGAGAAGTTGACGTTCATGGTGAAGAACTTGATGTCTTGTACGTGAAAGGTAGCGGCTGGGATCTTGCAACAATCGAACCGCAAGGTTTTGCTCCTCTGCGCCTCGATTCAGTCAGGCGTTTAGCCACTCTGCCATCGTTGACTGATACCGAAATGGTGAACCAGTTGAGGCTTAACCTGCTTGATGCTTCCGCGCCGAATCCATCGGTCGAGGCAATTTTGCATGCCTCGTTACCGTTTGTGGCTGTGCAACACACTCATGCTGACGCCGCCTTGGCTCTCACCAACACGGCTAACGGAGAGGAAAGAATTCGGGAATTGTGGGGCGACAAAGTTGTGGTGGTGCCGTACGTGATGCCGGGGTTCGATCTCGCAAAAGCCTGTGCTCGTGAATTCGATCAACAATCGAATTCCCAAACGATGGCCATGGTCCTCATGAACCACGGTGTGTTTACGTTCGGTGACACAACCGAAATGGCTTACACAAAGATGATTCAGGTAATCACTGAAGCGGAGGAGTACCTGAAATCTGTTGCGGCGGTCGACATCGCAGCTTCTGCGGCGCTTGCCGAAAGCGTGGGGACCAAAGGTGCAACCATCGACCAGGCAACCCTTCGCAACGAGCTTTCCACTGCGGCCGGTTCCCCGATGCTTCTAACTCGCACCGCCAACGTCCGATCTAACTCCTTCGCAGCGAGGACAGATGCCAAAGACGTCGCGTGTCGTGGGCCCGCAACACCTGATCACATCATCCGAACCAAGCAGTTCCCATTAGTGGGCCGAGACGTCGCAAGCTTTGTTGAGGACTACCACAAATATTTTGAGCGCAATCGAGCACGTTTCCCCGGTATTCGAGAACTAGATCCAGCTCCTCGCGTTGTCCTCGACCCAGAGTTGGGACTCCTCACTGCCGGCAAACGGGTATCTGATTGCAAAATCGCGTCGGACATTTACTTACATACGATCGACGTCATCGAAGCCGCAGAAGGATTAGGGGGATTCGTTGCACTTCCGGAATCGGATCTTTTTGAAGTCGAATATTGGGAACTTGAGCAAGCAAAATTGGGGAAGTCCGGTTCAAAGCCCCCCATGTCTGGCGAAGTTGCTTTAGTTACCGGCTCCTCGTCGGGGATTGGTCGCGCTTGTGCGCAAGCTCTCCTCAAAGAAGGTGCCACTGTTATTGGCATAGATATCAACACGCCCGCAAACGGTGGGGATAATGATTCGTCGTTTTGTGAACTGGTTGCAGATGTCACAGACCCAGACGCACTGCGCTGTGCTGTCGATACTGGGGTTCGTCGGTTCGGAGGAATCGACATGGTGGTCGCCGCCGCCGGCGTCTTCGGGGCATCGGACCACATCGCTGATCTCGTTCAGGGCGACTGGGACAGTACGTTGGCCGTGAACCTGAACGGGGTGACGAATTTGCTTCGAGCCACGCACCCATTTCTGCGCATAGCGCCTAATGGTGGTCGTGTGCTTTTAGTCGGATCAAAGAATGTGTCGGCGCCAGGGAAGGGCGCAGCCGCGTACAGCACCTCCAAAGCAGCGATGACTCAGCTAGGGCGGGTAGCTGCGCTGGAGTGGGCTGCTGATGGGATCGTTGTAAACACCATTCATCCTGACGGCGTGTTTGACACGGGTCTGTGGTCCAACGACCTCATTGAAGAAAGAGCAGCAAACTACGGATTGACGGCCAATGAGTACAGGGCGCGCAACCTTCTAGGCCGAGAAATCACGAGTCACGATATTGGGGAGCTGGTGGCAACGATGTGTGGCCACTCGTTTAGCCGAATAACTGGTGCTCAGATTCCCATAGACGGTGGCAGTGATCGAGTGATCTGACCAACAAGTTGCTAATCGGTGATCCCCGCCATTAGCAGACCAACTCTCTCGCGAGTGGCGACGTTCGCGTCGAGGACATCCACGAGTTTGCCGTCGTAGAGAACCGCTACGCGGTCGGCGAGACTAAGGATTTCATCAAGTTCAGCCGATACGAGCAACACAGCGGCTCCTTTGTCGCGTTGTTCCACGATTCGACGGTGAATGAATTCAATGGCCCCAATGTCAATTCCGCGAGTCGGCTGAGCTGCAACCAGGAGCTTGATGTTTTCACTGAATTCGCGGCCAACGATCAACTTCTGTTTGTTGCCCCCACTCAGGCTCGAGGCAGCCACGGTGACACTCGGCGTTCGAACATCGAATTCTTCGACTACAGATTGGGCGTGTTCGTATATGACTTCTCGACGCATGATGCCTCGGCTCGAGAAGGGCGCGCGGTAGTACCGGTTGAGAACAGAATTTTCAGCTAGTGAGTAGGCGGCGATTATGCCGTGCTTTTCACGGTCTTCGGGAATATGCCCGACGCCATTTTCTAAGATCTGTCGGGTCGAATTATTGGTTAATGGTTTGCCCCCTATTGCCATCACACCAGACGAAGCGTGCCGTAGACCGGTGATTGCTTCCACCAATTCTCGTTGACCATTTCCTTCGACCCCAGCCACGCCCACTATTTCACCGGCCCGCACTTGGAGGCTTACCCCATCGACGGCTAGCTGACCTCGATCGTCATTGACCTGCAAGTCATCGACTTGCAGCACAACATCCCCTGGTTGCGCAGCCTCTTTTTCGACGCGGAGCACGACGCTACGTCCAACCATCATTTCGGCCAGACCGCTTTCGGTGGCCTGATCAGGTGTCGTAGTTCCCACCACCCGACCTTCACGCAAGACCACGATGTCGTCGGCTATTGCGAGAACCTCTCGCAGCTTGTGGGTAATGAAGACGATACCTACACCCGTTTCAGTCAAACCCCGAAGAACTCGCAACAAGTGGTCTGCTTCTTGTGGAGTCAAAACTCCAGTTGGTTCATCCAAAATCAGAACATCCGCGTTTCGATACAGCGCTTTTAGTATCTCGACCCGTTGTTGCATACCAACGGGGAGATCTTCAACTAGCGCGTCTGGATCGACTTCTAGACCGTATTTTGTGGAAAGTTCAACAACGCGAAGACGTGCTTCGTCAAGATCTACCAGACCCCGCTTAGTTGGCTCTGCGCCTAAGACAATGTTCTCAACAACGCGCATGGGAGGCACCAATTGAAAGTGCTGATGCACCATCCCAATGCCCCGAGAAATGGCATCATCAGGTCCGCGTAAGTCGACGACTTCGTCTTTGATGATGATCTGACCACCGTCGGGTCGATACATGCCAAATAAGACGTTCACGAGCGTGCTTTTGCCTGCCCCGTTTTCACCCAACAGAGCTAAAATCCGGCCCGGTTTCAGTTCAACGGATACGTCGTCGTTGGCAAGAACGCCCGGAAACTGTTTGGTTACGTTTCGCGCTGCGAGGAGAAGGTCAGTCACGTTCAGCCCTTCTCGTAGGTTTGTCCAAGTGCCGCTGGGTCTCGCATGGATCCCATCAGGCCACTGAGCGCGACAACGATGATCGTTACGACGAATGGCAACATCCCGACAAATTGAGGTGGGATGTCAAAGACGCTGTTGAGCTGAAAGTGATTTTGCAGCGCGGTAGTGAAACCAAAAAACAATGCCGCCGCGTATGCCCCAAAGGGGCTACGCCGACCGAAAATCATGACCGCCAGGGCCAAAAATCCCCGTCCTCCAGACATTCCGCGACTAAAGGTGCCGACTGCTTCTAGTGCAAGGTATGAGCCCCCAAGACCTGCGAATCCGCCGGCAATAGTGACGTTGAGGTACCGCAACCGCAACACGTCAATTCCGACGGTGTCTGCTGCGCCGGGGTGTTCGCCAATCGCACGGGTTCGCATTCCCCACACCGATCGAAATAGTGCAACGTGGACTACGACTAGCAAAGCCATTGTGAGATAGGTAATCGGTGGTCGACTGAAAAACACCGTTCCGACAAGCGGAAGATCGGCGAGTGATCCGAGATCAATATTTGTGTATTTGCCGACGCCTAACGATCGACTGCGGTCGTAGAAGAACGAGGTCAGACCTAGTGCTCCGATGTTCAATACCGCACCGGCGATGATTTGGTCCACCTTGAGGCCGACCGCCATCGCAGCCAACATCCAACCCATAGCGAGTCCAGTTGCTATACCCGCCATAGCTCCCATGAACAGTGAGCCCGTGATTGAGGTAACCGTGAACGCTAAGAACGCCGACATCAGGAACTGACCTTCGATCCCGATGTTCACTACGCCCGAACGTTCGCCGATCATGCCGCACAGCGCCCCTAAGGTCAGCAGCGTTGCGGCGCGAACTGTTCCTGCTAACACAGCCGTGGTTTGTGGACCATT
>DCYM01000067.1 GCA_002331465.1 Candidatus Neomicrothrix sp. UBA2110 | reverse complement strand
TTTCATGCGCGATAGGCACTGACACAGGCGGCTCGGTTCGACTGCCGGCAGCTTTTTGCGGAATTGTCGGGTTGAAAACCACCGAACAGTTACTCCCGACGGACGGAATCGTGCCGCTATCACATACCTTAGATACACCAGGCCCGATGGCTCGTTCGGTTGCTGATGCTGCAGTTATGTATGAAGCAATGTCTTTGGAACGTCTAGAGCTTGACCTCTCTGCCGGAATTCGCGGTCTTCGTATTGGCTGTTTGCCCGATAACGAACGTTACGGAATAGACGTAGCTCAGCTTGAAGCCTATGACCGAGCCCTCAACGTTCTCGAAGAACTTGGGGCGCAAGTCGACCCCTTCGACCCCCCTAAACCATTCGAGGAAATGAAAGTAGCGACCTTCGTTATCGTGACCGCGGAGGGTTATTTTCACCATCGAGACATCATGGATAACCCTGAAGCTCGGGTTGACGAAAACGTACGGGCGCGCTTTCTTCCAGGAGCATCAATTTCCTCGACTGAATACGTTGGAGCAGTACTTGAACGCGACACCGATCGCAAGAACTTTTACCGTGCGCTCGAAGGCTTTGATGCCCTGGTCACACCAACGACCCCGATGTTGCCGCTAACACTGGATGAAGCGGACGAAAACTCAACACCGGCCCGATTCACACGTGCCTTCAATTACTTATCGATGTGCGCGAGTTCGATCCCTTCAGGCATCTCGAACGAAGGCCTTCCAACTTCCCTGCAAATTGCATGCCGTGGTTTCAATGAAAATCTTTGTTTGCAAATTTCGGCAGCCTATGAGTCCGCCCGCGGAGCACTGCCGAACCCATCGCTTTGCGCCTAGCCTCCCTCCGACAACCCTTGCTAAGGAACCTGACATGCACCTCGTGTGGATCCGAACCGAAGAAGGCGAAACCGTTATCGAAGACCTCGAGCTACCTGCGACGAAGGAAGTGCGGGGCTACGAAACAGCGTTGCTGTCGCTAGAAGGCGCGATATTTCGGACCCAGCAACCAGCGGTTGACTTGGACTTTCATAATGCGCCTCGCCGGCAGATTGTCGTTCCCTTGGAAGGAGAAGTCGAAATCGAGACAGGCCATGGGGAGGTTCGGCTCATTACTCCAGGGATGGCCTTGCTGGCTGATGACCTGACAGGCCAAGGCCACAAGTCAAGTTTCCGCCCAGAGAATGCCACCACGCTCTTTCTTGTATTGCCGGATGACGCAGACCCCACTCTGTGGCGAAACTGAAACGACGGTTGTTAGCTGTCGTGGAGAACGAACCTAATTCGCTTAAAACCGCGACCCTTTGACTCCGTTTTAGTGATCTCGATTCTTCCAACTTCACTGGTGAAAGCTACGTGCGTACCCCCATCGGCTTGTTTATCTAAGCCAACGATGTCCACAATTCGAATGTCTGTCACCGAGTCGGGAATCAGATTGACTTTCGTTCGTATCAAATCTCTATCCAAAACAGCGTCAGAGCGAGGCAGGAAAGACACTTCTATTGGGCGATTGGCAGCGACCTCAGCATTACAAAGGGTCTCCACTTCTTGAGCAAATCCTTCAGGGAACTCATCAAGTTCGAAGTCCATTCGACCAGACAGAGCATCCATGTTTCCTCCAGTCACGACCCTCTGCCATTTCTGCCACATCACTCCACACAGAATGTGCATCGCTGTATGAGTTCGCATCATGTGCTGGCGACGTTCTTGATCAATTGAACCTGTGACTGATGCACCGATATCGGGGATATCACCGTTGAGGCGATGCCACACCCTGCCATCAATCATTCGAACCTCTTCAACGGAACTCTCGCGGTTTTGCCATCTGAGGAGCCCCGTATCGTGCGGCTGGCCGCCTCCCATCACGTAAAACGCAGTTTTATCCAATTCAATTTGATCTTCGTTAACTGCCAGAACGACAGCATCAAACTGCCGAATTGTTGCATCAACGAGATAAAGCTTCTCGGTCACGAATTACCTCATCGACCTTTCCATTGAGGCGGACGTTTCTCCGCGAATGCTCGCGTGCCTTCAACGCTGTCCTCAGTAGTCGCGAGAAGACGAAAGAGATGCTGTTCCAGGCGAAGACCATCATCGAGCGGCATGCTCAAACCCTGAACAGCCGCTTGTTTGATCGCTCGAACTGCCAGAGGACCCGAACCCAAAAGCTTTTCAGCCATAGCTTGCGCTGTAGACATCAGATCTTCGAGTGGCACGACTTTGTTGACGAGACCTACACGGAACGCTTCCTGCGCGTCTATCCGCTCGCCGCTGTACAACATCCAGAGCGCATCGCCGAGCGGTATAGCGCGCGGAAGCCGCTGAGTGCCTCCGCCACCGGGCAAAAGACCTAATAACACTTCCCCTAATCCGAACTGGGCATTTTCGGAAGCGATACGTATGTCACAACCCAACGCCTGCTCGAGGCCACCCCCGTTGCAATGACCATTGACTGCCGCAATCACCGGCTTCCAGATTTCAAGACCACGCATCAGGTCCCCGCGACCTGCCGCTGCGAAACTATCTGCCGGGTCAGGTAAAGAATTGAAGTTCTTCTTAATGTCGCTTCCAGCACAAAACGCCTTGTCGCCCGCACCGGTCAAGATCGCTACCCACGCTTCGTCGTTGCGAGCAAAGTCGTCCCACACTTCAGCCAAACGATCATAAGTAGGTTGGTCACATGCGTTGTAGGCCTCGGGCCGATTGATGGTTACGTAGGCAATACGATCCCGAATCTCGTAAATAACACTGTCCATCGTGATCTCCCTGTCCTTGATTCCCCCAGCTTTGCAGCCTCCGAGATAAGTTGTCGTCAAAAGACACGAGCTTGTGCTGGCAGCTGTTGGCCTAGAAATCTGGTGAAGTGAACTTGAGTGAAGCCCCCTTTGACGTCGTGTCGATCGGTGTGGACATTGGGGGTACGAAAACCCTCGGTCTTGCGCTCGCTCGAAGTGGCGAAATCCTTGTTCAAGAAACGAGACCTACCCCTCAGAGTTCCGACCAAATAGTTGAGTGCGTCGCCACTCTTTTCCACTCACTGGCCGATCAACTCGGCAACTACAGAGTCTCGGCTCTTGGCATCGGCGTCGCCGGTCTGGTCGACAAAAATGGGCAGCTACACCGAGCACCTAATTTGGCTGATGCAGACGGCCTTAAGCTTCAACGTTCGATAGAGCCGTTAATTAATGTTCCCGTCTATGTCGATAACGATGCCAACTGTGCGGCACGGGCCGAGTTGATACGAGGCGCCGCAAGGAACGTCGAACAAGCTCTTTTAGTGACACTTGGCACCGGAATCGGCGGAGCTGTCATATCGGACGGGAGCGTAGTCCGTGGGGCAGAGGGAATGGCCGGAGAGCCAGGACATATGCTGGTGGACCCAAATGGTCCGATCTGCGCCTGCGGCATGCAGGGTTGTTGGGAGTCGTACGCGTCGGGTACGGGCCTCGTCAACTTGGCCACCCAAGCGGTTTCGGCAGGGCGCCTTAGCGCCATTGTCGAAGACGTAGGAGGCGAAGTAGAAAAAATTACCGGTGAACATGTCACGGCTGCCGCGCGAAAAGGCGATGAAGAAGCGATACGAGTAATTGATGCGTACAGCTGGTGGGTAGCAGTGGGCTTAGCCAATTGTGCCGCGCTGATAGATCCGGAAATCATCATTCTTGGCGGCGGCCTCATCGAAGAATGGGAACTTTGGGGAC
>DCYM01000114.1 GCA_002331465.1 Candidatus Neomicrothrix sp. UBA2110 | reverse complement strand
TGGTGTCGAACATGGAGGTCCGTGAAGTCATGAGCGACGACCGAGGATCGGTCCTTGCTGAACGGACTTTGGTTCTAGATGTTGGATATCGACCTCTGTCAATTGTTTCCGTGCGAAGAGCCATTCTTCTGGTGTTGGCCGATAAGGCAGAAGTTCTTCACGCAAGTCAACGTGTGCTGCGCTCTGAAAAACTGGAAATCTTCGCCCCGTCGATAGCTCGTCTTCGGTACCAAGTCGGTGCGCCCTATCGGCGACGTGCTCCACTGCACCGCAAGGCCGTATTCGCGCGCGACCACTATCTTTGCCAATACTGCGGGCGACGGGCGGAGTGTATTGATCATGTTCACCCGCGAAGCAAAGGCGGGGAACATACCTGGGAGAACGTTGTGGCTTGTTGTCGAACCTGCAATGTGGCAAAGGGCGACACCTTGCCGGAGCATTCACAATTTCGGTTGCGACGTGTTCCACACGCTCCCGAACCCATAGCCGTAGCCGCAGCGTTGCGAAGAGGTGTCCCGCCGGAGTGGGACATTTACCTCCCTAACCGTTTGTCGCTCTCGGCATGAACTCAACCCGAGAATGGGTTGTAGAAAGATGGCACGCCGGGGTACCCGCACTTCATCATCGCCCCGTCCCCGTTGATGGCCGACGGAGGATTTCCATTCTTGAGTTCGACGAACCTACCCTCGTGTTGGGGTCAAGAGGGCGCGATCCGCAGATGTGCGAAACCACCACCCGGCGCCAGAGCGGAGGAGGCATGGTCTGGCTCGATCCGCGTGAGTCGACCTGGGTCGATGTTACGTTGCCCCGTAACGACCCCTTGTGGTCAGATGATTTGAGTCGATCCTTTCATTGGCTAGGTGAGACCATCGCTGCGGCTTTCATTGATCTAGGTCTAAACGCAGGCACCCATAGGGCCAATCTTGTAGGCACGGGGAGCTGGTGCTTCGATGGAATTGGACCGGGAGAAGTCATTTTGTCCGACCGTAAATTAGTTGGTATCGCCCAACGTAGGACTAGACGCTCAGCCCGATTCCAATGCGTTTGGTATCGACACTTCCAGCGACCCCAAGGGCCGACCCAGGTGAACTCCAAAGGAATTGGATGGGCCGACGCTGGTCTTGATTGTTCGATGACGGAAGTACGAAACTTGGTCCTTTCGAAGCTTCTCGCCACCTAAGCCCGAACCAAATCAAGTCGAAAAACTACTTTAGGTGAAGTAAAAACGCTTTAAGTGATCAATTTCGCAACTTTGTGTGGTTAATTACACTCATGTGATTCGAAACCTTTTACGGAAAGTGGTGAAAGTCTGTCTAAATGGCTGGACTCGAGCGCATAAGAGTCATAAAGTGTCACAAAGTGGAGCAATAGGGAATGAAATGGGTTAACTCCCACAGAATTTCCCAGCCACAAAGATCACTCCCACACAAGATGGCACCAACTCGCGAGGGCAACAGTGGAAGAGCTATTCGTCGGTCAGTTTGAGCATGCGCTTGACGCCAAAGGGCGAATTGTGCTGCCCGCTTCCTTCCGACCTTCTTTTGACCAAAGCGGTTTCTTGATTAAGGGAAGTGAAGGTTGTTTGGCGCTGCTTACCCCTGAACGCTTCCGAGACATAGCGCAAACAATGGCATCTCGTTCCGAAGAAGGTGACGTTCGCCACCGATCAGCGAAGCGGTCATTTGGTGCAGGTGCCGCGCACATCCTGCCCGATAAACAGGGACGAATCGCGGTTCCAGAAGATCTTCGTTCCTTCGCTCATCTGGAACGAGAATGCGTCATTGTTGGTGTAATAGATGAGGTCGAGATTTGGGACAGGTCTCGCTGGCAAGAAATCACCGAGGTGGGAGATTCCTTGTTGGAGTCACCCGATGAATTCGCTGAACCTACAGGTGGCGACTGACAGTGGCTTCTTCCCCCGGTGACTCATCGCCGAACTCGACAGAACACATCCCCGGTGATGTGAAATTCGACCACCTGCCGGTCATGCTGGCCGAAGTGCTCGAGGTTTTCGAAGAAATAGAGGACGGTCTAATCGTCGATGCGACTATAGGGGGAGCGGGTCATGCTCGAGCGCTGCTCCAACAAGCACCAGCCCGTCAACTATTAGGGATTGATAGAGATCCCTTAGCGGTGAAAGTTTCCCGAGGTCGCCTCGCGGAATTTGGGCAGAAAGCTCAAGTGGTGCAGGGCCGATTTGACGAAATCGGCCAGATTCTTGACCTCGATGGCAGGCAACTGAATGGCGCGCTTTTCGACCTTGGTGTAAGCAGCCACCAGCTGGACACGCCTGGTCGCGGCTTCTCGCACCGTTATGCAGCGCCCCTCGACATGAGGATGAATCCTGATGACGCTCTTGAGGCAGCCACCATCGTCAACAGCTACGGCGAACAAGAACTAACGGATTTGTTACGCACAAATTCCGACGAACGATTCGCCTACCGGATAGCCAAATCGATCATGTCGGCTCGCCCGATTGAGTCAACGCAAGAGCTCGCCGACATCGTCCGTAGCGCAGTGCCTGCTGCTGCGCGCAGAAAAGGGCGACACCCGGCTATGCGAACTTTCCAGGCAATTCGCATAGCCGTTAACAATGAACTCGATCTCATCGAACCTGCTTTAGTTCAAACAATCGAACGACTCAGACCTGGAGGTCGGCTGGTCGTTCTTTCTTATCACTCTGGAGAGGACAGAATAGTGAAACACGTTCTACGCGACGCCGCCGATGGCGTTTGTGTTTGCCCATCGAGCCTGCCCTGTATATGTGGCTCCGAACCTAATGTCAGACTCCTTCGACGCAAGGTAGTCCGCCCAACAGAAGCCGAAATCGAACGAAACCCGAGAGCGGCAAGTGCTCGGTTCCGAGCCGCTGAACGACTCTTCGTAGGAGAGGCGTAGATCTGGTGACCGCTGCGATCGGTATCGACCTACCTCTAAGCCCCGATGTGATCGAAATAGCTGACGGGTCGCGGTTCATGGCGAGAAAAGGTCGTTCGTCTCTGGCGAATCGATTTGTCGGCGCAACAACTCTCTTTGGGGTCGCTACATTGCTGGTTCTCATCGGGGTCGCCATCTTCGGTTTGATGATCAACCGTCGCCACGTGGAGCTGGTGGGTTTACAGAACGACATAACGCAAGAAAGCGAGTCAGTTCGCGAACTTCGCATCCAGCTTGAAACCAAACGGGCCCCAATACACATCGAAAAATGGGCGAGCGGCGAAGGGGGAATGCTTCCAGCAGAATCAGCGACACAAATTCAGGTTCGCCGCGAACATCTGAACTCTGGCCGCCAAGTTGAACTCCTGCGTACCCGTTCAAGTGACACAGGCGACTGGCTGTCAGTCGATCGGCTACTGACTGAAGCATTAGCTATCGCCGCTTCTAACAACGGCCGATAAGGAACAGGCCGGAACTCCAGTGGCACCGTCTGTTGGAACCCGGGAAAGGTCCCATTCGAAATCGGCGACTCAGCCCGAGGTTCCTCATTCCTCAATTTCAGGCACACGGCTATCTACCCCTCAAGGTCAAATGGGTTATCGAGGACGACGAATTGGCCTTCTGATTCTGTGCACTTCGTTGATTTTCACGCTGCTAACAGTCCGGTTAGTAGATATCCAAGTATTGAATCGCAACCAGTACATAGACGGAATTAATGGTCACAGCGTGAGGTCTTCGATCAGTGGTTCACGCGGTGCGATCCTTGACAGAAACCTGTCCGTCCTTGCTTTTAGTGACACGTTGCCCACCATCGGCGCCAAACCGGGATTTGTAATCCACCCGTACGCCACCGCCTCGCAGATAGCGCCGCTAATTGGCGGATCACAAAAAACCCTCATCGACCGACTAACCAGCGACAAGGCGTACGTTCATCTAAAACGACAAGTATCACCGAACATCGCTGACCAAATACGAAAGCTCGGATTGCCCGGTATCGAAATACGGGACGAAACAGCGCGGCTCTACCCAAATGGTGACGATTTTGCTCGCAACATCATCGGCAATGTCGATGTGGATCAAAAACCGTTAAACGGGCTCGAATTACAATTTGCGATCCTTCTCTCGGGACAAGCAGGGTCCCGAACGAATTTTGTGTCTGGAACTGGCTCCGGCTCCGTAAGACTGCCAGGCGATGACATCGCGTTTGAACCAGCTCAACCCGGACAAAGTCTGGTTACGACGCTTCACGCCCCGACTCAATTGTTGGTGGAAAGTGTTCTTAAAGAAGCAGTTGCGACAAGTGGCGCAAATTGGGGAACTGCGATAGTTCTGGATGTCGCAACAGGCGAAGTACTCGCCTTAGTCGACATCGCCAGTTCAGGCACGCCCGGCCAAGCGCGTGTTACAGGTAGCAGCGGAGCCTACTTAAACTCGTTCGAACCGGGATCGGCAACCAAGCCGTTCACAATCGCGGCAGCTTTGGAACAAGGCAGGATCGCGCCCGACCAAATCATTAACGTCCCGGCTAGCTACAAGTACTCGGACAAAGTCTACGAACAGCAAGGTGTGAACGAAGATAGGCAATTATCAATATCGGAGATACTTGCCAAATCATCCAACATCGGGACCATTCGCATCGCAGAAGAACTCGGCAAAGACCAACTGTATTCTTACTTGCGGAAATTCGGATTCGGAGAATTCACCAGCGGCCAAGCGAACACCCCGCCATGGCCCAACGAGACCAGAGGAAAGCTTCACCATCCTGCGCAATGGGAGGGAACTCGTTTAGCGAACATAGCGTTCGGACAAGGCATTTCTGTGACAGGGATGCAGTTGGCAGCTGCATTCAACACCATCGCGAATGATGGCGAATACATAGCTCCCTCTTTAATCCGTGGAATAGCTGGTTCCGATGGGGTGATGCGTCCAATTTCCTCTGGAGTGCAACGCCAAGTAGTGAGCGCGACCACTGCGAAGACAATGCGCGGCATGCTTGCTGGTGTGGTCACGCAAGGAACTGGAACGCGAGCACAAGTCGACGGGTACTCCGTTGCTGGAAAAACAGGAACAGCGCAAAAACCTTTAACGGACCGCGCCGGATACGGCGATGCCTACACCGCAACGTTCGCTGGTTTCGTTCCTGCGGAAAATCCGAGGTTTACCATCGTGGTGGTCCTCGATGAACCAGATGAATATTATGCGGGCCGCACGGCGGCCCCGGTGTTCTCCAAAATAGCGACTGGCGCTCTGCGGGCGTTTGGCGTGCCGCAAACGAGGTAGCGATCGATGATTGGAGCATCCCTCGCAGAAATCGTCGCGCAAAGCGGTGGCCAGTTGTTGACACAATCGCCCTTAGAAATGGGTGAAGTGCGGCTGTCGGGTGTTAGCCATGACAGCCGCGTCGCGAGAAACGGTGATCTGTTCGCCTGCATTTCCGGAAATCAACACGACGGGCACCTCTTTGCCACGGAGGCACTAAGGGCGGGCGCCTTAGCACTTCTGGTTGAGCGTGAACTAGAGGACGCCGTACCACAAGTAGTGGTGCCTAACGTCCGAAAAGCCTTAGGCCCAGTCGCCGCTTCAATCTACGGAGAACCCACCAAACACCTCAAGGTGCTGGGAGTTACAGGGACAGCAGGAAAGACCACTACGACCCAGGCCCTTGCCGAGATA
>DCYM01000266.1 GCA_002331465.1 Candidatus Neomicrothrix sp. UBA2110 | reverse complement strand
AGGTCGGCCGTCGATGCTCCAGTCGCCATGTTTCGGGTGTATTGCTCATGACCTGGCGTATCAGCGATGATGAAATTTCGGTGTCGCGTCGCGAAATACCGGTAGGCGACGTCGATGGTGATTCCTTGCTCCCTTTCCGCTTTCAGTCCGTCAGTGACGAGAGAGAAATCGATGTCGCCGTTGCCCGTTCCGAGCTGAGACTCAGCTTTTAATGTCTCGAGATGGTCATCTGCGATGAGTTGTGAGTCGTGTAGCAAACGGCCAATGAGCGTGGACTTTCCATCATCAACGCTTCCGCAGGTAATAAACCGCATCAGATCTTTTTGAATTCGCTGATCGAGATACGCGGCGATGTCAGATTCGATGAGCGGATCGCGCTCAAACATCAAAAATACCCTTCACGTTTCTTTTCTTCCATTGACGCACGTTGGTCATGATCAATAATTCTGCCTTGACGTTCGGAGTGCCGATCCAAAAGCATTTCCTGAATAACTTCTGGGACGGTGGAAGCCATGGATTCGATCGCTCCTGATAGCGGGTAACACCCTAAGGTTCGAAAACGCACCGATCGCATGCGCGGTTGCTCTCTTGGTCTTAACGGGAAACGAGCGTCGTCGACCATGATTAAGTTCTTATCGCGCTCCACAATTGGTCGGGGTGCCGCAAGATAGAGCGGAACTATCTCGATGTTCTCAAGATAGATGTAGTGCCAAACGTCGAGTTCGGTCCAATTGCTGATGGGGAAGACACGAATACTTTCCCCATCTGAGACCTTTCCGTTATACAGATTCCATAGTTCGGGTCTTTGTCTCTTGGGGTCCCAGCGGTGATTGGCGTCTCGGAAGCTAAAGATTCTTTCCTTGGCCCTTGAGCGCTCTTCGTCTCGGCGTGCGCCGCCGAAGGCTGCGTCGTGGTTTCCCTGAGTCAACGCCTGTTTCAGAGCGTCGGTTTTCATGATGTCGGTATATGTTTGAGATCCGTGGTCGAACGGGTTGATTTGAGCAGCTAAACCTTCAGGATTGCTGTGTACCAGTAATTCCAAACCGAGTTCGGCGCAGATTCGATCACGAAATTCGATCATCTCTTTGAACTTCCAAGTCGTGTCGATATGCAGTAGCGGGAAAGGGACCGGACCGGGGTGGAAGGCTTTTCGCGCTAAATGCAAAAGCACGGATGAGTCTTTACCAATCGAATACAGCATGACGGGTCGTCGAAATTGGCTAACGACTTCTCGGAACACGTGAATAGCTTCTGATTCCAGTGAATCCAGATAGCTACGGCGCTGTGGGGAAAGCGATGTGTTCTGCACGGTGCCCGTTACCTACCTTTCGGCCTCGTTGCGCTCTGCGATGTTAGAGGTCCTTCGCAGGTAAGGCCACAAGCATGATTTGACTCCGAGTCATTTTCTAGCGGCTCGACAGCGGCTCATAGCTAGGCGAAGCCTCAGTTGCCGGTGGAGACAGGTAGACGGTAACCGCGCCTTCGAGTTCAAACGCTTGAGGAGCACCATCTGGTATTTCACCCAGGAGATACCTTTGACCCCCATTTACGAACTGCCACATTCCTCGGCCATCGCGGTCGATCTCGTCAAGTCCCTCCACCGTAGGATCCCACCAAATTTCGGCGATATCGTCAACACCGTGGTAATCGGGTTCCTGTGAATCAGGCCACCGATCTTTGTCCCCGTAAGAAAGGCTGGGAGCCGTCACCGCGCTTCTCGTAGGGTCCGCGGAGAACAAGGCTTCGTTGAAGCCTTCAATCGTTAGTTCCGGTCCGACCGCTTGGAGAACCGCGTAGAACAGACCCGGCGCCGGATCAATAATTCCGATGTTGTCGTTCGCACGTGGAGGCTCACCGTGGAACCATTCGTAAAGGAAATGTGAAGAGGCAACACTTCTGTCGACTCGAGCGTTCAGGTTCGAAATACCGAATGCGTGAGACCACTGTTGCTGGTGGTATGTCCGAGCGAATGCGGTTGTGTCAACCAGCACCGATCCAGTCACAATCCACTCTGGCCAATAATCCTGCGCAGCAGCCTCGTTGGTGAAATCGCGAGGCGCAATCGGATCACCGTTAAAGATGACCGACGTTACGCCGGCTTCTTTCATTCTCGCGATAATCGTACCGGCTGATTCTTGAAGGGTGGCCGGGTCAAGAACGTAGGACTGCGATTCGACTACTTCTACGTCATATCCCGCTAGGAGTTCTTCGAACTGCGCATTGGAGTCAACCGACGCTCGACTCGCGAGATTCCATATTCGACCAAATTGTCGTTGCCGGGTACGCATCAAAGCATCCCCAGCGTGGATAGCAGGGTCTCCTGCCAATCGCTTTCCGATGTACTCGGCGACCAGCATGTTCAACTGTTGAGGCCCTTTCCCTAGGGTGTAGGCCATACCTGGTCGCTCGCGGTAGTACTCGGGTGTCTGTCCAGGGCCACAAGAGATGCAAGGTATTCCTCTGGCGTGTAGCTCTTCCGCAAACGCGTTCGTGAGAGTTGGGCCACCAATCACCATGAAAGGGTCAAGTTCTTCATCGACCTTCACCGCGTCAGCCCGTGCCGCCGCTGCATCCAAAATGTTGCCCGAGCCAATCATTATCGTTAGGTCGACGCTTCGCCCGTAGGTCTCGTAGTAGGTCTCGTAGTACTCAAGCAGTCCACGGATCGTGTGCTCGTCATCAGCAGTTGTGTCGTCGTTGTAAATAGCTGAAGTGAGGTAAGCCATGACTGGGTCTACATCTTGAGCGAGCCACCAAACGATTCGGATGCTGTCTTCAGTTACACCTCGATCTGTTGCCCCACCATTCCATCCCTCGTATGGTGCAGCGCAAGCACCAGCGAAGAAGCTGGGAATGGCCAAGGTTCCTCGGTCAATGTCACAGCGCTCGCCCCACTCAATTTCTAGGCCGATCTCTTGCGCTCGATCCAAGAACATAACTCCGGGTCTGAAACCGGTATCAGGACCCCAGTCTGTGCCTAGGGCTCTCGGCGCAGTAGTAGTTGGAGCCACGTCCTCAGATTCTGGCTCGCCACCATCCTCGGATGCCTTCTCCTGCGCCTCGCTCACCTGTTCAGCCCCGCCATCTACTTCAGCGGAAGTTGATTTCTGCGTAATTGGTTGTTGAACGTCATCGTTGTCGCTGCCGGTGACGACGATGATCACGACGACAACTGCTGCTACCGAAAGGGCGAAAAGCGGGCCGAATTTGCGAAGGGAAGCGCCTTGTCCTACTGGTTCCATCTCATCAGGTTGTCATGCCATCTGATTCGCTGCGACCAGATCGCTTCAACGCTGCCTCGGAATGGCCGAGATACGCGGTGATGACCTGATCATCGTCGAAGACCTGTTGCGCTGTTCCTTCGGCGATGACGCTGCCCCCGTCTAGTGCAATTACTCGGTCCGCTATTTCGGCGACGAGCGTCACATCATGTTCGATGACCATCAAAGCGGCATTCAGTTCTTGCCTCATTTGGAGAAGAATTCCACCCAAGGCTTCAACTTCGCTTTGAGCTATTCCGCTTGAGGGTTCGTCCAACAAGATAACGGAGGGTTGATGAGCCGCTACACAGGCAAGATCCACGATCCTCCGAGTTCCTGTTGACAGTTCAGCGACGAGCTTGTGGGCAAACGAATCGAGACCAAATTGGGCTATCACTTCCTGCACTCGGTGATCGATACGTTGCTCGCTGTCATAAGCCATCGGCAGGTGTAGCGCTGCAGTCACTGGGTCACCCCATCGAATCCAGCGTTCTAGCGACACGGCCAGGGTTTCCTTCACCGTCAGTGTCGGAAACAGGCGCGCGTTTTGAAAGCTTCTGCCCAAGCCATGGCGGGCCCGCACGCTCGAAGCATGCCGGGTGATGTCCTGTCCAACCAAGAAAACTTGACCTCGTTCAATGGGTGTGGATCCTCCGATCAAGTCGAAAAGGGTTGTTTTGCCTGCGCCGTTAGGTCCGATGAACGCGACCACCTCATTTGGGCGCACCCTAAAGGAGACGTCGTTGACCGCCCGAATTCCTCCAAAGTGACGAGTAAGCGACCGAGCTTCTAGAACCGGAACTTGATCATCATCTATCGTTACTGGCTTCACCCTGGTTGCCGAAGAAGAGGGCTCGGCGAGAAACACGGAGCGCAATAGGTCAGCCCGCTCCCGAAGTTCTGCCGCAGGCCCGCGAAAGCGCACCCTCCCCCGTTCAAGAAAGTAAGCCGTGTCCGCGATGTCCAACGCAAGATTGGCGGATTGTTCGACTAGAACAATGCTGACCCCAGATGTGGCTATGTCTCGAACCATCCGAAGAAGCCGCTCCACGACCACGGGTGCCAACCCCAGAGATAGCTCATCAATCATTAGAAGCCGGGGACGGGTAAGCAGCGTCATACTCAATGCGAGCATCTGTTGCTGTCCTCCGGAGAGGTCTGCGGCCACCGATTCTTTACGATCGCGAAGTTCGGGAAAGGTTTGAAGTATTTGTTGATGGTCCGATTGAAGGTCAGCTTGATCTCCTCGGCGCATCCAACCAGCCGCTTCCAGATTTTCTGCGACAGTCAGGCTCGGAAAAACCCCGGCGTCTCCAGGCATTTGAATGATCCCATGCCTCGCTATCTCGTTAGGAGGGGCGAAGGTAGTGTCCCGTCCATCAAAGATCACCGCACCATGATCCGCCGCCACTACGCCTGAAATAGCGCGGAGCAATGTCGACTTTCCTGATCCGTTCGTTCCTAAGAGCGCAACGATTTCACCTTCCTCCACTTCGAAGTTCACGTCGTGAAGAACTTGAATTCCGTCGTAACTAACTTGGAGGTCCTGACACAGCAGCAATTTGACGCGGCCGTTTTGTCGTTCTTGAAGGACTTCAGACCTTGCCAAGGCTGTTTTTCGTACTTGCTCCACGTCGCGGCCGATGACATTCGCGCCGCTTGCGATCACAAGTCCTCCAATAAAAAACACAGGAACCATCATCACCATTCCTGCTCGTATCCCCCAGTTGTCCGCGATCCATCCGATAAAAGGAAGTATCAGAAGGCCTGGAAGAACCCACAGCGATCCCATGGAGAATCCGACAGATCGAGCTCGCGGTGGAATTGCAAGTGACAGGGCAGCAATGATTCCGGGTCCAACGATGGCCAGACATAGCGCTATGAGTACATTGGCAGCGATCGCAACACCCAAGTTTGGTACCACGGCGAAAATTCCCGAAAGGACAGCGGTGACACTGGAAACAACAGCTAAGTACCGCAAGATGCGTCCGGGGTCGCGTTCAACTACTCGAGACGCGATCTGGGCACCAATAATTAAACCGATGAGCTGGCCAGGTTCTGATGCCGCTGCGACAATCCCGCGAGCGCGTTCATCGAGCCCATATGCCTCCTCATAGAGCAGTCCCGCCAAGGTGCCAAAGCCAAGCAGCGAGGCCGCCAAAAAAGGAGTCGCGGCAAATATCCGGCGAAGAGACTCAATTTTCCAGCACATACGCCATGCTTCAGAGATAGACGGTGGCGCTTCTTCTGTCGCCGCTGCCAATGCGTCACCCCCTGCAAGACGTCGCTCATGTGAACCCCTGATCGGTTCTCGCAACTTCAGCCCCATCACCACGACAAGCAGTGTTGGGACGGCAAACAACAAAAAAGGTGTGCGCCACCCCCAGTAGTACGCGGTAAAGCCCGCTAGCAGCGGACCCACCGTTGCTCCCACAGCGTTAGCTGCGCGATGAAAAGCGTAGGCCCGGGGTCGATCTTTAGGCGCGAACCAGTCCGCTATCAGCGAGTTATGTGTCGGATCGTTAACGGCTTTGCCGATAGCGGATCCGCTCCGGGCGACAGCAAGGGTAATCACGCCGGCCGCCAGACCAGTCCCAAATGAAAAGCAGGCCCATAAAGTTGCGCCGATTAACGCCAACCTCACCCGGGGCGCCCGATCCGCCAAAGCAGCGATAGGAACCTGCAGAGAAAGAGAGAACGCTACGACGAAAGCTATGAAAGTGAGTAGACCGGTGAAACCCAACTGAAACTCGTCCCGTATTTCCGGCGCCAAGATCGCAAAGGCACTCCGATCAAGTTCATCCACCGCATTAAGACCGAAGATGATCAGGAGCGCGCCTATAGGCCCTTCCCCTGCGATCTTTCGCATGATGCTCGGCTTCTGCTTCATCGTTCCAAGTCCTCGTTTACTAGCAAGTCCTCGGCCGAGTCCGTTTCTTGGAGTCCGAAACGGGCACCCAACTTTCTTAAGGCAAGATTCCGCAAATCAGCCCACAAGCCGACTATGCCTGCTGGAGCAATGAGGAGCACTATCAGCACACCTGTTCCCGTTGCCAGCAACCTCCACGACCCTTGAAGCCAATACCAAGACCCGTTCCAGTACAGGGAACCGATGATTGCCCCGCTGATCGACCCCAGTCCCCCTACGACAGCCCCCATAAACACCACAATGCTGAATCCAGCTGGGGTCACATTGAAGGCTTGCTGGTGGTGGGCGATCACCGAACCAGCAACAGCCGCAAGAAAACCAGAAATTGCGAATGCCACCAGTTTCAGTTGTGAGGCTCGCGCCCCATATGCCTCAGCCGCAATTTCATTGTCTCTTAGCGCGATCAAGACCCGTCCGATACGCCCATTTTTTAGTCCGGCGACAGCTACACATGCGATCGTTAGAGTCACAAGGCACACGTAATACGCTGCTTGGGAACTGTCCCAGTTGATTGTGCCAAACAACGGCGGCCGGGTAATTCGTTCCACCGGCACCCAGCTAAAGAATTGAGGGTTCAAAAAATACTGAATCATGGTGAGTTCGAGGGCCAGGGTGGTGACAGCTAAATATGTGCCACGCATTCGCAGCGCTGGAATTCCCACGATCAAAGAGAACACTGCCCCCAGACACCCCGCCAATGCCGTCGCCGCAACAAAGCCAACCCCAGCTGTTTGCGTCAGCCACGCACCGGTCGCTCCACCAACTGCCGCAAAAGCCATTTGACCCAGGGATAATTGCCCCGACCACCCGGTGAGCACCCCTAGTGAAAGCATAATGACCGCATACAAAAGCACTAAGCCCATCCGGACCACGACTGTGGTATCGAAAACACCCCAGTACGGAAATCCAGCAAAGAAGATCGCGACGACTAGAAAGACCATCCCACGCGCGACTTGAATGCCCGGTATCTGAAGGAACACCCGTGGGATAGGTCGAGCATGTCCAACTGCCTGCCAACTAGTCATATCGAGTGCAGAACGGAAGCCACGAGTTCGGCGAAATACCAATCCGAGGACAATCGCCAAACCAGTTAATGCTGCCATTTTGGCTTCGGCTTCGTTGGCTTGAGAATTCCAGACAATTCCTTCTTGCAGAACGCCAAGCGCAAAGGACACGCCAATAATGGTCGGCAGGTGATCCAGTCGTCCCAAAGTGAGCGCTGCCAGAGCCCGCAACAGGAGCAGCAAACCAAGTGATCCTCCTATCGGCAAGCCGTAAACGCCTGATCGAAGGAATAGAGCGAGAAACGCAAACACCGCTGCTATCCCCCACACGATGCTGCTGACGGCTTTCACCGGAATACCTAATAGACCCGCCCTACTCGGCAGCTCAGCCGACGCCCTGATGGCAATCCCGATGCGCGTCCATCGCAAGACCAGCACAAGAGCCACCATCGCCGCAGGCCCGAGGACAAGAGCAAGTAAATGGTCGGCATCGAAGACCCGACTCCCAATATCGAATCGAAAATTGAAAGGTGCTTGAAGTCGCTGCGATTGGAGATAACTGTCCCACCAGGCAGGAAGATATAAAGCAAACACTGCTAATAGTTCACCAATTCCCAAAGTGGCCACCGTCAACACAAGTCGCGGTGACTGAAAGAACCGCCTGACGATAAGGAACTCGGTGGCCACTCCAATGATTGCCGCACATAGCAGAGCCAAAAAGAAAGACAGGTACCAATTCCAACCTGATTCCAATATCAACAACATCGCGAAAACAGCGGGAAGCAGTCCAAGTTCCCCGGCTGCGAAATTCAGAACGTTGTTTGCCCGGTAGACGAGGTACATAGCCACTGCTACTAGGGAGGTGATGCTGCCGAGTACTAGCCCAGAGACAAACGACCCTGCAGGGGCAGGGAACAGCAGCTGTTGTGTGACGAGCAAGGCTGCCGGCCACGCCATCCAACTAAAACGGCGTAACGCAGCGCTTAGGTGCAACACCGCTAACCCCCTCACAGCGGACCTTTACCAGTTAAGTCGGATGTCGAACAGCGAACGAATTCTTTGGTCAAGACTGTCTTCAAAGAAACACCCTGGGTGTTCCTTCAGAATCCGTTCCACTTCGCTCCGAGCCGTGTCGAGTTGTGTAGGACGTCCTTTTTGCTCCCAGAGCTTGAAGTCTGTCCGATCAGCCACACTCGGATAGACGAAGTCCGTGGTCATCCTCTTGAGTGTGTCGGATTCACCTAAGAAATGTCCGGCCCCCGCAACTACTTCCTGCATCATTGCCGGATCGATTTCTTGAGTCTCTACCGGCCGCAGGGAGCTCATGATGGCACCGAGCATGTCGTTGTCAACAACGTAGCTTTCGAATGAGGCAGCCATGAGTGCGGCCTGCATTCCGCAAGCTTGTGTGACCAGATTGCTACCCGCCTGAGCGGCCAATGTTACGGTTAAAGCCTTTTCTGCGCCGCTTTGAACATCGGAGGTTTTAGCGTCGCTGGCCCCAGCAATTGACCGATTGGGCAGACCCAGTGATCGAGCAACTTGTGTCGCAGCGGCCATCGCCAATGCTTGTTCGCCACCGCCGCCGCTCATACCGCCTGTGCGTAGGTCGACGATCATCGGCTCAGGTCCGCAAATTACCTTGGCTGAAGGATTTACGAGCCAACTGAAGACCATTCCTGCCAATGCTTCTGCCATGGCCTGGCTGATCGCAGCACCAAGCCCAGCTGGAGACGAAGCGCCGACTTGGCCAAACACATTTGCATGTGCGGGGATTCCGAGTTGCGCTGCGACGCGAAGCACCTCCATTGCATGTTCACTCATCCGCAAGGGCGGCGTGACGTGGTTGACGTTAAATGAGAGAAACGGACGTTGAATAAACAGCTCTTGAGATCCCGCTATCTCGAAACACAGTTCCGCGACCGCTGCTGCTGTCGCGCCGTTCGTGGCGCTAGTGGCGACATGTTTCCTAGTTGCGGCTAGGCATGCGTAGGCAGTGTTTATGTCGAGTGTTTCCTCATCGGGCATGTCTCCTGCGACAAGGGGTCGGCTCAGAAAGTGGATATGTTCCAAACCTTCAACGAGCCGAGCTACGTCGTAGAGATCTCGAAGGGTGGAGGGACGATACCGGCCGTTGTTGATATCGATAATCATCGGCGCCGCGCCTCCAGTTCCTAGGTGGACACGGTGTGCGGAGAGATCTAAGTCGTACTTGCCGTCTCTACCGCAAAGGACGAAACCTGCCGGCGCCTGCTCGACCAAAGATTGGACGAGTTCGCGCGGGTACAGCAGCCTTCCGTTGACCACCTGTCCGCCAGCCTCGACGACGAGATCAATTACAAAGTCGGGTGCTTCGCTCACACCCACCGTTTCCAACAGGGTGTACATTCCGTCGACTATTTCGTTGACTTGCGGAATGGCAAGCGGCTGATAGCGGCCTCCCGTGAGGCCTGGAGGGACCGGGTTCGGCGACGTTTCACGCCTTGTTTCTGCTGCTGTGCGTCCCCGCCGTCTGCGGTCGGGTCGAGTCATCGCGTCCCCCGAAGCCGTCCGACTACCAGTGTGGAGAAACCGATTCTATGTTGAGTTGCCCGGCAAGTCCCGCACTACGATGCACCGCTGCGTCTCTCCACTCCTGAGATGAGCTCATGGCGAGCAGTGCCGCCCGATTCGGATATTTTGCTATCGCGACCTCGTCCCATAATTCTTCCACTTGCCCAAGGGCCAGGAAGGTGACATCGGCATGGAAAACTATTTCCCCTCCATATTCGCCAATCAACTTTAAGACAGCTTGTCCGTACAGTTGATAGGCCTCCCGTCCGGTGAGTTCGCTTTGCCGGTCGTCTTCGTATTGCGCCCGGTCCTTGAATTTCAACAAATTCACCATGTAGATCGGTCCTTCAGGACCGGGTTGCATCATCTCTTGTATGCGTTCTGTACTAGTTGGCAGTACTTCATTAGTGACTTCCATCACGACTCCTCATTTTCGTATCTAGTCATTGGTCCGTCTCAGAACAATGCTCTTGCGTCTTCAAACCCAGTAACACAGGTTTCGGCTCGTTCATTGACGGGACATTTCGGCCTTAGCGGTTGTCTGCGTCTCGGTGGCCGTTCTTTTACCTAGTTCGATAACGAGTTCATGCAGCTCGCCAGTGAATTCATATGGCGCTGTGTATCTGGCTGAGACCGCTGAACCATGGTCTCGCCCGACGCTCGCTCCAATCGAGCTAATCATTCTCATCATGAATGGCAATTCGATCGTCCCGCAGGCGGTGTCGCCCACGGCAAGGTCGATTCGTCCGGTCGAGGAGCTCGTACGCGCAATCTTGACGGACAACACACTTTCACCTGGCGGCACCGTGATTTCCGATTCGACGATGGAGTGGTCGTTGAAGGCGTTGTAGTCAACTACCAAACGGGAGTTTTGAACAAACACCGTTAACCCGGAGTTTTCGTTACCTGTCGCGTAGAGCACTCCTTCGTCGTTTGCTCCACAGCTGATCCGTGCAGTCATGTCCCATAGTCGGCCCGAAGGCGATGGTGCGGCCTGAGCTGGTATCGGAGACATCGGCGGCTGATAGCGGTATCGCCGATGAGTGGGGTGCGGTGAGTGATCATCAAGACGTGAACCAAAGAGTTCGATCGTGCGGTCGTCTAGCGGAAGAACTCCGTGGATTTCTGCTTCCCCCCACCATCGGTCGATTAATAGTTCGAGCTGGTCTGGTTCTGCGTCTGCGAGGTCATTACATTCAGATTGGTCTTCAGAGAGGTTGTATAGCTCCCAACGGTCTCCCTCGAATGGTTGTCCTTTGATGTGCCGCGTTACTGCCTTCCACCATGTTCCGTCGTCTTCGGCGATGAGGGCCCGCGAACCGAATTGTTCGAAGTACTGAAGCGTGTTGGTTGCTGGGGCATCAGGGGCGTTGAGGATTGAAGCGAACGACGAACCAGTGACGGGTAGTTGTTCGAGTCCGTTGTAGGTGTCGGGTGCGGCGATGCCTAGAAGTTCGTAAATAGTTGGCGTGATGTCTGAGACGTTGACGAATTGCCTACGCAATGTCCCGCCCTGTCCGTGATCGATGCCTGTGGGCCAATGAAAGATCAGTGGGACGTGTACGCCACCTTCGTGAGTATTTTGCTTGTACCACTTGAATGGGGCATTGCCGCACTGGGCCCAACCCCATGGGTAGTTGGTATGGCTGTGGGGTCCACCGATTTCTTCAATCTGATCGATGAGGTCTTCAGGAGAGTCGAAAACACCGTTGAAGAATTTCATTTCGTGCATTACGCCGAACGGTCCGCCTTCTTGTGAAGCTCCGTTGTCGGCGAGGAAGACAAAGATGGTGTTTTCTAGTTGACCCATTGAGCGGAGTCCGTCAACAAAGACACCTATTTGGTCGTCAGTGTGGTCGAGAAATGCGGCGAAAGCTTCTTGGAGTCGGCAGGCAAATTCTCGGTGAGCGGACGGTAGGTCTTCCCAAGGTTCGACCCCGGGGTTCCTGGGTGCAAGCTGTGTGCTTGGTGAGGTGACCCCAAGTTCAAGTTGTCGTTCGTACCAACGTTGTCGAACGACGTCCCATCCTTCGTCGTATCGGCCTCGATACTTCCTGAGGTAGTACTCGGGCGCTTGATGGGGGGCGTGTGTGGCTCCGAACGGCAGATAGGCGAAAAAGGGGCGATCCGGACGCACCCCTTTGCTGTCATTGATCATTCGCAGCAACTGGTGGACGAGGTCTTCGCTGAGGTGATATCCGTCTGCTGGAGTAGCTGGTGGTTCGATGTGGTGGTTGTCGACCACTAACTCGGGATAGAACTGGTCGGTCTCTCCTTCAAGAAACCCGTAAAAGCGGTCGAATCCTCTTGCAAGGGGCCATTGATCGAAAGGACCGGCTGACGAGATGTCGTTGGTTGGGGCCAGGTGCCACTTCCCGGCACAGAAAGTCGCATATCCCTGAGCTTTGAGTACTTCTGCCATCGTTGAGGCGTGGTTGGAAATGTGTCCAAGTTGATGCGGAAAGCCGGTTTCGTGATTGGATACGGACCGCATACCAACTCGGTGTTGGGATCTACCGGTGAGGAGAGAGGCCCTCGTCGGTGAACACAATGGTGTGACGTGAAAATTGGTGAATTGCAGCCCGTTGTTGGCAAGAGCGTCGATATTGGGTGTGTCGATGTCGGATCCGTAACAGCCGAGTTGTGAGAATCCTGTGTCGTCCATCAAAACCAGGACCACATTGGGTGCATCGTCACCTGGATGAGGGCGAGCTGGGAAGTGGGGTTCGGATTCGTCAAGAGTTCGACCTATCCGACCTTTGAAGGTTGGGAGGGGATCGGGCGTCACGGGGTTTCCTTTAGATTGAAAAGGCGGTTAAGTCGTCGCCGAGAATGATGTCGCCGTCGAAATGTTTACGGGCTAGTGCTACCCATTCGGGGTACTGCTCTTTTGATGGGGCAGGCACCATGTGAGTGAACACAAGTTTTTTGACGCCTGCGCGGGCCGCGGTTTGTGCCGCCTGTTCAACGTCGGAGTGGTAGTCGAGTATGTCTTGGAGCATCGGGTTGGGGCTGAGTTCGACGAGGTCTCTGCGGATAACAGTTTGGACGTATGCGTCTGCTGATGCCGCGAGGTCGTCCACTCCTGCGCATGGGATGGTGTCGCCAACCAGCGCAACAGACGCGGACTCATGTTCGATTCGGTAACCGAGAGTCGGTCGCACGGGTGCATGAGCCGTTGCGGCTGTGCTGACGGAGACATCGTGGAGTTCGAAACTTTCGCCTGGCGCAAGCTCAACGACGTCTACCTTTGGACCGTGCGTAAGTGCGTCGTGATGTTCAATTCGGTAACCAATATCTGCTTCAAGCGCGTGTAGTTGTCGAGTTACAAATTCCTTTATCCCGGGCGGTCCGTAGATAGCGAGTGGCGCATTTCCTTGACTCATGATCCAGTGAGTGGTGATCACGTCGTTGAGGTCGCAAATATGGTCACTGTGTAGGTGAGTGATAAGTACCGCTCGCAGGAACAATGGGAGCGTGTCAGCTCCCGCCATCCTCATCACCACTCCCCTTCCGGCATCAACAAGTATGTGGGTGTCATTGGCTTTCACAAGCGTCGAGGGGCCTGCACGATTTGCGTCCGGTAAGGGTGATCCGGTGCCGGTAAGGATGACTTCCATAAATCAAAGGTACTTTCCGTGCCGGTGTTTCGAACCACATGTTGGCCGCTGGCTTGGGTGTTGACGGTACAGCCAAGTCTTCAGGTCAAAGTTTGTTGTTGGCGCTTCGTGTGACACCGTGACCGCGTCCTGACGCAAATAGTCCCTTGAGGCCGGGTAGTTCTCCATGGGTTGCGTTCCGTCTTGTCGCGAAAATGGAAGCAATTCGTCATGCCTGAATGCCGAATCATCCGTTATGAAGATGTTGGTGTGGTTGTGAGCGTCGTAGCAGCGCGACCTTCGATCCGAGCTCCCTGTTCTGCTAAGTGATCGCGCATGTCAACCCATAGGGCTCGAAGCCGGTAGTGGGGCACTACAGGGAACAGGTGGTGCAACAAGTGGTGATCGTGCCCGCGAATCAGAAATGTCGAACCGACGAAGGTAAAAATGCGCGTGTCGCGATATCGACCCGTCTCGCTGTGTGGATGATGCGGGAGCCACCCAAAGACAAGCGACAGCCAGAAGCGACCTATCCACGCCGGAAGGTACCAAAGCAGCCAAACCGTTTCCGCGTACCCCAGTGCAGAACCAATGATCAAGACCGCAAGGTGGCTGAGCACCACAGGTTTCGCTGCCGTTCCCGCTTCAGGACCGCGAAGTTGGGCCATTTGAGCGAGCCTCGAGGCTAAGCCTCTGGGTAGAAGTCGACGCAACAGGGGTACTGCAGCAAATAGTGGACCAAGTGGATACAAGATGAGTCCGACGATTACTCGAAAAACTAAGTCTCTAGGTGAGCCTTTGGAATTAAGCAGATCAGGATCTGTTTCGTCATTGGTCTGCGTATGGTGCTTGAGGTGGGTGATCCTATGTGCGATGAACGACTCACACAGCAGCCATCCTGCTAGGGCTCCGACCGATCGATCAACCCACCTTAAAGCTGGTCGGCCTGCTGACAGGGTCTTGTGCACTGATTCGTGCATAGGCATGTAACAGGCTTGTAAACACACCACCGCTAGGGGAATAGCAGCCCACAGCGGAATGAGCCCGGCCGCGCGCAAGACCACAATTGAGGTCCAACCCAGCACGCACCATGTGATGTTGAAAATACTGCGCCAACCGATTGACCCTACGTACGGTTCGACAAGGGACCGTTCGTACAAGAGGCGGTCTGTTCCGGTGCGTGGTTCCATAGCTCCCCTATCTCACCTTGCAGCTGCAGGTCGAGACTCAGCAAGGGTACAACCACCTCAACGCCCACGGTAACAACGGCGTTATGTCGACGCGTTCGAGCGGGCGCAGATTCCGCCTGCTTTGGCGAACCATCAGGAACTCATCCTTTTCGGCAGGTAGCTTCAATATCATGATGGAAGCCGCTTAACCTGAAGACTTGGACATAACAGATGCTCGTACTTGAAGACGTGACGCAATTTCTGGCTAGCGAAACCGGATTAGCCACGATCAGCACCACCCAAATGGACGGTCGAGTGCTTTCCAGCATCGCTAATTGCGGTGTCATTCAAAATCCACTCACAGGCGCTGATTGTGTTGCTCTGGTTTCTACCGGGAGAGCAGCGCGACTTGATCATGTCCGGCGCGGCTCGGAGGTGACCATCGCTGTCCGTCGTGGGTGGAATTGGCTAGCTGCAACTGGCAAGGCAGACCTCATCGGACCATCCGACCCTGCTTCTGGCATTGATGCCGAAGCTCTCAGATTGCTTCTTCGTGAAATTTATGAGGCTGCCGGTGGTAAACACGATGATTTCGATGAGTACGACAGACAGATGATTAAAGATGGCCGGACTGCCGTGCTAGTCGATCCGGCTCGCATCATCGGTAACCAACCGACCGCGTGAACGACCCCCATAAGTCGAAAATGACGTGGAATGAAGCTTTCAGCCTGGTTCGAAGGAAGGCCTAGCAACTAAATCTCTTTTTTCGTTGAGCGGAAGGAGGAGGAACTCCCCAAACTCCTCATAGAACACACGGGGCGAGCGCTCAAAAATTAACCGGAACGACTCTTCCCACCCCACGTTTGCGAGTTGCTGGAAATAACGGCTTATACGCTCCAGCGAATCCGGGCCGGCAAGATTCAAAAGTTGCAGCACAGCCACGCGTCCCGCGCGACATTGCCATGCCCCACCCATTTCTTCTGCCCACACCTGACTGGCTGGGGTAGTGCAATTGGCCAACACCTCCGATGGCAGCACGTTGCTAGTTGCCGCGAATTCGTTGTGGGTTTGTGTAAGCCAGTCGGAATAGATGGAAACGAAGTCGGCAGCGCTGACATGGTCCGCTATTAGGGCAGCTACATAGTCTGCGAGCCCCTCTCTAAACCAAATCGGGCCATCCAATGGGACTACCGCTGGTCCCTCGACCGACGCGTCCATATTCGCCGTGTGCGCCAACCCATAAACGTGAAACCACTCGTGAGCAGCGGAAAGCCAATGCGAAACGTCCGGTTCGATGTGCAAATTTTGAGTCGGCCAAACAATTTCAAACATCACTGGATCTCGATCCACCATCGACATTCCAATTCCTTG
>DCYM01000038.1 GCA_002331465.1 Candidatus Neomicrothrix sp. UBA2110 | reverse complement strand
CATGCCGCCCAGACTTATTCCCCCGGCGATCCGGTCCGCTGCCAATGCATTTTCCATCGGAGCGACATTCTGAGGAAAGCCAATCGTGACCGACTCTTGGGCCGAAACGTCAATGTGCTGACCAACGCCGCTTCGGTCCCGCTCTTGCAAGGCGATCAGACTTGCTGCCGCCGCATCGGCGGACGCGTGTAAAAAGCTGTGCGGCAAGCCGATACGAAGAGGAGCTCTATCCGCGTCGCCACTCGCATACATGAAAGCGCTACCAGCTACCGCTGTGAGGTCAGTCCCAAGCCAACGTGATCTCGGCCCCTCTGATCCGTAGGGAGTAATAGAAGCATGAATGAGGCCCGGGTTGATTTCAGCTAGGTCCGCGTGCGACAGGCCAAGCGACGAGAGATAACCCGGATGGCAGTCTTCGAAGAGGATGTCAGCACCAGCGATCAAGGTACGGAACTTGTCGCGATCTTCAGACGACTCGACGTTTAGAGCCAGAGAACGCTTTCCTCTGTTATACGCCCAATGAGTAAGACTGGCGTCTAAGTCGGGTTCATCGTCAACAAATGGACCCATATGGCGTGTAGCTACGCCAATAGTGGGTTCCACCGCTATCACCTCTGCACCCAGATGCACCAGAATGTGACCAGCGAACTGACTTATGCCATCACAGAGATCAACTACTCGAATGTGCTCTAACACCTAAACCCCCCGTCGGATATGAGAGCTTAGAGCGGGGAATTTATTGCGGGAACATTCCAACCTTGTTCTCATCGATCTCAGGAGAGCTTGATTCGTAAAGGCTGTTGGATCGACGAAATAACAGTCCCTTCGATTGGCGGCACGAACCCGACTGGTTCGAAAGTCCGAGATCTCCTGAGTAAGGCCTTGAGAGCCAAGCGGGCCTCAAGGCGCGCTAGGTGAGCTCCCAGGCAGTGATGCAGGCCCCATCCAAAGGTCAAATGTGGATTCGGATCGCGGTCCAACTTGAGGCGGCCCGGTTCATCGAAAACATCAGGGTCGTGATTGGCGGCTGCCACACAAAGTAAGACGTTGTCGTCCACAGCGAGCGCTTGTCCGCCTCGCTCATGGGCAACCGCTACCTTTCGGTACATGCTCCGCGTGGGTCCGAGAACGCGAAGAAGTTCCTCAAGAGCGGTATCTAAATCCCGAACACGTAATTCTTCGACCAGGTCAGGGCGAGTGGCCAACAAGCCCATTGTGTTCATGAGTAAAGAAGTCGTGGTTTCGTGACCTGCGAACAAAATGAGAGTGCATGCTCCCACCAACTCAAGGTCAGATAGTTGATCACCGGCACCATTTACTAATGCAGTCATCAGAGTTTCTGAGGGTTCAACACGTTCGCGGTCAATTAGACGCTGAAAAAAATGACTGAACTCTCCAGCCGCCGCAGTGGCTTGCTCTGGCGCCGTGGTGTGCGGATCAGTTGCAAACACAATCGTCGCCAAATCATCCGACCAACCTTGAAAACGATCTCTGTCGCTGGCCTCCACTCCGAGGACCGCTGCGATTGCCCACGCTGGCAGTGGACCAGCAAAGTCCTCCCGGACGTCGATTACATCACCCAACCCGCCAACGATTTCGTCAACCACTTGAGAAACCATCTCCTCAAGCGTCGCGACTCGCCTAGGCGTAAACACATTGCGCATAGGGTCCCGAAGATGAGTGTGTAAAGGCGGATCGCGAAAAACCATCCACCCACCCAATAGTTCTACAACCTTGGCGAAGCTCAAAGGACGGTGCGCGGCGACCCGCTCCAAAGGTGTGACCCGATCGGCTGAAAGAAGATGCCCCTCGCGGAAAGCCTCGCTGAGCTCGGCGTGACCGAGCACGACCCAAGCGCGGTGAGCATCGCTCCATTGCACTGGTCCCATGTCGCGATAGCGAGACCAATAGCTATGTGGGTCGTCAATACTCGCCGGGTCGTTCAGGTCTATATCTGTCACCGCTCTTGACGGTAGCTGGAAGGGCATCACCGATGCCGATCTGCGAATAACCTCATGGCATGGGAAAGGTCTTTACTGAAGAGCAGATCAAGCAATACGAGGCCGATGGGTGGGTGTCTCCAGTTGACCTCCTCACCTCAGAGCAGGCTGATGAGTGTCGGAGCCAGCTAGAGGCTTGGGAGCTACTTCGTGGTGGTTCCTTACCTGCGCATGAACGGTCAGGGGGACATATCTTGTTCCCGTGGATTGACCAACTGATGCGCGCTGACAGAATCTTGGATGCAGTCGAGGATCTGATCGGCCCAAACATTCTCTGTTGGAACTCAGTGTTCTGGATAAAAGAAGCGCAAAGCCCTAGCTATGTGGGCTGGCATCAAGACCTCCAGTATTGGGGCTTGTCTAATTCGGATGTGGTGTCGATCTGGATAGCGCTCAGTAATGCGGGCGAGGACGCAGGATGTATGAACGTGATTCCTGGCAGCCACAAGGAGACCATTGAGCACGCAGAGACCTACGCGAAGAACAATCTCCTGAGTAGGGGTCAAGAACTTGAGATCGACATTTCGCAACGTAAGACGGTGCCAATGGCGCTGAAAGCCGGACAGGTTTCATTCCATAACGTTCGAACAGCTCATGGGTCGGGACCAAACAAAACAAATGATCGGCGGATTGGGCTCTCCTTTCACTACATGTCGCCACATACAGAACAAACACTTAGCGAGTGGGACAGTGCCTCGTTGGTGCGTGGCACAGATCAATACCGACATTTTGAGCATTGCCCACAGCCCTCGGCTGACTTAGAGCCAAATGCCGTGGATTTCCATAAACGTGCCTCTGATGCGATGAGAGAAATCATTTACAAAGGCTCGGGTACTGACAGGCGAACCCTGTAGGTATTCGTGATGCTTGACCTCCATCACATTCATATTTTCGCTTCCGATGCGTCCCTCACCGTTGATTGGTGGGAAAGAAACCTCGGGGCAGTAGTGAGCCACGACGGTGATTTTGGCGGATCGCGAAACATCTTCATGAAAGTCGGGCAGGGACGCCTCAATATTTATGACCAACCACCGCGCGGTGACTCCATCGGCGCCTACCACCACATAGGAATACGGGTAGATAATCTCAAAGATTTGCGCGACCGAATGGCTTCTAACGGAGTTGAGTTCAGATCCGACATTAGAGAGTTCGGTAATTGGCGATACTTGATGTGCGCCGCTCCTGACCAAGTGCTGCTGGAACTCTTCGAAGTCGACATCGACGATATGCCAGCGAATCTCGTTGAATTCTTCAATCTCGGCTAACTGGACCATGAATGTGTCAGGCTTGCACTATGGCAACTGAACATCTTGAGGTGGAACACCTCTTTACGTTGGATCTACAAGTCGCAGAAGGGGTACAAGTTGTAAAGGGCGGGCCGCACGGTACCCGCATCATTGCGGAGGTTGAGGGGGGCTCCTTTACTGGCGAGCGAATGAGCGGACGCGTGGTATCTCCCGGCGGTGACTGGGTGACCGCCCGAAGTGACCGGAGCCTCCAGCTTGATGTTCGGCTGACTTTAGTAACCGACGACGACGCAGTCATCTTGATGCAGTACAAAGGCATAGGAGACCCCAATCTCGGAGTTGCTCGCTCGGCCCCTCAATTCGAAACCGGTGATGACCGCTACGGCTGGGTGAACAACGTTCAGGGAGTTGGGGTGGGAACGTTGCATCCCGGGGGCGGCGTTACTTATGAAGTGTATTCGCTCACACAAATGCCTTAACGGCGAGAGACCAGCCAAACAGTTGGTTGAGATAGGAAGGAACGAGCGACTATTTCGGATGGTGTGCCATCACCAAGTCGCCAGAGTGGAACAACAGCGAGGGTTGCCGCCGACGACACAAAAATCGCTGCGACTATGGCGACGGTGTAAGAGCCAGTGGCATCGATTATTGCGCCGGCGCTTATTGGCCCTATGAGGGCACCGACACCAGCCGAGGTGTATTGAACCCCGAGAACTCCGCCTAAACCTTCTAGACCGAAGATGCCTGCTGACGCGACTGGGCTTAGTGCAACAAAGCCCCCGTAGCCCACACCCAACAAGGCGGCGAAGACAAGCAGCAGAAAGTAATTCGATCCGGCGACGAGCCAAACTATGTAGGAGACGGGTTGAATAGCGAATGACATGATGACTAATGGCAGCACGCCAAACCGCATCCCAAGGACGCCAAGCCCAAGTCGACCGATAACGCTTCCCAACCCGAGCGAAGTGATGAGGAATGCGGCAGTGCTGGACGCGATGCCTTGTTCCTTGGCGTATTGCACCAAGAAGACAAAAGGAACGAATAAGGCAACTGACATCAAGAACCCGGCTAGGTAAAGGCGCCAAAATTCGGATCTTCGTACCGCTTGTCGTGCGGCCAAGATGCTTGCTGCGACTGATGCGGGAGGGGTAGGAGGCTTAAAACAAGCTAAGGACACAACCCCGTAAACAATTACGCTGCCAATTCCCATCAACTCGAAAGCATTCCGCCATCCAGCAGTTCGGATGAGCCACTCTGCTACTGGAACCAAGATCAGAGTCCCAAGCCCAATTCCTACAGTATTAACGCCCAGCGCGACGGTGCGATGTTTCTCGAACCACGCACCGGTCGCAACGCTGAGTGGAACTAGGTAGCACCCGATTCCCAAACCGACGCCGAGCCCATAGACCACAATGCCCGTAAACAGCGACTCGACCTGAGCGGTGAACCACAATCCACCACCCATTAGGAACGCGCCGAGAGCGACGAGCCGGCGAGCACCGAAACGATCGGCTAAAGGACCAGCGACGATCCCAACCGCGAAAAACAAAAACGTGGTGACCGAAAAGAACGCAGCGATGCCCGATAGGCCAGCGTCGAACTCGTCAGCCATTTGTTCCAGAGCGGTTGCGAAGGCGTAGAAAACCCCAAATGTCCATGTGTTAATCGCGCAACCTGCAAATGCTACGACCCAGCCTCGACCGCTATCTACCTGGTGCTTGCCGGACATCAACTCACCATAGGGCAGTATCTATTATCTGAGATGGGGTTCGTGACAGGATGACGAGATGGAAATAGGTAAGGGACTCGACTACGTGCGTGATAACTCGCGAGCCGTTCTGGCTACGCGAAGTAGAGACGGATCTCCGCAAATGTCGCCGGTGACGTTGGCGGTGGTTCACGACACGATCATTATGAGCACTCGCGAGACGGCCGTGAAGACTCGGAACCTACGGCGTGACTCGATTGCTTGGATCTGTGTGTTCCCTGACAAGTGGTTGGGCCGATGGGTGCAATTGCAATGCCGGGGTGAGGTAGTAAGTCTGCCTGAGGCATTTGACCATCTTGTCGAGTACTACCGGACCTTGAGCGGGGAACATCCGGATTGGGATGACTACAAGCGTGCGATGAACGAAGATCAGAGGTGTGTCCTGCGGTTCGAGATCGAAGCGGCTGGACCAGACTTCCACGGTTAGCGAAACATGATCGAAAAGGTCGTTAGCGACTACTTAGTGGTTGGTGCAGGTGCCATGGGCATGGCATTCACCGACGTTCTTATGACTGAAACCGACGCAACTGTCACCATCGTTGATCGACACTCTCATCCTGGTGGCCACTGGAATGATTCCTACCCATTCGTGCGACTTCACCAACCCTCGTCGTTCTACGGTGTTAATTCGCGGGAACTCGGAAACGACACTAAAGACCTCGAGGGTGGAAACGCGGGTTTATACGAACTGGCGTCGGGAACCGAGGTAGTCACCTATTTCGACCAAGTGATGAACCAACAGTTCTTGCCAAGCGGTCGAGTCCGTTACTTACCAACATCCGAATACCTCGGAGATGGGCTAATTCGGGACCTCATTTCGGGCATCGAGGTCGTGGTAGACGCGCGAAAGACCGTCAATGCTACGTATATGAATGTGACTGTTCCCGCCGTTACCACCCCGAGCTATGACGTTATGGAGGGAGTTCAATGTATTCCTCCCAATGAACTTCCGAGCATCACAACTACCCCGGATGGCTACGTCGTTATTGGCGGAGGGAAAACAGCCATCGATTCGTGCCTTTGGTTACTCAGCAACGATGTGAACCCAGAGATAATTCGATGGGTGCTACCCCGCGACCAGTGGATGTTAGATCGGGCATATATTCAACCTGGACCTGAGTTCGCGGACCGTGTCATGCTCCGCCAGGTCGAAACGATGGAGATTGTTGCAGCCTCTACATCGTTGGATCAAATGTTTGATCGATTACTCGAAAATGGCGCCCTACTGCAGCTGGATCCTGCTGTGCGTCCGACAATGTACCGATGCTGCACAGTTACATCGGTCGAGCTGAATGAACTACAACGAATATCCAACGTCGTTCGTCTTGGCCGCGTGCGGCAAATCGGGTTGCACGACATCGACCTTGACGATGCAACTGTCTCCACGAGCCCTAATACCATCCATGTGGATTGCACCGCCGATGGTTTGGCCCGCCGGCCCATTCGGCCAGTCTTTGAAGATGGTCTTTTGACCCTGCAAACGGTGCGCACTTGCCAACAAGTTTTTAGTGCAGCGTTCATCGCCCATGTTGAGGCGACCTATGACGGCGAAACCATTAAGAATGAACTATGCACAGTTGTGCCACATCCTGATGACACGTTGGACTGGGTGCGAACCACCCTGGAAAATGCGCTCAACTCGATTAAGTGGAATGCCGATCCGGGACTTAAGACCTGGCTTTCTAATGCTCGGCTGGATGGGTTCTCGGGTAGGGGGGCACCCCGCCAAGCCGCTGGCCCTAGCGGCGATGATTTGTTGGGACGGATCCGCGAAGTGACTCCCAGCGCACTCGAAAAACTCGCGGCCTATTTAGATGAAGGCAGAAAAGTCAACTGAGAAAAACACTTGTGCGTCGTCAGTGAGCAGCACCCGTATTCTCGTCTGCTAGGAGGAGGACGGTCTGAAGAGTTACTTCTGCTCCAGCCGTCGAATGTGCTTGAGAGATACTCTCAGCTTCGTTATGTGACAGACCTTCCTTGCAAGGAATAAATAGCATTCCTGTGGGAGCCACTGCGCTTAGGTACACAGCATCATGACCTGCGCCGGAAACAATATCTACCGGCTGGTGACCCGCTGCAGAAGCGCTCTCACGAATTTTTGTGACGATCCGCTCATCAAACCTGATGGGCGGCGAATACCAGATCTCTTCAACTAAGGCAGCCGGACTGAGAGTCCCAGCAGCATCAAGTAACTCGTTGCTCATCTGGCGTAACTCATCGGCATCGGGGTGGCGAAGGTCGACGGATAAATTGACGGAGCCCGCCACGGTGTTACGCGAACCCGGGGTGGAGGTAAGAACACCAACGGTTGAGCGACCATCGGCGCGACGTTTCGCAATCTGGTTTATCTCCGTCACTAGCTCAGCGGCACTCAACATGGCATCAGACCGCCGGTCCATTGGAGTTGTGCCGGCGTGCGCCTCCGTGCCGTTGATCGACACGTCGTACCATCTGATGCCTTGAACGCCAGTCACGACACCGATTGAGCGGTCTGAAGCTTCCAGGATGGGTCCCTGTTCTATGTGAGGCTCAAGGTAATAGCCGACGGGTCTACCACCGCAAAGTTGGGGGCCCGAATAGCCAATTCGTAGCAGTTCATCGCCGAGGGTGGTGCCATCTGGGTCCGCAGCCCCTAAGCCACTTTCCAGTGAAAATGCACCGCCAAATACACCCGATCCCAACATTGCTGGTGGAAAGCGTGCGCCCTCCTCATTAGTCCACGACACCACTTCAATCGGTGTAAGCGTTCGATGGCCAGCCTCGTGCAGGACTCGTAGCACCTCTAAACCGACCATAACCCCGTAGGCGCCGTCAAATTTTCCACCCGTAGGTTGGGTGTCAAGATGACTCCCAATGATCACGGGTTTTCGGTCGGCCTCTGCCCCCTCGCGTCGGGCGAACAGGTTGCCCATTTGATCTACATGCACGCTGCATCCGACTTCAGTCACCCACTCCACGAACTGGTCGCGTCCTAACTTATCTAGGTCTGTTAACGCAACCCGAGCGACACCACCGGCTTCTGTTGCACCGATCTCAGCGAGCTGGTGAAGGGTCCTCCAAAGGCGCTCTCCGTCAACGTGTAAGTCGTTCATGAATTCTTTTTCATCAAAGTAACGGTCGGTCTGTGGGCGTCACCGGAGACATTAATGAAGTCGAACCTGTCAGTGAAGCATCAACCGCCGCAGCGCATGACCGACCCTCGGCTATGGCCCAAACGATGAGGCTTTGTCCTCGTCCCATATCGCCGCACACCCACACGTTGTCTTTATTCGTGGCGAAATTATGGTCTCGAGCGACATTGGCGCGTTCGTCTAACTCGACGTCTAGCTGTTCGAGTAAACCGTCCTGTTCGGGACCAGTGAAACCCATCGCTAAAAAGACCAAGTCAACCGCTAGTTCAAAATCTGTGCCCTCGACCTTTTTGAAACGACCATCCGTCATCGCCACTTCATGAGCTGCCAGTCCGCGTAAATTACCAACTTCATTACCGAGAAATTTGTCAGTATTGACCGAGTAAACCCGTTCTCCACCCTCCTCGTGAGCTGACGTGGTTTTGAATGTCATTGGGAATGTTGGCCAAGGATTGCCTACAGACCGCTCATCAGGGGGGCAGGGCATAATTTCGAATTGGTGAACCGAAGTCGCGCCTTGCCGATGCGCTGTGCCTAGGCAGTCGGCACCGGTGTCGCCTCCTCCAATGATGACCACTTTCTTTCCGGCCGCTGAGATAGGCGCCTCTTCAACCGTGAAGTCGCCTTGCTGAGCGCGATTAGCCCAAGGAAGGTATTCCATTGCCTGGTGAACTCCGTTGAGTTCTCTGCCTTCGATCGGGAGATCTCGCCATTGGGTTGCACCACCGGCGAGTACAACGGCATCAAATTGTTCGCGAAGTTCACTGGCGCTTATATCGACACCGACGTTGATTCCCGTCCGAAATTCTGTCCCTTCCTGTTCCATCTGTTCGATTCTGCGATCGATGTGACGTTTTTCCATCTTGAATTCTGGGATGCCGTAACGAAGTAAACCACCAATTCGGTCGGCTCTTTCGAAAACGACAACCGTGTGACCTGCGCGTGTCAACTGTTGCGCAGCTGCCAGGCCGGCTGGCCCGCTGCCGACAACGGCGACAGACTTATCGGAGAGAACAGTCGGAAGAACTGGTTCCACCCAACCCATTTCAAAGGCATGATCAATAATTGTCACTTCAATTTGTTTTATAGCCACCGGATCTTGATTGATTCCGAGTACGCATGCACCCTCGCAGGGAGCCGGACAAAGCCGTCCGGTGAACTCGGGGAAATTGTTTGTGGCGTGTAGGCGGTCGATTGCGTCTCGCCAGCGGTCCCGGTACACGAGGTCATTCCAATCCGGGATGATATTTCCGAGAGGACATCCGTTGTTGCAAAATGGAATTCCACAGTCCATGCATCTGCTTGCCTGGTTCCGCAAACTGCCTTGGTCGAACTCTTCATACACCTCATGCCAATCCAAGAGACGCACAGGAATTGGTCTTCGGGAGGGTGTTTCGCGGCCATGTTTCAGGAACCCTCGGATATCAGTCATATCGGATTTGGTCCCTCTGCTCACACAACGTTTTTGCCGCGAATCGGCCAACCATCGCCCACTGGAACATAGTGGTCATCCCTTCGCCGCAGCCATCACGGCCTCTTCGACATCTTGTCCGTGTTCTTCAGCGGCCGCGATGGCCTCGATGACACGTTTGTAGTCCTTGGGCATGACCTTCTTGAAATACCTCACCTGTTGATGCCAGCGATCGAGAATTGCTGAAGCGACTTCGGACCCCGTTTCGTCATCGTGACGACGAATGACGTCACGAAGAAAGTCGGCATCTTCGTCATCTATAGAGGTCTCTAAATCCACCATTTCTGTATTTAAACTTCGATGAAATTCATCTTCGGGGTCATAGATGAACGCAACGCCTCCAGACATGCCAGCTCCAAAGTTCCTGCCTGTCGGTCCCAGAACAACAACCTCGCCCCCAGTCATGTATTCGCAAGCATGGTCCCCGACTCCCTCGACAACGGCTGTTGCCCCAGAGTTACGAACGCAGAAGCGTTCCCCAACCGTCCCTCTTATAAAAACCTCGCCACTCGTTGCTCCGTAGAGGATCACGTTGCCAGCGATCACGTTTTCCTCTGCAACGAACTCGGTTGCCGAATCAATTGGCGGGCGAACCACGATCCGTCCGCCCGAGAGGCCTTTGCCGAGATAGTCGTTCGCGTCTCCAGACAAACGCAACGTAATTCCACTCGGAACGAAAGCACCAAAACTCTGACCTGCGGAACCGGTCAGGATAACTGTGATGGTGTCTTTTGGTAGCCCCAGACCCCCATGAGCTTTAGTCACGTGATGACCAAGGAGTGTGCCGACAGTGCGGTTCACGTTGGAGATAGGGGACGTTATCTCTACCGGAGATCCGCTTTTGATGGCCTCCTGGGCTTGTTCTATTAACTGCTGATCGAGGGCTTTTTGTAGACCGTGCTCTTGTTGTTTGGAACAGAAGCGGTCTTGTTCCCAGGGTGAAGTGGGTATATGGAGGATGGGACTGAGATCCAGACCGTCGGCCTTCCAGTGGTCGACAGCTTGATCTATGTCCAAGCAATCGACACGGCCAATGGCTTCTTCAATCGATCGGAAGCCAAGCTCAGCGAGGTATTCACGGACTTCGTGGGCGATGTATTCAAAGAAGTTGATCACGAACTCTGCTTTGCCGGCGTAGCGAGAACGCAACTCCTTATTTTGGGTAGCGACTCCGACGGGGCACGTGTCTAGATGACACACCCGCATCATGATGCATCCAGATACAACTAGGGGAGCTGTTGCAAATCCGAACTCTTCGGCGCCTAGGAGCATGGCGACCATGACATCGCGACCGGTCTTAAGTTGACCGTCAGTCTGCACGACGATCCGGTCTCTCAGCCCGTTGATCAGAAGAGTTTGTTGGGTCTCAGCTAATCCAAGTTCCCACGGGCCGCCCGCATGTTTGAGCGATGTAAGTGGTGAGGCGCCTGTTCCTCCATCATGCCCCGAGATAAGAACAACATCTGCTTTTGCTTTGGATACCCCTGCGGCAACGGTGCCTACGCCTACCTCGGCAACAAGTTTGACGTGGATACGAGCTTCAGGGTTTGAATTCTTGAGATCGTGTATCAGTTGTTTGAGGTCTTCGATTGAGTAAATGTCGTGATGTGGAGGAGGAGAGATCAATCCAACTCCAGGCGTGGAATGGCGGGTCTTAGCGATCCACGGCCAGACCTTTGGGCCTGGTAGCTGGCCGCCTTCGCCCGGTTTGGCACCTTGGGCCATTTTGATTTGGATGTCGTCGGAGTTCACTAGGTACTCCGAGGTGACCCCAAAGCGGCCAGACGCCACTTGTTTAATCGCTGACCGTCGGGAGTCACCGTTGCTATCTGGGATAAAGCGCTCTGGGTCTTCGCCTCCCTCGCCGGTATTTGATTTACCTCCGAGACGGTTCATCGCTATGGCCAGAGTTTCATGTGCTTCAGCGGAAATGGAGCCATAGCTCATCGCCCCCGTGGAGAAACGCTTCACTATTTCGGTAACAGGTTCAACTTCGTCAAGCGCGATAGAGCCAGTTTCGGAGGGAGTGAGGTTGAAGAGTCCGCGGATCGTGGCTAGTTGTTCGGAATGGTCGTTGACTAGCTTCGTGTATTCCTTAAAGACCTCGTATTGGCCGGTTCGTGTGGCGTGCTGCAGCTTGTACACGGTTTCTGGATTGAACAGGTGGTATTCGCCCTCGCGTCTCCATTGGTACTCACCTCCCGACCACAGATCTCGATGGGCCACCCCTTCGGGGTTTTTTAAGTAGGCAAAGCGGTGTCGAAGAGCGACCTCTTCAGCAATGATGTCGAGCCCGATTCCTCCGAGTTTCGATGACGTACCGGTGAAGTAATCATCAATTACTTGGTTAGACAGCCCAACGCATTCAAAGACCTGCGCTCCGGTATAGCTGGCCACGGTGGAGATGCCCATTTTGGACATAATCTTGAGGACGCCTTTGGAGCAGGCCTTGATGTAGTTGCGAACGGCGGTCTTTGCGTCAACTTCGTTGATGACTCCCTGCTCGACGAAATCCTCAATGGATTCGATAGCGAGATAGGGATTGATTGCGCCGGCGCCGTAGCCGAGAAGTAAGGCCATGTGATGGACCTCTCGAGC
>DCYM01000195.1 GCA_002331465.1 Candidatus Neomicrothrix sp. UBA2110 | reverse complement strand
GCCGGTGTCCATCCACTCGGGTTTGATCTGGAGGGGGTTACCTCCGACGTGGAGCAGGAACGGAATTTTGGCCTCGGCCATTCGGGCCCACACGGGATCAAGGTCGTTGTGTCCCGGTGACCTTCCTCCCGCCGGGCGGTGGGGGACCCAGATGGCTCCGAGGCCGAGTGAAATAGCAAATTCCAGTTCGTTCAAGCTGGCCGTTGGGTCGTCTAGCGGAAGCAGAGCCACTCCGATGAGGCGGGAATCGTCTGAGCAGAACTCAGCCATTGCTCTGTTATGTGCGCGAGCAGTGCCGTAACGAACATCCAGATCGGATGTGGGGTCGAAAGCAATAGGAGCGCTGAAAGTAGAGAAAATAAATTGCTGCTGGAATCCGAGCAGATCGAGAGCTGTGCCGCGTTCGTGTTTATTGAATGCTCCGAGAGCGAAGTATCCCTTTGGCCCAGCAATTAGATCGTCGCCGAGAGCAACGAGCTCGGCGACTTTCTCTGGGGAATGTGCGCCTGTACGTGCTGCTTCTTGCCAGGAATCACTACTTCTTGCTCCAGCGTCCAAGTCGATTGGTGGGATGCGATCGCGCACTCCGGGGTCCGCGTGAGCCGAGAGAAAATCAGGTAACTCCATAAGGTGACTGTCGGCGTCTAAGTATGTGCGTTCTCGTGCGTAGGCCATGTCATGAAGGTAGTTGCCCGATGCACCCGGCTGCTTAAGAAGCCTTGGCGATAGTCTCCGGATATGACTCACCACGAAAATACTGACGAGTCTTCGAGCGACTCTGACGAATACCTCGTTTCCGAGAATATTTTGTTAGCCAAGGTGCTGACGGTTTCAGATGGTGTGATGAGCGGCTCGCGTGAGGACAAAAGCGGTGAAGCACTAGTTTCGAGTCTCTCGGCTCATGGCTTCAATGTGGTGGAGCATCGCGCCGCCGCTGATGGGGTTGAGAGTGTTGCGACATGTCTTTCTGAAATGACCAAAGACTTCGCAGGGGTGATCGTCACCACTGGCGGCACCGGATTCACCGAACGTGACCTCACTCCCGAGGGAACTCTGCAAGTGCTCGAACGACAGGCGCCAGGTATCGCCGAAGCCATGAGGTTAGTCAATCCTCTGGGGCGCCTATCTCGCGGAGTAGCGGGCATCGTCGGCAGGTCAATCATTCTTAACACCCCGGGTTCCACCGTTGGTTGTGTCGAGTGCTTCGACGCTGTGGCCGATGTCATACCTCACGCCTTACGGCTCCTTCATGGCGAACGGTTGCATTGACAATGGCAACTTCTTCACATCCCGCCGATGAGGCCCTGATGGACAGGGCTATGGCGAACGCGAATTCTGTTCGAGGAACCACAGCACCGAACCCTTGGGTAGGTGCGGTCGTTCTCAGCAAAGATGGAGAAGTATTCGATGGCGCAACTCGTCCCGTAGGGGGCGCGCACGCGGAACGGAGTGCTCTTGAAGCGGCTGGCCAGGCGGCGCATGGAGCAACACTTGCTACGACACTCGAACCGTGTTGTCACACCGGTCGAACAGAACCCTGTGTTGATCACATAATTGAAGCTGGAGTTGTTCGCGTCCTGATAGGCGTGAGCGATCCCGACCCTCAAGTTGCAGGTGGTGGCATAAATGCTTTACGCGATTCAGGAATTGAAGTAGTTGAGGGAGTGCGAGGGCCCTCGGTCACGGCTCAACTTGAGCCCTACCTGCATCATCGGCGCACAGGCAGACCTTGGGTGGTGCTGAAGATGGCGCTTACCCTTGATGGCCGAACGGCTGCACCTGATGGCTCGTCTCAATGGATAACCAGTGAAGAAGCCCGACTTGACGGTCACGCTCTAAGAGCTCGATGCGACGCGATTTTGGTGGGAGCCGGAACTGTGAGATCCGACGACCCTTCGCTCACCGTACGCGGCGTCCCAGGAACTGACCCTCAGCGGATTGTCTTAGGTCAAATCTCCGCTGATGCGGCAGTTCACCCCTGCTGGGAGATGCATGGCGAGTTGGAAATACTGCTCGAACAGATGGGGGAGGCGGGCGTTGTGGATCTTTTGGTTGAAGGTGGAGCTCACGTCGCTGCGGAGTTCCACCGCAGAGGAATAGTTAACGAATACGTCTTGTACGTAGCTCCAGCGCTTATGGGTGGCGACGACGGTCGACCCCTGTTCTCCGACTCAGGTTCTGCGACAATGTCTGAGCTATGGCGCGGTGAACTTCGCGATATTCGCAAAGTGGGAGTTGACCTTCGGATAGAAGTTCGACCGATAAGAGGAGACTGATGTTTACGGGACTGATCGAGGAGCTCGGCTCTTTTGTAAGCAGCGACGGCGAACGATTTCGATTTGCCGCAAATCAAGTTCTCGAAGAGACCACTGTCGATGATTCGATAGCGGTCAATGGTTGCTGTCTAACAGTTGTGGCGTTGGGAGAAGACTGGTGGGAAGCTGACGTCGTAGCGGAAACCGTCCAACGAACTTCGCTTGGCCAGCTGACTCCTGGAGATCCGGTCAATTTCGAACGAGCAGTGAGATATTCCGACCGCTTGGGTGGCCATATGGTCCAAGGCCACGTAGATGGTGTTGGAACTGTGGTCACACCCGGCCCGGATTTGCGGATTCGAACATCGGAAGGATTAGACAAGTACCTAGTGGAAAAAGGCTCCGTTACGGTCGACGGAGTTAGCTTGACTTGCTTCCATGTGAACGAAAACTGCTTTTCGGTGGCGCTTATTCCACACACTCTCGCGGTCACGACTCTGGGATCGTACTCAGTGGGCGATAGCGTAAACCTAGAAGTCGACGTAATCGCCAAGTATGTGGAGCGGCTCCTGGCGCCCCACAATGGAGATAACTAGTCACTATGCGTGGGAAAATTCACAACGATGAATAAGCCGAATTCGAGGAACGAGCTGTCGGGCGATCCCGAATCACCGCTTGCAGCGGTTGAAGATGCGATCGCCGCTATCGGACGTGGCGAAATCGTGGTCGTTGTCGATGACGAGGATCGGGAGAACGAAGGTGACCTCATCATGGCGGCGCAACACGCGACGCCAGAAGACATCGCGTTTTTCGTTCGCTACACCTCGGGAGTTCTGTGCGCGCCGATGACAGAGGAGCGCTTAACTGAACTAGCGCTACCGCTGATGGTTGCTATCAACACTGAGCCAATGCGAACCGCGTACACCATCACTGTGGATGCCGCTGAGGGCACCACTACTGGTATTTCTGCAGCTGACCGCTCGCGCACTCTGAATTTGCTGTCCTCGCCCGACACTGAGCCACACGAGTTTGTGCGACCGGGCCACGTTCTACCTCTCCAGTACCGTCCTGGTGGAGTACTCAAGAGAGCTGGACATACCGAAGCGGCAGTCGACCTCTCTCGCCTGGCTGGGTGTGAGCCAGCGGGAGTTCTTGCCGAAGTTGTCAATGACGACGGCTCTATGGCCCGATTACCTCAGCTAATAAAATTTTGTGAAGAACATGACCTGTTGCTTATATCGATCGCCGATTTGATCCGTTACAGACGAGCAAATGAACGACTCGTCGACCCAATAGCGGAGGCGCGCATTCCAACTATCTATGGAGAATTCACAGGGCATGTTTTCCGCGACTTTGATGGTACCGAACACCTTGCGATGGTCTACGGGCAGATCATGGGGTCAGAGCCCATATTGGTTCGGGTCCATAGTGAATGTTTGACAGGAGACATCCTGGCTTCCATGCGCTGCGATTGCGGTGGTCAGTTACATACGGCTCTTGAAGCCATCGCCAAAGAGCAGGCCGGCGTTCTTGTTTATCTTCGCGGCCATGAAGGTCGAGGCATCGGAATTGGACACAAGATAGCGGCGTATTCACTACAGGATGAAGGGCGCGACACCGTTGATGCGAACCTGGAGCTTGGGCTGCCGGTCGACAGTCGAGAATACGGCATCGGCGCTCAAATTCTTGTTGAACTTGGGGTAACCAAAATGCGCCTTATGACTAATAACCCCGACAAGATTGGCGGCCTTGGCGGGTACGGCCTCGAAATTGTTGAACGCGTTCCAACGACAGCCGGCGCCAATCCAGAAAACTTGGCCTATCTCCGAACAAAACAAATGCGGTTGGGGCATCTCATTGACGGCCTTGACGACATTGTTGCTGATTGACCGAAAACGGCTTCACCCTTGAACCCACGTGGCCATTGTAGAAATCCCCGAATTGCAAATTGACCATGGGTTCGTCTGTCCTGAACGGTACGGTCAACAACATGCTGAAACTCGTGCTTCCGAAGGGCTCTCTCGAAACAGCGACGATGCAGCTGTTCCATGATGCTGACCTGACTGTGCGCAGAAGCAGCGAAGTTGACTACCGAGCGACCATTGATGACCCTCGCGTTAATGCGGTGAGGATCCTTCGTCCACAAGAAATCCCTACCTACGTGGCCGATGGGTTGTTTGACGTAGGCATCGCTGGCCGAGACTGGATTGAAGAAACTAGCAGCGACGTAGTCTCGTTAGGGCAGATGAAGTATTCAAAAGCGACAGCTAGGCCGGTCAGAATCGTGTTAGCAGTCCCAGCCGACAGCGCCTATGAATCGATCTCTGATCTACCCCAAGGTGTTCGAATCTCAAGCGAGTACCCCGAGTTGACGAACCGGCACTTCACAGCAGCGGGAATCGAAGCTGATATCCGGCTTAGTTACGGCGCAACAGAAGCCAAAGCGCCCGACATAGTTGATGCAGTGGTTGATCTCACTGAAACCGGCAGCGCGCTCAAAGCAGCGGGGCTCAAAATAATTGACGAAATTTTGACCAGCTACACCGAAATTTTTGCGAACAGTCAATCCTATGCCGATCCCGAAAAACGCAAAGCTATGGAGCAAATCAAGACGCTTTTAGATGGAGTTTTAGACGCCCGCGGTCGAGTTTTGATGAAGCTAAACGTGGGGGCCGCGGAACTAGACCGGGTGATAAGCGTTCTGCCTTCAATGAAGGCGCCCACTGTCAATGAGCTGTGGGGAGGAGGGGGTTTCGCCGTGGAGACCGTGGTAAATAAAGGCGATATCAACATCCTTATTCCTGAGCTCCTTGACCTTGGGGCAACCGACGTAATCGAGATTCCGATCTCTAAAATTGTGCCTTAGAGCTAATTGCTTATTTATTCGTCGGAGTCGCCGAGTACTTCATTTTGAACCTCGACGTAAGCAAGCCTGATCTGGTGCAGCGCCGCTGCCAAAGTCTGATGTTCAGGAAGTTGATCACCGAGCTGCTCCACCAAGACGCCCATAGCGTCAATTGGCAAACGAGCCTCGTCTAGGTTGGGTGGATCTACGCGCAGGTGTAGAGCCGCTAATTCGAAGAGACCGATTACGTGGTTAGCGACGATTTGGCCGGCTGGCACAGACAGCAACTGCTCTTGTGCTTCTCGGAGTTGTTGTTCCATGGCCGCTGATGTCTCAGGATCAATGTCCGTTTCGCCGATGAAATCAGGAGCCGGGTTGGGTGACGGCGCGTCACCTGACTCTCTTGAGATTTCGTGCTCGCCCGAAGGGGTCCAGAAACTGCTCATATGCTCGCTCTCATAGGTTGACGGCGCTAGGTTGCGGGGGGTCCGCCTGTGCGAATGGCACTCTTATCCTGCTACCCTACGCCTTCAACAATAGATACAAGCGGGGTCTGCCCCCACCGTTCCACCGCGAGGTGCGTTTCGGTCACTGTCGGTCTGTTCAGCACCACAACTGCTGGGTGGCCGTTATGTGAGGCGGGCACCAAACTGTGTCCGCCTTTTGTCATTTGATGAGAGGTGCCATCAGATGGACTAGGAGAATGTCCTTGGTTAAGCGAGTAAGGCCATAGCACGCCCAGACGAAGGCGACGCCAGAATCAACGAGCAGATTCGGGCGCGGGAAGTTCGGTTGGTCGCCCCTGACGGCGAACAGATCGGCATTAAACCCTTGCCAGAAGCACTGGATATTGCACGTGAACTTGATCTTGATTTAGTGGAAGTAGCGGCCGAGGCCAATCCTCCAGTTTGTCGGATCATGGACTACGGCAAGTTCAAGTACGAGACAGCTCAAAGGGCGAAGGAGTCACGGAAAAAGGCCAGTTCAGTCTCCCTCAAGGAGATGAAATATCGGCCGAAGATCGGACAAGGCGATTTCGACACCAAAACCCACAAAGTAGAGAAATTTCTCTCTGACGGGCACAAGGTAAAGATCACCATCATGTTCCGAGGCCGAGAGGTCTTCCATCCTGAGCTTGGTCGAGAAATTCTCGAAAGAGTCGCAGCAAATGTGGAAACGGTGGGAAAAGTCGATCAATTCCCGAAGCTTGACGGTCGCAATATGACCATGGTGTTGAGCCCCGATAGGGCCGCAAAGCAACGCCGCAAAGATGCAGAGATCAGTCCCGGTGAGTAACGGATCTGACAACAGATCCAGAAAAATTTAGGAAACTACGTCCCTCCCAACTCGAACCCCCTTCGGTAAGGAGATTTTATGCCCAAGATGAAGACACACAGTGGAGCGAAGAAGCGATTTAAAACGACGGGCTCCGGTAAGTTGGTCCGCCGCAAACAAGGCCGTAACCACATCCTTGAAAAGAAATCAGCGAAGCGAAAACGTCGACTCGCTCTAGAAGGCGAAATAAGTAAGGCCGACCGCCCGCGCATCAACAAGATGCTGGGTAAGTGAACTAGGACCTGTAGAGGAGATACAAAAGTGGCACGAGTAAAGCGTTCTGTCGCAGGTCGCAAAAGCCGCAAAGCGACCTTGGAAAAAGCTAAGGGCTATTACGGCAATAAGAGCCGTTCCTTTAGGGCAGCTAATGAGCAACTTATGCATAGCGGCAACTATGCGTTTAGGGACCGTCGAGCCCGCAAAGGTGAATTCCGTCGACTTTGGATTCAACGGATCAATGCTGGCGCTCGACAAAACGGTACGAGCTACAGCAAATTGGTTAACGGACTCAATGCTGCGGGCATTCAAGTAGATCGAAAAATTCTGGCCGACATGGCTGTCAACGACCCCGAGGCATTCAGCGCTGTTGTCGAAAGAGCTGAGTCGGCCCGTCAAGCAAGCTGACTCTTTCCCCTCGATCTCAAAGGCTTACGCGCCTTCGACGTCTAGTGCGCGATAGGCGTTATCGCGATGTCGAAGGTCTGGCTGTGATCGAAGGTCCGCGCCCACTTAGAACAGCAATCGAAATTGGTGTCGATCTCGAAGAAGTGTTCTATCGGCCAGATCAAGGGCAAATTTCGGCCTCCGTCGAAGCCGCTCATGCAAACTGCTACGAAGTTGATGCCGAAACACTCGATGAGATTGCCGACAGTAGCTCTCCTCAAGGGGTGCTTGCCGTCGCCAAAGTCCACGAGACCGCCCTTAATGCGATAGCCACAATGCGACGCGTTGTCGTGATCGATTCCGTTCAAGACCCAGGCAACGTCGGCGCGATAGTCCGTACTGCTGCAGCAGCCCAGTTTGATGCCGTCATAACGGCACCAGGAACGGCTGACTTGTGGAGTACTAGGGCTATTAGAGCGAGCGCAGGCACTCTCTTCGCACTTAATGTGGCCAGGCGAGTTGACCTAGGGTCAACGCTCGACCTGTTACGTGAAGCGGGACACGTGATCTTCGCCACCGACTCTGACGGCGAGATCAGCATCAATGACATCGACGTGGCGGACCGGATGACGCTCATGGTGGGCAGCGAAGCTCATGGAGTTTCTAAGGCAGTGATGGCTCGCACCGATGCGATGATTAGGGTGCCGATGGGTCCATTTGTTGAATCCCTAAATGTTGCAGTGGCCGCTGGAATAGTGATGTACAAGATGCAACAGGATGCGCCAGATGAATAATGTGTTCGCTTATGGGTTTCTAGTACGTGCCCAGCTAGCCGTATCCTTCTGATCGTGAGTGTTCACGACCAAATTGCCGAAGCTCAGACAGCCGCCGTGGTAAGTATCGACCAGGCGGATGATCTTGAAAGCTTGACGGACCTTGAGTCAAGCCTTTTTGGGAAGAAATCGCAGTTGGGTGGTCTCAAACGTTTGATGGGTGAAGTCGCCCCGGAAGAACGAGCAGGTGTTGGCCAGGCCCTGAACGAAGCGCAGAGAATCGTCCGAGAAGCGCACGCTGTCGCAAAGGAACGGTTCTTATCAGTTACTCGGCGAGCCGAACTTGAGACAGAACGACTTGATTTAAGTGAATCAGTTGAGGCAACTGCCCGAGGTCATCTCCACCTTGTGACGCAGACAATGGAGCGTTTGGAAGATGTATTTGTAGGAATGGGGTTCACCGTCTCGGAAGGTCCACAGGCAGAAACAGATTGGTACAACTTCGAGGCGTTAAATCTCCCAGCCGCTCACCCAGCAAGATCTATGTTTGACACCTTGTACCTAGATCTCGGAGATCGAACAGAAATAGGCGACGGTGAAGGTGGCGAAGCAACAAACATCTTGCTTCGGACGCACACCTCCCCTGTTCAAATTCGTGTTATGGAAACACTTCCGCCGCCCATCTACACCGTGTGTCCAGGCCGAGTGTTCCGAAGAGATACTGCTGATGCCAGTCATATGCCGGTGTTCCACCAAATCGAAGGTTTAGTTGTCGACCACGGCATTAGTTTGGCCGATCTGGCTGGAACTCTGAATGAGTTCACCGCCGCATACTTCGGCGGCGCGATTCGTAGTCGGTTACGTCCCTCGTACTTCCCCTTTACCGAGCCGAGCGCAGAATTCGACATCACCTGCGTTATCTGCGAGGGAGACGGATGTCAGACCTGTCAACGAACGGGTTGGATTGAACTTGGCGGATGTGGAATGGTTCATCCAAATGTCTTGGGAAACTGCGGCATCGACAGCGAAGAATGGACCGGATTCGCGTTTGGTTTTGGTATCGATCGTTTGGCGCTAATGAGGTACGGCATCAAGGATCTACGAGACATGTACACAAATGACATTCGCTTTCTTAGGCAATTTTAGGCGGGGCTTGAGATGAAAGTTCTTCTTTCCTGGTTGCGCGAATTCGCACCATTCGAGGGTGACCCACTCGATCTAGCTGAACATCTGAGCGATCTTGGCATGGCCGTAGAGGAGACTCGAGTCCTCGACCCGCTAAATGGCGTGATCGTGGCGAGAGTCGCCGACCTTAGGCAGCATCCCGAGGCAGATCGGATCCAGCTGGTCGATGTCGAAACTCACGATGGTGAGCAACTGCAAGTCTGTTGTGGTGCCTTCAACATGGCAGTTGGTGACTTAGTTCCTTTCGCGACTATTGGCACCGTAATGCCCGATGGCATGGAGGTCTCGCAGAGGAAAATGCGAGGTGAATTGTCGAACGGGATGTGCTGTTCTGCCTCAGAACTTGGTTTGGGTTCTGACCAAGACGGCATCATGATTCTTCCCAACGAACTTGAACTAGGCGCCCCGTTAATGGAGCAATTGGGCCTATCGGGAGATGTGCTCTGGGACCTTGAAATCAATCCCAATCGCCCAGACGCGATGTCGATTGCAGGAGTGGCTCGCGATCTGGCTGCGAGACTTGATCTTCCCTTTTCTATCCCGGAATGGGTCACTCCTCCGAGCGACGACCTTGAGAATGGGGTGGCGACAATACAAATCCACGATGGATCACTGTGCCCAAGGTTCTGTGCGCGAGTGATTCGCAACGTCACCGTGGGCGAATCGCCGTTGTGGATGCAGATGAGGCTCGGTTTGTTAGGAATGCGCCCAATAAATTCGGTAGTCGACGTGTCGAACTACGTCATGCTTGAACTGGGAACCCCGAACCACACGTACGACTTTTCTCTTGTTTCTGAAGGGCATATAGGTGTTCGTAGAGCCCGACACGGAGAAACGATCACCACCCTCGACAATCATGAAAGAGAATTAGTCGCGGGTGATGGGCTGATTGTCGACAGCGGCGACCAACCAATAGGCATTGCCGGCGTTATGGGAGGTGCAAGTACGGAAATTTCTTCCAGTACCCAGGCCGTGCTCTTGGAACTTGCAAGCTGGCAAGCAGAATCGATAGCGCGAACCTCTCAGCGATTGGGTCTTCGGTCAGAAGCGTCGGCTCGATTCGAGCGAGGCACCGACTGGGATATCAACGCCCTTGCAGTAGAGCGATTTTGTTACCTTCTAAATGAGGTCACCCCTGGAGGTGTCGAAGTAGTCGGAGAAGTGATCGACGTTGAAGGAGTTCTTCCTGAACGAATTTCCGTTCCGGTGCGCTCATCTCGCATCAGCATGCTCCTAGGAAGACCTTTCGAAGCTGAACAGATCAGCGCTCTTTTGAAACCCATCGGGTTCGTTGTCGAAGAGACCGACGATGTCGACATTCAATCCGTCACTATTCCCTCGTTTCGTCCTGATACCGAAACTGAGACAGACATAGCGGAGGAAATAGCGCGTCATTATGGTTACGGGAACCTTGGGACCAGTGTCCCGCGGTCGCCTGACGCGGGACATCTAACTCCCCATCAGAAAATCCGTCGAGTTGTGCGACAAGTGATGGTCGGCGCCGGTCTAGCTGAAGCAATGCCCAATCCCTTTATAGCTCCGGATGAGATTCTTAAAGCGAGCCTGCAAATTGACGAACCGGTGCAATTACTGAACCCTCTCGCAGTCGAAGAGTCGGTCCTCAGACCTTCTCTCCTGCCGGGTTTACTGACGGCTGTCTCATACAACTATTCTCATCGCAATAGGGGAGTGGGACTGTTCGAAACTGGGGCCGTGTTCGGAGTATCTCTCGATACAGCGCCCTTGCCAGTAGAACATGAGCATCTAGCGGT
>DCYM01000187.1:6141-11316 GCA_002331465.1 Candidatus Neomicrothrix sp. UBA2110 | reverse complement strand
TGCGACTTAACGACCCCTCACCTCCTAGCGAATGATCGACGCGATTCTCTTTGATTTCGATGGGGTTATTCGACAATGGGACGAGACGGACCTCTGGACCTTTGAAGCTGACGCCGGAGTTGAAAGTGGAACCGTATTCGCGACGGCATTCGCGGTGGATCTCCATGACCCGCTCACTAAAGGAAAACTCACGTGGGGTGAGTGGCGAAACGAANNTGAGTTCTGACAAAATTTCTGCCGCATCGAGTAGTGGTGTCACGCTTGGCATTGTCTTAGGGCTCGTCGTAGGAAAACCTGTAGGCATCACCCTGTTTGCTTGGGTAGCCACACGGTTTGGATTCCCGCTCCCCGAAGGAGTTCGATGGCCACAATTCATTGGAATGGGATTCGCTGCTGGGATCGGGTTCACGGTGTCGATCTTTGTAGCTGGGCTCGCCTTCGAAACTCCCGCTATTACTGACCTCGCCAAGATCGGAATCCTTGTGGCGTCCTTAATCGCAGCCATCGCAGCGTTGCTGCTACTGCGACTTAACGACCCCTCACCTCCTAGCGAATGATCGACGCGATTCTCTTTGATTTCGATGGGGTCATCCGACAATGGGACGAGCCGGACCTTTGGACCTTTGAAGCTGACGCTGGAGTTGAAAGTGGAACCGTATTCGCGACGGCATTCGCGGTGGATCTCCATGACCCGCTTACGAGAGGAAAACTTACGTGGGGTGAGTGGCGAAACGAAACTGAACGCAGGCTCGTGAACGACCACGGAGAATCGATTCGCCCAATCGCGGCCAAGTTCTTTGAATTTGAAGGCCGCATCGACACCGAAATGGTGGAACTCCTTGAAAGGTTGCCGCCGCGGCTTCGACTGGGCCTTTTGACGAACAATCACGACCAATTCGAAGAATATCTGCGACGCGTCGGCCTTGAAGATCGATTCGATGTGGTGATTAATACTCACCGAATTGGGATCGCTAAACCTGACTCACGTGCCTACCTAACTGCAACGGCTCAACTTGGCGTGACACCAAAACGTTGTCTTTTCATCGATGACTTAGAAGTGAACGTCGCAGGCGGAGAAGCTGTAGGGCTGGTCTGCCACCACTTCCAGCACCGGGAGGGCCTCGTTCGCCGCTTAAAGGAATTGGGGATAGAACTAATCGATCGTCAGAGGTAGTTGCCGCGCACGCCGCGGCTTCGTAGGCTTTTCGTTTGGTGTCAAAGCGCACCTTGCCGCGTCGGACCCCCGTCGGCCCGGACCGAACCGGCATCTTCTACCCCATTGGGCCGAACTGAGAGGACATCGTGACAGCGATTCCCTATTTTGCGCTCATCGCTTCAGCATTGGCGCTCCTTCTTGCTTACTACTTTGCCAAGACCGTCATGAAGGCGGACGAAGGTACCGATCTGATGAAAGAGATCGGCCAGGCTATCCGTGAGGGAGCAATGGCTTTCCTTCGCCGCGAATACCAGTGGGTTTCGGTCTTTGTGGTCGCCATGTTCGTGCTGCTGTTGGTGGTACCTATCGATGGAAGACCCTCGGCTTCATTTGCCTATCTGATGGGAGCGTTCCTCTCGTCGGTTGCTGGTTTCATCGGTATGCGAATCGCGACAGCGGCAAACACCAGAACAGCAAACGCGGCCCGCGAAGGTGCTGCAAAGGCTTTACCCCTTGCTTTCAAAGGCGGTGCAGTCATGGGCTTCACCGTTGCTGGGCTGGCTTTGCTTGGCATTTCTTTCAACTACCTGCTGTGGGTCACCTGGCTGGGAGTTGACAGCGCTTTTCAGGTTGTCGCGGCGTTCGGACTTGGGGCGAGCTCCATAGCTCTATTCGCTCGTATTGGCGGCGGTATCTTCACCAAAGCTGCTGACGTTGGCGGTGACCTAGTTGGAAAAGTCGAAGCTGGAATTCCCGAAGATGATCCGCGCAACCCAGCAACGATTGCAGATGCCGTTGGTGACAACGTCGGCGACGTCGCCGGAATGGGTGCCGATCTTTTCGAATCGTACGCTGGTTCGATAGTCGCCCCCATCGTGCTGGTGTCACTTCTCATGTCCGGAGTTTTTATTAAGGGCGACGAACTTCAGGTATTCGGAGATTATGAATCACTGCTGATGTACCCGATTCTGATCGGAGCACTAGGAATGATTGCATCGATCGTCGGTGCTTTACTTACCCGAGGGAAAGAAGGCCAGAGCCTTTCGAAGCAACTTCACACCGGCCAGTACGTCGCTATGGGCCTCACCGTCGTCTTCGCCATTGCTGGCACTCAGTGGTTATTCGGCGGAGCTTCCAAAGCTGATGGTTCTGACATTGTTCAAACACCTATCTATCTTGCGTTCACGATTATCATCGGCCTGCTTGGCGGCTGGGCGATTGGCTTCATATCGGAATACTTCACCTCCGAGCATTACAAACCAGTAAAAGGCATCGCGGCGCAATCAGAAACAGGCGCGGCGACAGTGGTAATCGAGGGCATCGCGAAAGGCAAACTTTCGACGCTTCCGTCGGTCGTTGTGGTCGTAACGATGATCGGCTTGTCTTACTGGTTTGGTGGCGCGGCGTTCGGCCAAACGGGAGACGTCATCGGTCTCTACGGTGTCTCACTGTCCGCAATCGGCATGTTGGCCGTCACCGGGGTCATTGTGGCAGTCGACGCTTACGGTCCCATCGCTGACAACGCAGGCGGTATCGCCGAAATGGCACAACTTCCGTCCGAAGTGCGCGAGGTGACTGACAGCCTTGACGCACTCGGTAATACCACTGCAGCTGTTGCGAAGGGTTTCGCAGTTGGGTCCGCGGCCGTTACTGCCTTAGCGTTATTCAAATCCTTTAGCCTTACCGCAGGCTCAGACGTCAACCTTGATATCAACGACACTGCAGTGACCATTGGCCTGTTTCTCGGAGCGATGACACCGTTCATTTTCGCAGCGATGACAATGTCGGCGGTGGGTCGAGCAGCTCAAGCGATGATCGTTGAGGTGAGGCGACAATTTGCGGAAATCCCGGGATTGCGAGAAGGACGACCAGGCGTCAAGCCTGACAGCCGACGCTGTGTTGACATCTCCACCCAAGCAGCTTTGCGCGAAATGCTTTTGCCAGGAGGCTTGGCAATTGTTTTGCCGCTCGCTATTGGGTTCATCGATGTCAACGCTCTTGGCGGATTCTTGGCGGGAGCGGTTGTTACGGGCTTCTTAATGGCTATCTACATGGCGAACTCAGGTGGAGCCTGGGACAACGCAAAGAAATACATCGAAGCTGGGGCACATGGCGGTAAAGGCACCGACGCGCATTCCGCAGCAGTTGTTGGGGACACAATCGGTGACCCATTCAAAGACACCTCAGGACCGGCCATGAACATCCTCATCAAAGTCATGACGATCGTTTCGTTGGTTTTTGTTCCTGCGTTTATTTGATTACCGGCTCCTACGCCCGGGTTACTTTCCCAACAGGAGGTAACTCGAGCGCGGCTGCGTTATCCATCACGGCCTACGGCCTAGCCTTAAACAATGGATCTCCGAAACGCACAGGTATTAATCACCGGCGCCAGCCGAGGGATCGGCGCGGCATTGGCTCGGGCCTTCGCTGACGAAGGAGCACGTGTAGCTCTGGCAGCACGATCGGTCGAGGATATCGACGCGTTAGCAGATGAACTTGGCGGTTCTTCCTACCCTTTGGACGTTACTGACCCCGACCAACTGGATGGATTTATCCAACGTGTTGAGGCCGAGGGAGGGCCAATCGACGTGTTGGCGAATAACGCGGGGATAGAGACCCAAGATTTTGTGGAAGACATAACCGAAGAACGTCTCACCCAGGTCGTTGCAACTAACCTTCTTGCCCCGTTACGCCTCACTCGCCAAGCCCTGCCCGGCATGATTGAACGAGGACACGGCCATCTCCTCTACACGTCCTCCCTAGCGGCGATAACACCAGCACCGGGGCTCGCCCCCTACTGTGCGTCGAAGGCCGGACTCACCCGCTTTGCTGAAACCGTACGCATGGAAATCAAAAACACGGGAGTTCAGGTCACCACCATGCACCTCGGTCCTGTGGACACGGGCATGTGGGAACGAGTGACCGCTAACCCTGCGTTTGACGCCGCGCAACAACGGCTGCGACAACTACGAATGATTGCAGACGTCAGCCCGGAAAAAGTCGCTGCCGACGCAGTTCAGGCAGTACTCAAAGGAAAACGAGAAGTCCGTCACCCCAAACGCCTTTCGGGGACAATGGCGATTGCCGCTTTGCCGGGACGCATCACCGAATTCTTGGTGAGCGGCATCGACCACCGGGTTCACAAGAACCAGCAGTGATCACCGTCATTGCTTCCCTCAGTTCGCGCACTCGAACTTTCGATAAATTGCGGTTCCCGAACCGCATGAACCTGTTGTCTAATCCAGTTGCCCAAATGGGGCTGACTGCAGATGACACGCTAAACAAGCGACTCGTCGCACCTGGTACCGCATTAACGACACTGTTTTGAACTGATTCAGTAGTTCGACACGCGACCGAAAAAGAACTGTCCATGCTGATGGAGTCGAGGGGTGCTCGCGGTACGGTCCACTGTGTGTGGCGAACCATCACGACACAAATATTTCGCGGTTTCTGCATGGGAGCCGCCGACATAGTGCCAGGTGTCTCAGGTGGCACCGTCGCCCTGCTGCTAGGTATTTACGACCGTCTCATCGAAGAAATCAAATCAATATCTACAGCCCTCAGCAAACTGGGACGCGGTGACTTTCGCGAATTCAGGCGAAGAATCGGAGCGGTCAACTGGTCGTTCCTCATCAGTCTTCTGGCGGGAATAATACTGGCCGTCGTATTGCTGGTCTCGTGGCTTCGCGACCAAATTCGAGAGCACCCCGTCATTGTCTCTTCAGTATTTTTTGGCCTCATTGCCGCATCGACGTTAGTGACACGACGCGAAATTAGTCAGTGGCGTCGTTCTCGATATTTGATCTTCGTTGGCAGTGCCGCACTTACCTTTGGCTTACTCGGCATCAGATCTGGCAGCATCGAAAACCCGACAACGATCGTCGTGTTGTTCGCAGGCGCTCTTGCCATCTGCGCCATGATTCTGCCCGGCATCAGCGGCTCTTTTGTTCTCCTCACAATTGGTCTCTACGACCACCTCATCGGAGTGATAGAACGCCGGGATTTCGCCGTACTGACCG
>DCYM01000187.1:4460-5755 GCA_002331465.1 Candidatus Neomicrothrix sp. UBA2110 | reverse complement strand
ACTGGCTCTTGAGCCGTTATCGCGACTATGTAGTTGCTGGCCTTCTAGGACTGATGACAGGCTCGCTCCGAGTGTTGTGGCCGTGGCCTACAACAGACGGAGGAATCGAAGATACACGACTGGGAATTCCCCACATCGACGAGGTACTCGGAGCGTCAATAGCGGCGGTATTGGGGGCTCTTGGTCTCGTGGGATTAGTCCAGATCGCGACCCGATTTTCGAGTTTTGATGGAGATGATGCGTTGGAAAGCTCTTCGTGACAGGTAACTTCCGCGAGCAGGGCTTAATCGTTTCTGTCCACTACAAGTAGACACCTACCCAACTGATAGGGAATAACTGACCGCCGTGCCAAAGTCTCTGGTTATCGTCGAATCGCCTGCAAAGGCCAAAACTATCGAACGTTTTCTAGGTCCTGATTACGTGGTCGAGTCCTCCGTAGGGCACATACGTGACCTTCCAGTCAAAGCAAGCGAACTACCCAGCGCCTACAGGGGCGAGTCATGGGCATACCTTGGTGTAGATGTCGAAAACGACTTTAAGGCCCACTACGTAGTCACAGAACGCTCAAAGAAGCAGGTATCAAAACTTAAGAAACTGCTTAAAGGCGTAGATGAGCTGTACCTCGCAACAGATGAGGACAGGGAAGGTGAAGCTATAGCGTGGCATTTATTGGAGGTGCTCAACCCCACGATTCCGGTGCATCGGATGGTTTTCCACGAAATCACAGAGAAAGCGATTCGTGAAGCAGTCGCATCGCCCCGGGAACTAGATCGCCGAATGGTTGACGCTCAGGAAGCTCGCCGAATTTTTGACCGACTCTATGGGTATGAAGTTTCCGCTGTTATGTGGAGAAAGGTGCGTAAGGGTCTTTCTGCCGGCAGAGTTCAGAGTGTCGCTAATCGCTTAATTGTTGAACGGGAACGCGAACGCATCTCATTTGAGACAGCGGACTATTCAAGCGTAGAAGCTCAGATGTCTTCCGATTCGTCCTTTGAGGCCGCCCTTGTTGCGATAAATGATCAGCGAATTGCAACTGGCCGCGATTTTGATGCCCAAGGTGAACTCAACCGAGATGACAGAAGAATCTTAGAAGTCGACGAAGCTCAAGAATTGGTGTCCGTACTAAGTGGCGCAGAGTTCACTGTTGAGTCGGTTGAATCGAAACCATACCGACGTCGACCTGCACCACCGTTTATGACGTCGACTCTTCAGCAGGAAGGCGGACGACGACTTGGTTTTTCTGCCGCCAGAACGATGGGTGTCGCTCAAAGACTCTATGAGCAGGGCTACATCAC
>DCYM01000187.1:0-4068 GCA_002331465.1 Candidatus Neomicrothrix sp. UBA2110 | reverse complement strand
ATTTAGTTAGAGAGCGATTTGGAAATGGGAATCTTCCTGCGGACGTCCGGCTATACAAGAAAAAAGTAAAAAATGCCCAAGAGGCCCACGAAGCAATTCGCCCAGCAGGAGACACGTGGAGAGCACCCGCTGACCTTGGTTTCGGCTCGTCCACAGATGAAGCGCGGTTGTACGAACTTGTATGGAATCGCACTATTGCAAGCCAGATGAATGATGCCGAAGGTCAGACGGTCACAATTCGTTTAGAGGGCTCAGGAAGCGGAAATGACACCGTTGCATTCAGCACCAGCGGAACCGTGATCACCTCGCCGGGCTTTCGCCTCATATATGGCCAACAATCAGACGAAGAAGACGACCGAGAACTTCCCAATCTCGCTAAAGGCGACGTAGTGAAGGCCCTATCGGTCGAAAGCGCAGAGCACGAAACGAAACCTCCGGCTCGATATACCGAAGCAACCTTAGTTAGACGGTTAGAAGAGCTCGGTATTGGGCGACCCAGTACATATGCGAGCATCCTCGGTACGATCCAGAATCGAGGCTACGTATGGAAAAAAAGCTCCGCTTTAGTCCCAGCGTTAACCGCCTTTGCCACAGTCGGTCTCATGGAAAAGCATTTCTCCCACCTCGTTGACTACGCGCTGACTGCCCGTATGGAAGATGATCTTGACGGGATATCCACAGGGGAACTTGAGTCTGCTCCATGGCTATCTGATTTCTATTACGGGGGTGTCGATGGAGAAGGAAAAACCCTTCCCGGTCTTCGCGACTTAGTGTCTGCCGGCCACCTCGAGGAAATCGATGCAGTAGAGATCAACACGATCCCTATTGGCATTGATGAAGACGGCCTACTTGTTGTGGCCAAAGTCGGTAAGACCAACCCCTACATACAAAGAGGCGATCAAATTCGCTCTTTACCGGCGGGTATTGCACCAGATGAGATCACCCTTGAGCGGGCTATCGAACTACTTGAAACACCTGACGAACGAGTTCTTGGGGTGGACGCTGAGACCGGTCTCGAGGTCATTGCCAGGGTGGGTACGTACGGTCCTTACGTGTCTCTCGGGCGATTCCCCAAAATGCCGATGGCATCGTCGCCTGCCGGACAACTCTTAAATCTCCCCCTGCATAAGAAAGAACTGAAGGTAGCTCTCGCGTACATGCGCTGTATGACCGAACAGCCTGACGATGACTCGGTTCGTCAGGCAGTTAAGAACCCCAAACGCGGAATTGGGGAAGCTGCCATCAAACGCCTTGCTGAATATGGGAAGGAGAACGGAATCAGCCTTCTCGAAGCATTCGAACAAGCGGAGGAAGCTGGTTCGTCGACCGCCGCGCGTAAGGCGATTCGATCATTTCTTAAGTTGAGAAATTCGATTGCCAAAATGCGTGACTTAGACGCACCGACAGCTCTGCAGGCATGCCTAGATCAATCCGGCTATATGAAAGAGTTGCGATCTGAGGATAAAGAAGAACGCCTGGTCAATATCAACTCATTGATGGAGGTCTCTAATGAGTTTGAAAACGTTATTGAGCTTGTTGTGGAACTGGATCGAATCGACCAATTGAAATCTCAACCAAAACCCAAGACCGCCTCACTTTTTGACACGATGACGATAGAACGAGTCACTCTTGAGGACGCGCTTGAACTCCTTAGCCTGCCTCGCACCGTTGGAACGAATCCTTCAGATGGCGTAGAGATCACAGTTCAAAATGGCCCATACGGGCCATATCTGTTGAAGGGCGCAGAAAGCCGCAGCCTGGATAAAGAAGAACAACTGTTCACGATTACTCTTGAAGAGTGCTTGCAACTTCTCGCGATGCCCAAAAAGTTCGGTCGAGCAAAAGCGAAACCCCCACTAAAGGAACTTGGTAAAGACCCAAATAGTGGCAACCCGATTTTGCTTAAAGACGGAAAATTTGGTCATTACGTAACCGATGGGAAGACGAACGCATCGTTGAAAAGTCATGATTCCGTTGAAGAACTCTCTACAGAAAGAGCAGTTGAGCTTCTTGCGGAAAAACGCATCTGATCGTGCGGACCGATAAACGTTAGTGAAAGTGACGGGGTTGAAATTCCTGACCGGTCTGGTAGCAACAGACAAAAATTATCTAATATCCTGTATCAATCCGAAATTGATCTCACGGTCACAACCGGTTTTTCGGAAGGACTCTTAGCCTTCCAAATGGCAGAAGGCTGCAAAGAATCTTGAATCACGGACATGGATGAGTTAGACGCACACGTAGCAGAGGGAACGCACAGCCGTCTCGGGCGATCGCACCCGGTTTTTGGAAGCCCTGGCTTCCTGCGCTTGTGGATCGCTCAGGTAGTCAGCGCGTTCGGAGACTGGATTGGGTTTCTCGCGATTATTGAAATCGCTCGACGCATCGGGGGAGACCAACCAGGATCAGCTATTGCCCTTGTGATGATTGCCCGAGTACTGCCCGGCTTCTTCTTAGCGTCTGTTGGTGGGGTGATCGTTGATCGGGTAAATCGGAAGCGGCTATTGATCATTTGTGATGTTCTCCGCGCTGGAGTGCTTCTGGTCATTCCGTTTATTGAGAAGATCTGGGGGCTTGTGCTGGCCTCTCTGATCCTTGAATTAGCGACCTCACTTTGGGGACCAGCTAAAGAAGCAATCGTCCCGAACCTGGTGCCCAAAGAACAGCTAACCGCCGCGAATTCGTTGTCTTTAGTTGCTGCCTACGGGACGTTCCCGCTAGCGGCCGGTGCCTTTATCGGCCTCGCGAAGTTCGCTGAATTCTTGGGGGGTAGCAGTGCTGGTCAAGTTGAATGGGCGCTGGCCCTCGATGCGTTGACATTCCTGGTAGCTGCTGGATTAATAGCAACCTTGCCTCTAGCGGCACGACGCCGAGAGCAAAAAAAGTCGGGCTCTATCGATTTAGCCCAAGGAGTCCGAGAGCTGCGCGAAGGATGGACCTTCATCGCAATAAGTCCACAGGTAAGAGCGGTCATGGTTGGTCTGGGGACCGGCATGATCGGCGGAGGAATGCTGATCCCACTGGGCGCAGTCTTCAACGACGTGGTCCTAGGGGCCGGTAACGCCGGATTTGGAACCATTTTGGTCACCTTGGGTATGGGAGTAGCCGCTGGAGTCTCGGCGTTATCAGCAGTGCAACGACGATTGAACAAAGAACACACTTTCGTGGCGTCGGTCTTCGGCGCAGGAATTTGTCTTCTTCTCGCGGTGTCAGGTTCCAATACGGTCCTTACCTTGGCCGGCGTTTTTGCAATGGGCATCTGCGCTGGTTCGGTATACGTCCTGGGTTTCACCCTGCTCCATGAACATGTAGAGGACCAACTCAGAGGGCGAGTGTTCAGCGCGTTGTACACACTGGTGCGCTTTTGTTTGCTCTTATCCATCACCGTCGGAGGATTTTTGTCCGATGGCTTCAATTGGCTTTTCGACGTGCTCTTCGATAACGAAATCGCTGTGGGATCATGGGCCATGGCCCTTCCCGGTGTTCGGGGCGCGTTATGGCTAGCTAGCCTTTTTATGCTCATCGCATCTGTACTTGCGTGGGTCTCTCTACGCGCCCCGCAAAAGAAGTCCTCATGAGCCGACGCGGAAGATACATAGCCTTTGAAGGGTGGGAAGCCAGCGGCAAATCGACGCAAGCTCGACTTCTTGCAGACCGCCTCGACGCTGTCCTCACTCGTGAACCCGGCGGCACCGATCTGGGACTAGCCATTCGCGACTTGCTTCTGGGGAACGGTCCTGAACCAACTCAACGCGCAGAAGCACTGCTCTTCGCCGCCGATCGAGCACAACACCTAGCGGAAGTGGTCGAGCCGGCATTATCCCAAGGCAACGACGTCATCACCGACCGCTCATATGGATCAACTCTTGCCTACCAAGGACACGGTCGAGGCCAATCCACAGAGGAACTGATGCGACTCGTCGAATGGGCGAGTGGCGGTCTGCTACCCGATCTCGTTGTTTTGCTGACGGTGCCAGTCGATACAGCAAACGGCAGGCTAGGAGACGAACGAGACCGAATGGAACGCGAAGACGCCGACTTCGCCGCTCGGGTAATTGATGGGTTTGC
>DCYM01000240.1:1386-4958 GCA_002331465.1 Candidatus Neomicrothrix sp. UBA2110 | reverse complement strand
CCGATCGACATGATCCCACTCATCTGACCCTGCGCTCGACGTTGCATCCACCAGAACAGTCCAATGATCAAGGCGAAGGGAAGCAAGATGGGAAGAAAACTTAGGAACGGGTTTGAACTCTCGGTGCGAAACTCCACATCGATATTGCGATCGCGGAATAGCTTCAGATCAAGTTCAGGCAACTCGACAGGACCCTTGCTGGAATAGGTCGTGCCGTCAATCGCTTCGGCAGAGATAGCACCAGTTTCGTTGGTGACAACTATGGAGTTGATGTTCCCGTCGGCCGCTTGATCTATCAGATCGCTGTAATCGACTGCTGTGCTGTCGTCCCGGTTGAGAAGACCCGGAAGGGCCACTGATGCAAGAACTAGTGCGACCAGTATCCACACGGACCACCTACGCCAACCCTCAGCGCGGTGACGTTCGTTGGGTTGTTCTTCGGGTCCCTGAGCGTCGGAGGCCATGGGATCATGCTAGGGGCGACCTGACCTCATTCATCTGTGAGGTACGAACTGAAGTGGCTGCGGATCCCTAGACGCCAGGTGAATGTTCGGTATCTTCGGCCGAGTGACCATTTCTAAATCTCGTCTATGTAGCCGGCCTTTGTGCGCAAATGATGCCGAGGTACTGCTGCTTTTCGAATACGAAACTCGACTGGTCGAACTTCGCGGCCTTAACAGAGTGCGCGATTCGAATCTTCTCGAACTATGCACCAATCACGCCGATACGTTCCGCCCTCCACACGCGTGGTCTTGCCAAGATGTGCGTCAAACTCAATTGACAGCTGAGTCCGACGAAAGCCGTTACGTCCGATAGAACTCGCTAGGCGCTTGCGGCAATGCGACGATATTGGAATGTGATCTGGTAAATCCCACAGATACTTAAGTACCTGTGGTCCGCAATTAACCCGGTTGCCGATTCCTCTCATCCCCACGGGGATGCCAACATGGTGCTCAATGTCGGTCCCAGAAGACTTCCGGTTTAGAGCACCCGCTTTCGAACGGAGTCTCATTTCGAGCTGCAGAAAGATTCCGCTTGAATGCTGGACGTCTTTTTTTGTTGCCGTGGCTGCGTGTGCGGTGATCTTTTGGCGCTTAGGACCTGCGGAGATCTTCACTGATAGCACCCCGACCGGTGGAGATATGGGTGCTCACGTGTGGGGCCCCGCATTTCTTCGTGACCACCTTTTGCCCTCATTTCAGCTTCGAGGGTGGAGCCCCGATTGGTACGCGGGCTTTCCGGCGATGCAGTTCTACATGGTGCTGCCGTACCTCTTTATCGTTGTGTTCGATTTGCTGTTGCCTTACGGCATCGCTTTCAAAATGGTCGCTATTTCCGGAGTAGTGCTCATGCCGTTAGCCGCATGGGCTATGGGTCGACTCTCATCATGGCGCGAGCCGCTACCAGGTTTGATGGCAGTAGCGGCGCTGCTGTTCGTGTTTGATTTCAATTTCACGATTTACGGCGGCAACATTGCTTCAACGCTCGCCGGAGAGTTCGCGTTTTCCATTGGGCTTGCAGCATCTCTCTTGTACCTGGGTCTGGTACACCGCGTGATCGAACACGGAACCCATAAGGGACGAGCGGCAGCCATGTTGGCCGTGGTCGCGTTGTGTCACCCCATCACCCTGTTGTTCTCGGTTAGCGCCACAGTGGTTCACATCGCGGTTCGAGCAGTCCACGGGTTTCCAAGACGTCTCGGTGTGAAGCCAACGGTGGTCGCGCTGCTACTGGCAACCCTGATTCTTGTCGGCGTGTTCTCGGTGACGTCCCATCTCTTCTCGAGGTTGTTGGTTGTCACGTTGCTGCTGCTGTGTTTGCTACTTCTCGAATTTCGCAGTTCTATGCGCCTGCTTGGCGTTGGGGTGTTGGGAGGAGCTCTGTCAGCATTCTGGACAATACCTTTCCTACTCCGGCGCTCATACTTAAATGACATGGGTTGGGAAAAACTCGACAACGTCCCAGAGAATTTGTTCTTCCCTGATCGGTTAGGTGGCGATAGCGCCAAGATGACGATCGTTTGGTTGCTTGCTCTGGCGGCCCTCGGCGTTCTCGCAGGCCTAGTGCGATGGTTTCAACCGGCTCTCCTGCTCTCAGGCATTGGTTTCGTAGCCGCCTTGGGCTTCATCTACTGGCCCCAGCATCGGCTTTGGAACGCTCGGCTACTCCCGTTTTGGTATCTGACGATTTATCTTCTGGTCGCGGTCGGCGTGCTTTTTCTCTCCGAGTCACTCAAATCCACTGAGGTATTAAGCGAAGAGTCATGGCCTCGCAGCACCCCGAAAAGATGGATTTCTTTAGCTACTCCTGTCCTGGCATTAGTTGCGGCCACCGCTTTCGTGTCGGTTTACCTTGGAGTTGCTCCTGGCGGCAGCTACGAAGAAGACGGCGACTTTCGGTGGGGTCCATTTACCGTCGCCTCAGAAGACCGAAACTTTGTCGCTGGCTGGGCAGCATGGAACTTCAGCGGATACGAGTCGCGCCCCGCATTTCCGACCTTGAACAGCCTCATTGAAACCATGACATCTGTCGGTCAAGAATACGGTTGCGGACGAGCCCTATGGGAATACGACAGAGACGAGTTGGGGTCTTACGGAACGCCGATGGCTCCCATGTTGCTTCCCTATTGGACTGACGGATGTATCGGTTCGATGGAGGGACTGTATTTCGAATCCTCGGCCACCGTTCCATTCCATTTCTTAATGCAGTCAGAACTTTCGGCTAACCCATCTCGACCGATGCGAGGATTAACGTATCGAGGCCTCGACCTAAATAACGGCACTCGACATCTCCAAATGTCAGGTGTGCGCTATTACATGGCGTTCAGTGAGCAGGCGGTTGAGGAAGCAAGACGTTTCTCTGATCGCTTAGAACTGATTGCACGATCTGATCCGTGGAGCATTTACAGGGTTATCGACGCTGACCTTATTGAAGGTCTTAGCCATGAGCCCAATGTCTCCGAAGCGGGAATAACGGGAGGGAAGTCATGGACCGACCCATCGACTGAGTGGTTTAACGATCCGACAAGGTGGGACGTGCTCATTGCCAGCGACGGACCATCGCATTGGAACCGCGTAGACGTCCTAAACCAGATGTCTACTGTTAGGGCACGTTTTGCTCCTTCCTTAGAACGACCATTAGCTGCAGTTTCGGTGACAGAGATCGTCGACGAAGGTGAGAGAATTAGTTTCAGCGTTGATCGGGTCGGAATCCCCGTCGTAGTTAAAACGTCCTACTTCCCTAACTGGTCAGCCAAAGGTGCGCTTGGGCCTTACCAAGCGACCCCGAATTGGATGATTGTGGTCCCAACTGAACACGAAGTTGTTTTGGAGTATGGGGCTACCTGGGTGGAGTACCTCGGATGGTTAATAACCGTGATTGGGGTAGGAAGCCTTCTAGTTGGGGCACGGAGAAAAGGTCGAAAGGTGCACGCATGACACCGGCAGTCATTTCGGTGATTCTGCCGGCCTACCGAGCTTCGTCAGTCGTTGCAACGGCCGTGGCTCGGGTGCGTAGCGCCATGCCAGCAGCGGAAGTGGAAATCATCGTCGTTGACGACGGTTCTGGAGATG
>DCYM01000240.1:0-987 GCA_002331465.1 Candidatus Neomicrothrix sp. UBA2110 | reverse complement strand
AAGGGAGCAGCGGTTCGGGCTGGGATGTTGAATGCAGTTGGCTCCCATTTTGTATATACCGACGTTGACCTGGCGTACGACCCGTCTCAGATACCGGCTCTGATCGAGGCGCTTGAGAGTGGTGCTGACGTAGCGCTAGGTAGTCGCCGTCACCCACACAGCAGTGAGATCACGTCCGCCCCAGCGCTACGCGAACGAGGCAGCCGCATCTTCAATCAGTTCACCCGTCTGGTTCTTCGAAGCTCCTACCTCGACACACAGTGCGGTTTGAAAGGGTTCACCGCGGAGGCAGCGAAAGCAATCTTCACACGAACCAAAGTTGATGGATTTGCTTTCGACGTTGAGGTACTTCATCTTGCCGAGAAACTCAACCTCAAGACGACAGAGGTGCCGGTCATTCTGGATCACATAGAACAGACCACAGTTCGGTTCATCCCACAAGCGACAAGAATGCTGTGGGATGTGCTCAAGATTCGAATGTGGTCTGCCCTGGGTAGATATCCAGATCTAACCCCGAGGCGTGGTTAGCCTCCTAGGTGAAATGAAACATTTAGCCGTTATCCCGCCAATTACTGAGGATCGGTTAGCAGCGGTTTTTAAGGCATACGACGTTCGAGGGTTGAGCCCACAAGAATTCGACGAACCGATGGCGCGGGCCATAGGTGCAGCCTTTGCGAGATACACCAGAGCGACGTCCATTGTGATTGGTCGTGACATGAGGCCCTCAGGAGAAGGACTTTCAGCGGCCTTTGCCGAGGGAGTGACGTCTCAAGGAGTCGATGTCATTGACATCGGTCTCGCTTCCACCGATCTTCTTTATTTTGCTTCCGGGCATTTAGAAATGCCCGCAGTTATGTTGACGGCTTCTCACAACCCAGCTTCGTACAACGGCATCAAGTTTTGTAACGCAGGGGCTAGAGCGATCGGAGTGGAGACAGGGCTAAACCAAATACGTCAATTTGCTACTCAACAAGCAAGTTCAGTGGG
>DCYM01000166.1 GCA_002331465.1 Candidatus Neomicrothrix sp. UBA2110 | reverse complement strand
CTGCATTAGGTCCCCTTTCCCGTACTGGCATCGTAGTGAGATCGCGGGATTGGCGCGGCATCAGTGATAGCAATGCGCAGTGGCCATGCTGACGACCCGGTTACGGGAGGCAGAGAAGCTGATCGTTCTTTGCTTCGCCACTTTTATGGTGATGGCAGGCCAAGGAGTCGTCGGGCCGGTGCTTCCTCTCTACGCCCGTGATTTCGGGGTAAGCACCACTGTCGTGGGATTAACACTCACAGTTTTTGCTCTCGCTCGTCTCATCCTAAATGTGCCCGCGGGATTAATAGCTGATCGGTTTGGTCGACGAATCCTCTTGGTAGGTGGACCGATTTTGACGTCCATCGGGATGTTCGGGTCAGGGTTCGCAAACAATATTTCTTCATTGCTGATGTGGAGGTTCGTCGCCGGAGCAGGTTCAGCGTTCTACATGAGTGGGGCGCTCATTTATTTGATTGATATCGCTCCGGTTAATCGGCGTGCTCGCTATGTCGCTACCAATCAATGGGCCCTAAGCGTTGGGGTGGCCTTGGGCCCAGGGGTCGGCGGGTTGGTTGCAGAACGGTGGGGCCTGGCCGCGCCGTTCCATGTGGTCGGTGTTATTGGAGTGGCAAGCGCCATCTACGCAGCGTTCCGTCTCCCGGAAACACTACGTCCGAGCACGGAATCAAAGCAATCCACGCGTTCAGCTTCCGAGGTTAAACGCATCGTTTCCAGCGGACCGTTCATCGCAATCGCGTTGGTCACCGGAACAATCTTTATGACTCGGGCGGGCACGCGAGCGACGTTGGTGCCCCTCCATGCCGATGGTGTCTTGGGTTGGGGTCCCGGTGAGATTGGGCTGGTTTTTACCATCACCGGGGTCATGACTTTATTCACTCTTTGGCCCGCAACGTGGGCGACAGAGAATCTTGGTTGGGCGCCGGTGATCGTATTTTCCGGAGTCGCCGCGGCGCTCGGCACGTTCGTCATCGCATCAAGTGGAACTCCGGTCTGGTTTGTGGTCGGTAACGTAATCCTCACTTTTGGTACGGGAACTGCCGGTCCAGCCCCAGCAGCTTTCGTAGCCGATTTATTTCCCGAAAGACTTCGCGGGTTAGGCGTAGGTTTATATCGCTCGGCTGGTGACGTGGGGTTTGTGCTCGGACCCCCAGCGTTAGGTTGGTTGAGTGAAACCGCGTCGATGCCTACGGCTTTCCGAACAGCTGGGTGTCTAGTCGCGGCAGCAGGTCTCTGGTTCTTTGTTTCAACCCGTCGAAACAACGAGACGGTTGCCTCAAAACCGCTTCAGTAAATGCGGGAGGATCCGTCGCCTGATCCTCCTTCGCGCGCATTCTTCAAGTCTTGGTAACTAGCTTTACTCATCGCCATCAGATCCCCACTTATTGTTTGCATAAGGAAGCCTTTTTCTCGACGGTTCGCAGCAAGCGCTGTCGTTGAGTGAATTCCTGCGATCTTTCCCGCTTGGTCGCATCTGTCAACTATGTGCTCTAACACCTTTTTGTACTCGTCATTGTCGTCGCTGTAGGCAGGTCCGTACCCGTAGCTGAGCGACAAATCAGCTGGGCCCACATAGATCGCGTCCACACCCTCAACTGCAAGGATGTCATCAAGATTCTCTACCGCTTTGCGAGTTTCGATCATCGGGATACATGCGTTGGTTTCGTTGGCCGTTGGGTAATAATCCTCCGCGGCGTTTCGAGCGCGTGCACCAATGATCGTCGGCCCATAGCTTCGTTCCCCGAGCGGTGGGTACTTCGTCGCTGCTACGGCTCTTTTCGCTTCTTCAACCGAATTAACCATAGGAATGATGACGCCTCGAGCACCGGCATCAAGCATTCGTCCGATGATTCCCGGCTCATTCCAAGGCACTCTGCAAATCGGGGTTCCGTTACCGGTCAGTACTATTGCCTGAAGCATGGCTGTGGCCATCTGATAATCGGCAACACCGTGCTGCATATCAACGCACACGTAGTCAAAATCGACACGGGCGACAACTTCGGCAGCGTGAGAGTCAGGCAGCGACAACCAAGTCCCAAGTGCCTCGGTGCGCGACGCCCATTTCTCCATCAGAGGGTTCGACATTTCATGACCACTTTCGTTCGAAGGGCACAGTTACTGTATTCAGCCGGGCTGAGACACCTCATTGTCATCTAATGAAAGGCTCAAGACCACATTCTTTGACTCTAGAGATCGCATACTAATTTCGTTAGAGTCCCACGGCCGACTGGCTGAGTCACCCGGTCAGAAAAAAGTTTGTTGTTTCAATGAATTTAATGATTCCATAACGGACCTCTATGGCTGTCTTCTTGTCGTTGATCACTTCGGTTCTTTACGGCTCAGGTGACTTTCTTGGGGGCTTGAGTTCTCGACGCAACACTCAAACTCAGGTACTAATCACCGTTTCCTTAGCAGGAACGTTGCCTCTTCTATGTGTTGCCCCGCTCTTTACATCAAGTTTCACCATCAAAGATTTACTTCTAGGAGCCCTCGCCGGGATTTTGGGAGCAGGAGGTCTTGGGATCTTCTACCGGGGGCTGGCGCGCGGACCAATGTCACTCGTAGCGCCGTTAACGGCAACCACTTCAGCTGGGGTGCCCGTCATATGGGATTTGAGTAAAGGTCAACAACCAGGCTTCATTTGCGGAGTCGGGATTCTTCTTGCCTTCGTAGCAATTTTTACAGCAAGTAGAGGCCAACCCAACCATGGTTCATCAATCTCGACATCTGCGATTCTTGAAGCGCTGTTAGCCGGAATTGGGTTCGGTCTTTTCTTTTGCGTCTTAAGCGAAACAAGTACCGGATCTGCTCCTTGGCCGATCGTCGCAGGACGAACTAGCGCTGCTGTTGTGTTGTTAGCCAGCGCCGCGGTCAGAAAAGTTTCTATTAAACCCACTGGCAGTTGGTTAACTCTGTTGGGTTGCAGTATCTGCGACACAGGTGCCAATGTCGCGTTCCTGTTCGCTCTCAGATACGGACAACTAGGACCCGTAGCGGTGTTGGCCAGTCTTTATCCCGCAGTGACGGTATTGCTAGCGCGCTTCGCTTTGGGTGAAAACCTCGACCGAAGACGCGTAGCAGGCCTTCTCATCACTTTGGTGGCGATCACTCTCATCGCGTGGGGTTAATCGTTTAATCCAACACTTCGTAGAGAATCGCGTTGCGTTGGCGAACGATCATTGGACCGATTTTTGCCACGTATCCAAGCCAGGCAGGGTCGGCAAACAAAGCCGTTCTTTTGTCCGAGCGTTGTTCGAGACTCTCATATCGCCACATGTGAATGATCTGGTTGAGATCTCCTACTTCGCTGACGTAGTAACCGACCGGCTCACCAAGGTGGCTCTTTTGTATTGCATAACCCTCTTCTCGGTACATGCTTGCGTACGCATTCGCCGTTCCGATTTTTAAGTCATAGGTGCGCATTTCCACAAAACTCACTTTGCCTCCCAAAATTCCCACGAGTGAAACCAGTTATTCACCTATCCACTCTTTTACTAGGTTCGACGATCTTGTAGTACCGGAAAAGCCGATCGCGTTTTTTCCACTGTCGACGCGTCGACATCTACGACAAGCAAAGCTTCTACCGATGCACCTGCCCATCAGGCGCTACCAAGGTGAGGGTGTTGTAGGCAATGCCATCTTCCCATCGCGTGGGTATCGATCCGACAACCCCCACTTGATGATTAGTTGCTGCTTCTGACAAGAAATGGAAACTCGGACCTTCTAAGGGTTCGGCACAATTCAAAGAATTCATTGTGAATCCCGTTGAGAACATTTCGCTAAGAACCACGAGACTCCCGCCGGCTTAAACCGCTCGTTCAATTTGAGGTGTTAGGCGGGCAAAGTTCGCGGCTGAGTCTTCCCAGATGATGTCATGCTGAATCGCCGCTATTCGTAGGCTCACACCAAACCCTGCAAGCGATTGACTGCTTCGTTCAGCACGTCGAGGCTCTTGCAGAAGGTGAAGCGAATCAAGTGCGCCCCTTCTTCCTTGTTGTCATAAAACACGACATTGGGGACAGCTACCACACCGACTTTTTCCGGGAGTTGCCAGCAAAGTTCCAGACCATCTTCGTAGCCAACCGATCTCGCATCAGCAGTAACGAAATAGGTGCCTTGAGGTTCGAATATTTCAAACCCAGCTGACCGCAACCCAGCCGAAAGGTAGTCGCGCTTCGTTCGCATATCCGAAAGCAAAGCCTCGTAATAGTCATCACCGAGCGCCAACCCCGTTGCAATCGCGTATTGAAAAGGTCCGCCGCTTACATAAGTAAGAAACTGTTTGGCAATACGAACCGCGCTCGTTAGTTCAGGAGTCGAGCACACCCATCCGATTTTCCAACCAGTGAAAGAAAAGGTTTTCCCACCTGACGAGATCGTGATTGTTCTTTCCCGCATACCTGGAAGTGAGGCAATTGGAATGTGTTCACCTTCGAAAACAAGATGTTCATAAACTTCGTCTGTCACCACGAGCAGATCACGCTCAATGGCGACGTTGGCGATGAACTCAAGTTCCTCTCGAGAGAACACTTTTCCCGTGGGGTTATGCGGGGTGTTCAACAAAATCAGTCGAGTCTTAGGGGACAGCGCCGCTAAAAACTCTGACTCTTCGAAGGCGTAATGGGGGGGTCGAAGCGTGACGACTTTCTTAGTGGCCCCCGCCATAGCAATATTCGCGCCATATATGTCGTACCAAGGTTCAAATGTGACAACTTCGTCACCTGTTTCACAGAGGGCGATTACTGACGCGGCGAGCGCCTCGGATGCTCCTGCTGTAACAAGAATTTCAGTGTCAGGATCAAATTCCAACCCATAAAAGCGCTGCTGGTGATCCCTTATGGCGTTTCTTAGCTCGGGAACTCCAATGCCGGGCGGATACTGATTGCCTAATCCGTTGCGGATGGCATCAATTGCGGCCTCCACCACTTCAATCGGTCCGTCTTTATCTGGAAAGCCCTGTCCTAAGTTAACCGCGTTGGTTTTTAGGGCTAGGGCAGACATCTCGGAGAAAATGGTGGCGCCGAATCCTTGTAATCGTGCATTTAGAAATGGTTGACGAGAGCTCACAACTGACACGTTAGGACGGTCGCGTCGGTTGTCGGTCAACATCGTTCCACTTGTTCAGGCGAAGAGGTCGCCAGTGCGCTTGACTATCCCTATGAATGCGCCGAGATCAACTGAACACGTTCCAGCAAGATACGACGTAGAAACCGTCGATTTAGCCTCTGTCGACGGTGTGCTATCTACGACGAGATCGGTACGACTCCGACTGGATTTAGGTCGACCTGTCCCTAACAACCTGCTGCTGGATTGCATCGACATTGCCGAACAAGGACCAGGGGGCGGGAATCAATCAAGTCGACGATGGCTGATCATTAGGGACGCGGAACAAAAAAAAGCACTTTCGGACCTTTATTGGGAAGGGGCCGGCAAGTGGATGGTGTCGGCCAGAGACAAGCTGGCCGGAAGCGACCACCGGAATACAAACGTGATGCGTTCAGCCGCTCATCTCGCGGAACATCTCGCCGATGTTCCCGCACTAGTCATTCCATGCATCTGGGGTATTCACGATGACAGCAAAAAACCGGGGCTTTTCGACTCAGTAGTTCAGTCAGCATGGAGCTTTTGTCTTGCGGCGCGGGCCCGCGGTCTCGCAACGGCGTGGACAACCGCAATTTTGAACCAGGATGCCAAAATTCGCGAGGTCCTCGAGATTCCTGAAGGCATCACGCCTGTCGCCCTTCTCCCCGTCGCGTACAGCACAGGTGGCGATTTCGCTTCGGTCCCAAGACGCTCTGCCGAAGAAATCTCATACTTCGACAAGTGGGGCCGAACTTACGAGGATCGCGATGATCAATCCCCGCGAAGTATCGCTGAACGCCCAGGGGCGACGGTCGAAATTGACATTGACGCGCCCCCGGCCAAGGTGTGGTCATTGATATCGGACATCAGTGTCAGCGCGCAGTTCTCAGAAGAGTTCCAAGGTGCAGAATGGGTTGAGGGGCATCACGCACCAGCAGTCGGGGCACAATTTGTTGGGACCAATCAGCATCCGGCCATCGGTGAATGGCAAACCACTTCGACGATTACAGAGTTCGTCCAAAACGAACAGTTCGGGTGGGCAGTCGGGGAAGATGAAGAAACTGCAGCAGCGCGCTGGCGATGGGAAATTGATGAGTTGCACGGCCATCGTTGCCGCCTACGCCACACGGTGCGGCTCGGGCCCGGCCCATCAGGCCTGACCCCCGCGATTGAGGCTATGCCTGACAAAGAGGCGCTCATTGTCGATCGCCGACAGCAAGAGCACCTCGCGAACATGCGGCGTTGCGTCGAAGGCGTGAAGGCTCTCGCTGAGACACCGTGACGGGGCGTTGGGCGCCGAGCCCGACAGGTCATTTCCATCTCGGAAACCTACGGACAGCCCTTTTGGCGTGGTTGTTTACACGCTCAGCATCTGAGAGTTTAATTTGGCGGTTCGAGGATCTCGACAATGCGGTGAGGCCAGAGTTCTACCGAAGTCAGATTCGCGATTTTCAGCGAATCGGTTTGGACTGGGACGGTGAGCCGGTGCGCCAAAGCAGCAGAGTTGGAATATATCGAGACGCCATAGGCCAGCTGGTTAGACAAGGTCTTACTTATCGCTGCTGGTGCACTCGGCGCGAGATTCGCGAAGCAACCTCAGCGCCTCACTCACACTTACCTGAAGGCGCTTATCCCGGAACCTGTCGGGATCTTACGCGTCAACAAATCAGTCAACACGAAGCAAGCGGGCGAGAACCGGCCCTGCGGCTACGCACACAAGGTGAAGTAGTCAAGATCCAAGACCGCCAATTGGGAAACTTCGAAGGCGCAGTCGACGATTTTGTTTTGTGTAGGGGCGACGGCGTTCCGTCGTACAACCTTGGCGTGGTGGTTGACGATGCCGATCTGGGAGTTACCGAAGTCGTCAGAGGAGACGATCTACTTCCGTCGACACCCCGACAGGTTCACTTATTTGGTCTATTGGGGCTAAATCCTCCGAGTTTCGCTCATGTCCCACTGGTGATAGCTCCCTCTGGGGAGCGACTCGCGAAACGCCACGGCGCGGTCACGATTGAGGATCGGCTGTCTCTTGGGGATTCAGAACTTGATGTTCTAAATATTCTTCTCTCGAGCCTCCGTATTGAAAAAGTGGCGTCATTTGGGCAACTAAGAGAGAGGGCGAAGGTCTTCGATTCGACCTCGCTGCCCCTTACTCCGTGGATATTTAAAGACTGAGTTCCAGGGGACTCATCGCCACGGTTCGACGATAATTTTGGCATGAGCTTCGGGATCAGCTAAGTCGTCGAAAGCTTGAGCGACACCATTCAGACCAACTCGGTCGGTAATCAGTTCCTTCACAACAAGTTCGCCTTCACTGATTCCTCGAAGCGTGTCGGCAAACTCCTCTGGTGTGTAACCCAAAACGAACTGGATGTTGAGTTCTTTGCCTACACCGGTAAGCGGCCGAAAATTATCACTTTCCATGCATACGCCAACTACCACAATTCGGGTGTCACGCATGGCTCCCTGCATGATCTGATCAATCACGCCAGGGACCCCTACGCATTCAAAAACCAGTCCAGGTTTCGTGTTGACGCGCCCGAGACGTAACGTCGGATCGTTTCGGTCAACTTCGGGCGGCCATGCGGCTTCTTGCCAACTTTCATAGGGAGAGATCGTTGCCGGATCGAGGACTTCGTCTGCCCCCATCGCCTCAGCTAATTGGCGACGTCTGGGGGAAAAGTCGGAGGCAAAGACGGGTCCTAAGCCTTTTTGTTTCAGGGCCGCGATTACTGCTAATCCGACGGGTCCGCACCCAATCACAAGGCACACATCAGCGCTGGTAGCACCAGATTTCTCTACCGCGTGACGACCAACTGCCATGGGTTCGGTTAACGCCGCTAATTCGGGTGCCAACCCATTGCTAACCGGCAGCAACAGTTGTGACGAAAGAAGCATCTGTTCCGCGTAACCACCTGGATATTCGTTGGAATAGCCAAGGGTGTGGATTCCGTCAGGCCGAAGAAGGACAGGGAAAGAGCAAACGATGTCACCTATGTGGAGGTGCTCAGGAGCTCCTTGACCCAAATCGAGGATTTCAGCGCAAAATTCGTGGCCCATTGTGACATCTCGATCGGCATCATAAATTAACGGACCTCCTGTCTCTCTTTGGCTTCGAACCATTTCATGGCCGTGTTTTAGGGCATGTAGGTCGCTGCCACATATTCCACACGCAAGCGTTTTTACGAGGACGTCTCCAGCGCCGGGCGTTAAGTCGTCTGTGGCTTGCACCACAATGCTTCCTTGTCGGGTTACGGCTGCTCGCATCACTGTTCTTTCAGATAGAGGCTCGGGGGTTGCCGGTTAGCAGGTAGGCCAGTACGACAGAGGTCTTGCTTCGGGAGGCGGGACCGCTCGGTTGGCCAACATCTCCAGATCGTGGGCGAGGACGCTACGGGTATCCCCTGGATCGATCATTTCGTCGATCCGCATGGTGCCCGCGGCGTCATAGGGATTGGTGGACTCCGCTACTTCGCGCACAAGTGCCTCCCGCTCAGCTTCTCGCGTTTCGACATCTTCGATTCGACCTAGTTTGGATCCAAACGCAACGTTTACCCCAACTTCGGGGTCCATGAAGCCGATCTCTGCGCCAGGCCAGCTGTAGACACCTAGGGCGGGCATCTGTGATCCGTTCATCGCCTGCCACGCCAATCCGAATGCTTTTCGTATGCAGACGGTCAATGTCGGCGTTGAGGCGTTCTGCAGTGCGTGCATCATTCGCATTCCCCAATGGAGCATAAGTTCGTGTTCGACACGCTCTCCCACCATGAACCCCGGTACGTCAGCTAAGAAAATCATCGGGATGTTGTACGAATCACACACGGTCGCCAAGCGGATGATTTTGTGACAGGCCTGAGGGTCCAAAGTTCCCGCGCCGAACATGGGGTTGTTCGCGATGATTCCCACAGAAAATCCGTTCAGCCTCGCAAGGCCACACACCACATTGCGCGCATACAAGGGTTGGATCTCCAGTAAGGATTCCGGATCAACAATTCGTTGAACGACCCGTCTCATGTCATAACCCCTAGTCCGTTTGGCTGGAACAAGGTCGCCGAGGTCGTCGTCGTGTTCCAAAGAACCAGACGGCTCATGGCGCGGCGCTACCTGCCAGGCGTTACTTGGAAGGTAGGAAAGCCATTTCTTTATGGCGTTATAGCCCTCTTCATCACTTTCGACCCCGAGATCTATTTGCCCAGTTTTTCGGGCATGCACGTCTACCCCGCCCACATCTTCAAATGAGATGACTTCGCCTGTAGCTATTTCAAAAACTTTGGGCGACGTGACGGCTAGGCACGACCCGCGCACCATTACCACATAGTCAGATAAGGCAGATAGGAACGATGACCCGCCAAACGATTGGCCAGTAACCATTGTCGCCATCGGGACTCGATGTTGGCGTTTGGCAAGTTCAAATAGGCCGCCAGGTTCGCTAATTCCTTCCGCCCCCATGGTGTCTGGTATCCGAGCGCCCCCTGTTTCTCCGAAGTGAACGATGGGTGTTCCCATCGCCATTGCTCGTTCATACAGACGATGTTCTTTTCGCGTTCCCACGATCGAACTCGAGCCTCGATAAACAGTGATGTCATCACCGAACACAGTCACGGGCCGACCATCTAGGGTTCCATGCCCTCCAATCTTCCCATCACCAGGCGTTTTGTCCCGCTGGTCGGGTCGTAGCGATGTGCTAAACGTCCCGATTTCTCGAAAACTTCCAGCGTCAAGGAACCCATCAATGTGCTCTCTAACCGTACGGTCGCCCTCATCTGCCATCTTGGACAACTTGTCTAAACCACCCATTTCGTTGCGGATTTTGTCCGCTCGACCGTGAAGTTCAGCTGTGCGATCGGGGTCCGTCATAACGATGCCTCCAAGTCATAATCAACAATGAGTTGGGCATAACGATCTTCGAGCTGTTCGGGAGGTCGCGCAGGGACCATGACCTGGGTAACGCCGACTTCAATAAGTTGTTCTAAATGTTCGCGTTCCCCGGTTGAAGAAGTCCACAATTCGATAGTTGAAGGGTCTCGACCCGCACCTTCGGCATACTGCTTTGCCGCCGAGTGAAGCGCTGCGAGGGTCTCAACTGGTCGTTCCGCCGGAAAGAACACGTCACCCAGCTCTCCTGCCCGTCGCGCCGCGCGGTCTGAATGCCCTCCGACAAGTATCGGTATCGAACTTTGACTTGGTTTGGGTTGACAATACACAGGAGCAAAATCAACAAAGTTTCCGTGGTATTCAGCTTTCGTTTCTGACCAAAGGACACGAAGAGCACGAAGGTAGTCATCTGTTCGGGCTCCACGGGCTTCGAATGGAACACCCAACGCCTCGAATTCTTCTCGCAGCCATCCCACGCCAATGCCGAGATCTAACCGGCCGTTGCTCAGTCGATCCAGACTGGCAATCTCTTTAGCCGCAATAAGAGGGTTGCGCTGGGGAAGGATGAGGATTCCTGTTGCGAGGCGAATCTTGGTGGTTACCGCAGCGGCGAAAGCCAACCAGATCAAAGGGTCAGAATGGTCGAGCTGGCTCGCTCCTTTGAATAAGCGTCCTCCGTCGTCATAGGGATAAGTG
>DCYM01000078.1 GCA_002331465.1 Candidatus Neomicrothrix sp. UBA2110 | reverse complement strand
CCGAAACCGATTCGGCGACTTGGGTCGCGTTCAGAAAGGAATATGCCCCACCGATAATCGGGGAGTTTGACGTGGGAAAAATGGGCCCAACCTTGCTGACCGACGTCAACAGCAGTGCGTAAATAAACTTCCTTGTCTTGAAAGTCGATGGGTCCCATTTCCGCCCACCAATCAGCGAAACGTGGCTGCCAATTCTCTAACGCTCGCTGTAGTCGTCTATCGCTAGCGAGGTCGACGTTGTTCGGAATGTTTTCCGAATAATCGATTTTTCTGGGCATGTAATCACGTATCCAACGTTTTAATTTAGGTTCGTTGATTGTCGAAATCGGGACGAGATCCGCTGCCGTACCGCTGGAGAGCGCCCTTGGGTCCACTTGCGTTTGGTCTAGTAAATATCCAATTCTGCCAGGCTGAAAGCCGAGCGAAGATTTTGGTAGCCATCGTCTCAGGCCCACAGAAGCGATGGTTGGCTTCCATTGCGGTCAGAGCATCGGGAGAAAAGCTTGATCGCTCTTCGATGAAGAGCCGTAGCTCGTCATCCCAATCCAAATCATCTGGGGTCGCTGTCACAAGCCCCAACTGTGCGGCTTTCGATGCGCCCAACTCACGATCAACGAGGTCTGCAGCCGCTGATAGACCAGCCTCATCGCCCCAAAGCCGCGACTCCACGCGACTGAGACCGTTACACATCGGTACGGCCCCGAAGTTGGTGGCCGTGAGTTGGATGACTGCAGGCAGCAATGGGTTATCTTCCTCTTCGAACTGGCCGTCAAGCATGTAGGTCCGGTCGGCGGCTAAGGCGAGTTCGAGAAGAATTCCGACAAAACATGACCCCGGGTCTATTGCTGCTACCAACGTCTTTGACGTCATCTCCAGCCTTGATAGGCACCGTTTCCAGAGCAGCAACGTTTCGAGTTGAGCATGCTTGTTTGGGGATTGGAGCTCGGTATCGGATCGGAGGACGTCGTCGATTTTCCCTTCGGTCCGTAAGATCAACGTGCCAATACGAGGGAAATCAAACCGCAATCGACAAAGAACATCATCAAGTTCGCGTGCGGTCTGCAGTAGCCAATCGGAACTGCTGTTCACCAAGACTCTCAGCTCGGCGTAACGGTCAAAAATGGTGAGATTCACCCAGCGGTAAGTGATGCTGTCATCAGAAATTGAGATCTCCAAAGGAGAAAGAGAAACGGGACCGCCATCCAACCGTCTAGAGGTTGAAGCGAGAGCATGCGCTCTAGCTGCCACTGCCTCGACAAAGTTTGTTGGTGCTGCCAACTCGTCCACCAGGCCCCAGTCCAACGCCTCCCTACCCACTGCGCCTTCGGCTTTAGTGGCGAACACGTCGGCTCGGTCCCGCCTTATGTGTCTCTTGTCTGTGAGTCGAGTGAGCCCACCAGTGCCTGGAAGAACTCCCAATAAGGGCACTTCGGGTAGCGAGACTGCGGTACTTCTGTCATCAACCAAAATGATGTGGTCGCAAGCTAGAGCTAGTTCGTAGCCGCCGCCCGAGCAAGCGCCGTTAATCGCAGCAAGAAACTTGATTCCGCTGTGCTGGCTCGCTTCTTCAATTTCGAGTCTGGTTTCATTTGTGAACTTACAAAAGTTCACTTTGTGAGAGTGGTCGGCCTCCGCGAGCATCCGAATATTTGCCCCCGCGCAGAATGTTCCCTCTAGCGCGCTGGTGATGACTACGCATTTGACTTCAGGGTTTTGAAATCGAATATGACGTATGGCGTTTGCCAGTTCGATGTCAACGCCGATGTCGTAGCTGTTGAGCTTCAACTCATAATCACCAATGGCTGGTGCACGCGGATCGACTTCAAGCTGGAATGTCGCCACTTCGCCAACTATTTGAATATTCCAATGCCGAAAATTGCTCGGATGTATATCAAAAGCAGTCACTTCGCCGCCCTTATCGAAACGTCGCTACCGGACATCGCGGCAAACTCTTAAGATGCCTTCTTTGCATTTTCATTCAACACTTTAAAACACGTGCGAGGCTGTAACCCAAGGCTATTCAAGGAGGATTTTCTTGAAGGAGAACGCGGTGCACCGGTTCGTCGTCGAACCCGCGATCAACTCTTCCGATGCTGTAGCTGTAATAGACGCCTCTAGTGGTTTGACGACAACGCGGCGAGAGCTACTAGAAGGGGTTCAAGCCGCCGCGCGGTTTCTAGTTTCGCGGGGAGTGATGCCTGAACAGCGAATTCTGATGTGTTGTGTCGATAGACCAACCTTTCTCATGTGGTTTTGGGGGGCAATGTGGATAGGCGCCGTCCCTGTTCCCGTTTCAACGATGTTGACTGAAAAGGACTACAGGTTTTTACTTGAAGATTCTCGTGCGGTCGCTGTCGCGTTTTCAGAAGAGTTCCAAGAAGTGATCACCTCGGCAGCCACAGATCAACCATTCCTTCGATGGTCACAACTTGACAGCGACTTCGGTGTCTCTTCGGACGAAGTAGAGACACCTGAGCCGTACCCTTCCATCAAGGACGACATCGCTTTTTGGCTTTACACCTCCGGCACTACAGGTTTTCCCAAAGGAGCAATACATCGCCATGCAGATCTAGGTTTCTGTACCGACGCGTATGCGGCGGCGATCCTCGAAATGAATGCCGACGACGTGGTGTACTCAGTAGCAAAACTGTTCTTCGCGTACGGACTGGGTAACGCGGGGTATTTTCCCGCGGGCACCGGCGCGAAGGTGATTCTGAATCCAGGC
>DCYM01000079.1 GCA_002331465.1 Candidatus Neomicrothrix sp. UBA2110 | reverse complement strand
AGAGTTGGTATCCGAAAAGTCGGCAAAAGAATTCGCTCGTCACCGTCAAGATCAAGATCCTCCCAATGGACATGGCTCGGTATCCACGTCGGGGTGGCGTATTCGGGCCAACCCCATTCAGCCAACGTCGTCGAATACAGTTCCAATTTTTTTGACGGCGTTGGAAATCCTTCCTTGATTTCGCCATCGATCTCCACTGCTGGCGAACCATCCCCTAAAGGTGCCAGCACGGTTTCCGCAAACGATTCTGGGGAGCCATCAAATGCTCCGGCAGTCCCAGGTTTTCTGAACACACCTGTCTCGTCTCTCAAACAATCCTGGACAGATGCAGGATCGACCGTACGTTCGTACGGTACGTATGGATCCGTGGGGATAGCGAAAGCGCCCCTGTCACGCATGAACTCGAGAGGAGTTTGATTGGCTGCAGTGGCCGCCTCTGACAGCCCAGGTACTTCTTCGCTGAAAATGAGGCCGTAATACTCGTCGACAGTCATTGGTTGACCTGGTTCTGACCGGCTCTCGAAGTACTCTCTAATTCCAAGCTCTCCATCAGGGTCTATCCGCCAAGAAAGATCTATCCAGAACTCGTTTTCTTCCCAAACCTCACCAGGGTTGAATTCGTGGGTGCGAGAATCTTTGCCTATCGACTTACCTTCAAGCTCGGCGAAGCGGCGCATGACGGGTTGTCGAAATCCAATCCACCGTCCCGCATGAGTCTCAAACGAAGCTAGATCGTGGCGCTCTGAGCCCACGCCCATGGGAAGCACGTAGTCGGCAAATATGGCCGTTTCCGACCAGGTTGGAGTGAGAGCAACATGGCACTCGACTTTGGAGGGGTCGAGGAGAGCTTCCATCCAGCTGAACCCATCTGGATTCGTCCAAACAGGGTTGTACACGCGGGTGAAATACGTATCTAATTTGCCGCGGCCTTCGTTCAAGAAATGTGGCAGAAGGATGGACATCTCGTGATAGCTCAGCGGGTATTCGCGTGGCCACGACATCTCATTCCAGTGTTCGATTTTTTGAGTTCCCAAGGGAGCGTGAGGTTTAAATTTGTTCCACCCGTTGCCGCTTGTTCCGCCTTCAGTCCCGACTGAGCCGGTGAGTACGTTAAGAAAGAACAAGCAACGCGCTGTCTGCCATCCGCCGAGGTTGCCAGCACCTGCGGCACGCCAATTGTGAGAAGCGAACTTCGTGGGATGAGACCCAATTATTGACGCAATCTCCCTTATCTCCTCAGCCGGTACTCCAGTTATGTATTCGGCTCGTTCGGGCGTGTATTCAGCGTATTGGTCGAGCAGCGCCCTCTCTAACGATTCAAACTCAATATCTAGGTCAGGACGTGTTTCAGCGAGGTACGTTTCCCAATTAGTCCACCTCCGCATGAAGTCGCGCTCCCACGTACCGTTCTCCAACAAGAGTCTGGCAAGAGCTAAAAGAAGAAACGGTTCTGTTCCAGGCCAAGCCGGTAGCCAATGATCTGCTTTTGAACCGGTATTAGATAGGCGAGGGTCTACGCATATGACTGTCGCTCCTCTTTCCTGGGCTTCAATGATTCGCTGCGCATGCGGATTGAAATAGTGACCCGCTTCAAGATGAGACGAGATCAAGAAGATCACTTCAGCGTTGGCGTAATCCGAGGACGGCCGATCGTGACCCATCCAGGACTGATAACCAATTCGAGCGTTAGAGGAACAAATATTGGTGTGACTGTTATGGCCGTCGATCCCCCAACCCTGGAGCACCCGCTCGGTATACCCATCTTCGCCCGGCCGTCCAACGTGATACATGATCTCGTCGCGTCGGTCTTCAACAAGTGCGGTTCGGATGCGCGCGCCGATCTCATCCAGCGCCTGGTCCCACGTGATTCGTTCCCACTCTCCCCCGCCACGCTCGCCGACCCGTTTCAAGGGAAACAAGATGCGTTCGGGATCGTTTACTTGATTAAGAGTCGCGGGGCCCTTTGCACAATTCCTTCCCCTCGATGCCGGATGCTCAGGGTTGCCTTCAAATTTGGCAACTTCACCTGTCTCGCGATCCACATAGGCAACTAATCCACATGCTGCTTCGCAGTTAAAACATGTGGTGGGAATAAGGCGAAAATGCCGTTCTACTCGGCGCGGCCAAGCTTTGGCATCTAACTCCGTCCAGTCGTGCCACTGGTCGTGTGGAGGGTAGTTAGTGAGGCCAGCGTTCGAGGTCGCATCCTTGTAGAAACTTGCCTCGTCTAAATATCGAGACTCATCCGAGTTAGACATCAACCCTCCTAGGACAGGGGAACCGATTGGCCGGCTTGTACATAGCTATCTTCGTATGCCCACATGCCGCCTAAGATCAATACCCCAGCGAAACAAGAAAGTGGCGATGCTTGGCTGTCAACGATCAAGCTGACGGCCAGCAAAATAACGGGTAGAACCAATCCTCCGACCATCCCCGTCAAGAAAAGTGTTCTTTGATCACCCTGTGTCATGGAATGCACTGCTTGGGCGACATGTCGAGAGTGATCACCCGAAATTTCAAGCACCACTAAGAGGCCGTTCGCGACTAGGGCAGCTATCGTTATCCCGCGCACCACCTGCGATTCAGGCATGTCGACGAATAGGTCCGCTATGAACCAGCCTGAACCGCCAGCAGCGACAGCTTGAACAAGCAGCGTAGGTAAAAGCAGTTGACTCTGCCATAGGTCGCGGCCCTCGCATTGGGCGAATAGAAACGCTGTGTACCCGGCGGTGCTCGCCGCAACTACAGCGATTGGTAAGGCCAGAATCCTAAGCATTTGAGGTGACTCAAGCCATGCCGCCAATAGCCAACCTCCGAGCAAGAACGCGTAAAGTCCAAGAATGTAAGCACCTCGTACTAACCAGCTGGACCAGTTCCCACGAGTCAGCACAAGAAGGAACCGGGAGGGTTTCTTTAAATCCCCCACCAACAATGCTCCCGTAACAAACACAAAGAAAACAGCGATCACCGCCGGCACGAACCCGACTGTCGTTATCTGATCCGCCTCGCCAAGCAGCACCATAAGAGCGGCCAGAAGCATGATGCCCGCTGCAACTGCTTTCGTAACTAGATATCCCGAAACTTTGGTTTTCCAAGCTGTCGCATGGGCCGTTGTGTATGTCGTGCGACCTACAAGATCTGGTTCTCGGGTTGGTGGTGTGGGGTGTTGGGGGGTGACATCGGCCCAGATAAGCCCATCGTTGGGGATGGCCGTTAGGAGAGGATCAAGCGTAGCTTCGTTGGCGCCTCGATAGAAAACCTTGGGGACCGTTCCTTGCTCTGGAGACCGAACCGGCAAGTCTTCTCTCTCCACAATCCGTCGTGCATCGTTATCGGCATCATCGAAATCGATCACCTTGATCGAATGGGTCGGGCACACAACTACACAAGACGGTTCCAAGCCCACCTCAATTCGGTGGTTACAGAAATTGCACTTATTAGCGGTATTGGTCTCTGGGTTAATGTAAATCGCATCGTATGGGCAAGCATTCATGCAGCCCTTACAACCGATGCAGCTGTTGTCGTCAAAATCCACCACACCATTGGATGCTCGAAATAAAGCGGACGTCGGACAAATCTCCATACACGGCGCATCCTCACATTGGTTGCAACGCATCACCGAGAAATGGCGAGTGGTATCTGGAAATTCACCCGTCTCTATGTATTTAACCCAGGTCCGGTTTACCCCCAGCGGCACGTCGTGTTCGCTTTTACACGCGACCGTACAAGCGTGACATCCAATGCATGTCTCGCTATCGAGAAGAAACCCCAGCCGAGTCATGGCCCTCCTTGAAGATTCAAGATCGCGCTCATTACGGCAAATGTATTGCGTTAATCAACTAAAGGTTGCTCACTAATCAGAGGATTGTTGACTTTCCACGACTCGCTTCTGTCTTCGGTCGATGAAAGTCATGCTCATGTCCCTCAGCGACGGCGCCGATTAGGCATCCAGGGATCAACAATTAAGCGCGCGTTAAACATTTCCCAAAGGTACCGTCGGTGCCATGGCCTCCACCCAGACCATTCTCATACGTGTTACCGGCGTTGACCGCCCGGGCATCACCAGTGATCTCCTAGGTTTACTGGCGAGCCTGGATTCCGAACTCCAAGACATGGAACAAGTGGTGGTCAGGCGTCAGTTGACCTTAGGGCTCGCTGTCGTCGTTCCGACGGGGAGAGACCTAGTTAAAGAAGTTCTCTTATTTGGATGGGAGCGAGGTCTCGACATCGATTTCGAAATTGTTGATGCGACGCCGACACGGCATGCGAAACGCCAGGTAATCACCGCTCTGGGTCCTGAGCTTTCGCCCGAAGCGTTAGCTCGAACAAGCGGAGCTATTGCTGCAAGCGGGGGCAACATAGATCGGATACACAGACTTTCGCGTTTTCCAGTCTGGAGCTACGAATTCCTGGTCGAGGGCGGGGATTCGGACAAGCTGCAGGCTGCGCTGATGGACGTCGCTGCCGAAGAGTCGATCGATATTGCTGTACAACCTCACGGATTGTCACGTCGGTCCAGCCGCCTAGTGGTTCTTGACGTGGATTCCACACTGATCCGAAATGAAATGATTGAGCTCCTCGCTGACGAAGCGGGGCACCGAGAGGAAGTCGCCCGATTGACAGACCTCGCGATGAGGGGCGATCTCGATTACTCCGAGGCTCTCAAGGAACGTGTCGCACTTCTACAGGGCACCAGCGCTGCGGCAATCGATCGGGCTATCGCGCGAATGGTCCTCACGCCCGGGGCGAGAACATTCGTGCGAACGCTCAGAAGGCTCGGCTATCGCATAGCAATCATCAGCGGTGGCTTCACCCATTTCACTGACGAACTCGCCAAGGAACTCAAATTAGATCATGCTCACGCCAACCGTCTTGAAATCATCGACGGGGTCATCACGGGCCGAATCGAAGGCGAAATCGTCGACGCTCAAACCAAGGCAAGGTTGCTTGAAAAAATCGCCGAAGCCGAAGGGGTGCCGCTGGAACAAACCGTGGCAGTTGGCGACGGCGCTAATGATCTCCCCATGTTGCAAAAAGCTGGTCTAGGGATTGCATTCAACGCGAAGCCAGTACTTCGCGGAGCAGCTGATACCGCAGTAAATGTTCCGTATCTCGATGCAATATTGTTCATGCTCGGAGTCACCCGTGAAGAAGTCGAGGCTGCCGATGCTTCCGACGCTCCGGGCGATTTACGCACTGCCTGAGCCCATCATCGGTTGGTGTGGGAGGCTGACACAATGAATGAGCCCGACAGTCCACTGGTTCTACGTAGTGACCGCAACGGAGTGAGCACACTCACTCTTAACCGCCCCGAAGCTCTAAATGCTCTTAGTCCTTTAATGTTTGAGGAACTTCAATCTCACTTGGATCAGCTCGCCGCTAATGCAAGTGAAGTAGGCGTCGTAATTTTGACGGGCGAAGGCCGTTCGTTCTCGGCGGGAAATGATTTAAAGGCAATCGAGCGTGGCGAACACGCAAGCACACCTCATCAACAGGCAGAAACTCTTGATCTCATTGAAGCAATGCCCCAGCCAGTTATCGCTTCGGTAAAGGGCCACTGTTACACCGGCGCATTAGAGCTCGCCCTAGCTTGCGATCTTCTTATATGCGCCAATGACGCACGCTTTTGTGACACCCACGGGAAATGGGGAATGGTACCCACTTGGGGTATGACCAGCAGGCTCCCTGAGCGAGTTGGACCGCTCATCGCTCGAGACATGATGTACAGCGGAAGGGTCGTAGACGGCCATGAAGCTGCCCAAATTGGTCTCGCAAACAGTTCTCTCCCAGGCGAACAGTTGTCCGAAGCGACGATCGCTTGGGCCGATCTCATCGCCGCGAACTCTTGGCACACATTGAGAGAAGAAAAGCGTCAGATGAAAACTCTCGCCGAGTTTGGCCGAGACGAGGGCTTGAAATGGGCACGAGAAAAAGGTCCCGGGCCAGCGCCTGACATGGTTGAACGCATCCAAGGCGGCTTCAAACGCTGATACCGTCCTACCGATCAATTTCGAGGAGTCAAAGTGGCCGACGTCACGATTTACCACAATCCCCATTGAGGGTCATCGAAGAACGCCTTGGCGGTCGCTGAGGAACAAAATGTGCGAGCCGAAGTTGTCCTCTACATGAAGACACCTCCTGACCGCGCGACTTTGGAAACGATCGTGTCTCTTCTTGAGGATCCAGTTGAAGACCTCGTGCGGAAAGACTCCAAATTTAAAGAACTCGGGTTAAACCCGGAGGAGTACATCGGCAACCCACAAGCCGTAATAGATCTGCTGGTTGAACGCAAGGCGTTGATGCAACGCCCTGTGCTCGTAAGGCCCGACAAGGCAATCATCGGACGCCCCAAAGGTCGGATTGCTGAGTTCCTAGGGTAGAAGCAAGTTGAAACAACTTGAATTCTCAGCCTAACTATCGCACCTCGCGCCTTACGTCGCGTTTATGATGGTGCTCGCTGCTAAAGCCCAGTGGGAGAGTTCGACTGGTTTGTATGCCTCGTCTGGTCGGCGCCGAAGGAGCAACCGCCCCGGGAAACTCTCAGGCCCCAGGACCGCAGGGAAGAAGCAACGCTGGAAAGCGAGGGGGCTTTGGCGCCTCTCCACCGAAGGGGAAA
>DCYM01000146.1 GCA_002331465.1 Candidatus Neomicrothrix sp. UBA2110 | reverse complement strand
GCGTTCTTTGCGTTCAACCTGACTGATGTTCTCAATAGCCAAGGTGAACATATTGCTGAGTGCATCGACTTTGTGCGCCACAACGGTATTCACAGCTTGGACTGCGACACCGACGCAGAAGAGTGGTGGGTTCAAGAAGTCATTGCTCACCGAGGGAAAACCAGCCGAAACCAGGACTGCACCCCGGGTTATTACAACTTCGAAGGAGCAGAGAATCGGCGACAGGACGGCAACTACAACGGGACAATGAAGCAATATTTAGGGCACATGTCCCATATTCGAGACAACATGGCGGATCACTTCGTTTTCACCCAACGATAATTTCGGTCCGTTCTCCAAATCGTGTTTGAGGGACAGAGCCGCCGAACACTTTCATTCCCCCGTATCGCGCAGGGTCACTAAGCCGTATACCGCAGTGGTTTCACTCTGGCGGATCTGAACTGAAATAAGACGGTTCTTCCCTCGCCTGTTCAATACACGTCCCTCGATGTTGAATATGCCTTCACAAATCGGTTCGAAGTAATCAACACGCATATTTATTGTTGATTGGAACCCTGCTGGAGGGTTTGAATCGGTCCTTGACGTGTAGAGCGCAATGAGATCTACGTATGCGCCGGTAAACCCACCAAACAATTGTTTTTTTGGATTGAGACAACTCTCTGGAAGGTGGCATTCCAGAAGGAGCTCGCCAACACCTCGATGCAATACCTTCCAGTCGTAAGCTTCCAAAAGGTCGCCGGCAGGGTGTCCGCGGTTAATCAAACGTCCTTCAGGAACGTCTTCTGCCCATGGCCGATTACCGTCAATCGAAATGCTCACAGTGAGATTCAACTCCATGACTACCTCCGATGCCCAATAGCCTGTTGAGCGTGAGCGGAAAGTATGTGATCCGCACCTACGGGTGTCAGATGAACGAACATGATTCTGAACGCATAGCGGGCCTGCTTGAAATGGATGGTTTGGAGCAAACCGACTCTTTCGACGACGCTGACGTCATCGTTCTGAACACGTGCTGCATTCGAGAAAATGCGGACAACAAGCTTTACGGGCAACTGGGAAACCTGAAGAAGTTAAAGAAGGAACGCCCTGATCTTCAGATCGCTGTCGGAGGATGTCTCGCTCAAAAAGATCGTGAAATGATTCAAGACAAAGCCCCCCACGTCGATGTTGTTTTCGGTACTCACAACGTCGCGCGAGCGACTGGGCTGTTGGCCGAGGCTCGCATCAGTGGCCCGATAACTGAAATAATTGAAGAGTCGGAGGTCTTTCCTTCAGCACTTCCCGTCAAACGAGATGCTAGCTACGCCGCCTGGGTGACTATTCAGATTGGATGCGACAATTCGTGCGCTTTTTGCATCGTGCCAGCGGTCCGCGGCCGAGAAATCTCTCGCCCTTACAACGAGCTTGTTAAAGAAGTTGAAGAGTTAGCGGCTTCCGGTATCACCGAGGTCACTCTTTTGGGGCAGAACGTGAATAGCTATGGTCGAGATCTCACACTTAAACTTCGGGGTGGTGAATTGCCTCCTGGCGCTGAAGATCTCGCGGGGAAAGTTTGGGTCGCCGGAAGCCACACAGCTCGCCCACTTTTCTCCGATTTGCTTCGCTCTGTCTCAGAAGTAGAAGGGATTCGTCGAGTCCGTTACACCAGTCCACACCCGAAGGACTTACGCCCCGAAACCATCACAGCGATGGCCGAAGTAGCTGAGATATGTGAGCACCTTCATCTTCCCCTTCAATCAGGTAGCGACGAGGTCCTATCAGCCATGCACCGTGGCTACACAGCGGACCGTTACCTGGCAAAGGTTCACGCCGCTCGGCACGAAATTGCTGATCTAGCTCTTAGCACTGACATCATTGTCGGGTTTCCAGGGGAGAGCGACAGTGACTTTGAGAAAACGTTAGAGGTCGCGGCCGAAGCCAGGTTTGATAACGCTTATACCTTTGTGTATTCCCCGCGGCCAGGAACTCAAGCCGCAGAACTTGTCGACAAGTACGTAGCTTCTTCGGTTGCGTCGACGCGGATGGAACGCTTACGAAAAGTTATTGAGCGTTCCAGTCGACTGGGAAACGAGTCCAGAATTGGGCATCACGAAGAGGTCATTGTGGAGGGCCGCTCGAAGCGCGACCCGAACATGTTGACAGGACGAACCCGTCACAATCGGCTGATTCACTTCCCAGCGAATCAGCCAATCAGGGCTGGTTCCTATGCCCAGGTGAACGTAACTGAGGCTCGTACTTTCAATCTCATAGGTGAGTTAGTTGAAGTGACTGCGGCGCCCAAACATCGAACGCGAATACCGGTGGTCGCCTCCTGACTACTCGCGAAGGATTGTGTGAGCGGCCCATCGTGCTTGTAGGGCCGACTGCGTCCGGGAAATCCGCGTGTGCACTGGAAATCGCTAGACGGACCGCTGGAGTTGAACTGCTGTCTGTTGATTCGATGCAGGTATACCGGCGAATGGACATAGGGACCGCCAAACCCAGCCCAGCGGACCAGGCGGAAGTCCGTCATCACTTAATTGACCTTGTCGAACCTGATGTTCCCTTTTCACTTGTCGACTTTCAAACTGCCCACGACTCAGCTCGATTGGAGATCCAGGAACGAAACGCGGTACCGCTTCTCGTTGGAGGGACTGGTTTGTATGTGAGAGCAGTAGTCGATCGGTTGACACCCCCTCCGCGCTTCAGCGACATCGCATCAGAGTTAGAGACTGAGGAAGATACGGAAAGTCTCCATAAACGGCTACGAGAGCTTGACCCCAACGGGGCAGCTCGCATGGAGGCCAGCAACCGGCGTCGCATTATTCGAGCATTGGAGGTGACTTTGGGAACCGGTCAACCCTTTTCTTCTTTCGGTCCAGGTTTGGATCATTACCCTGAGGTGCCTTACCGAATAATTGGTGTTGACATCAACCGCGATCACCTTGATCAGCGAATCAGACAGCGCTATTTGGAACAAATGGAAGCTGGCTTTCTAGAAGAGGTTCGAGAGTTAGCTGACCTTGATTTGGCGCACAGCGCAGGTCAAGCCCTTGGGTACAAAGAACTGCTCGCTCATGTGAGGGGAGAGACTTCTCTAGAAGACGCTCTCGAACTTGCAGTGCGGCGCACTAAACGGTTTGCGCGACGTCAACAACGCTGGTTTCGGCGTGATCCACGAGTGGAATGGGTGCAACACCACGAGATCAACGCATTGATTAATGAAATTTCGTTGCAGTAATCGCGCCCGGAACTGTGAGAATGGACTGGGAGTTCTCTATGCGGCTAACTAAACATCACGGTTTAGGTAACGACTTTCTTGTCGGGCTAGTGGATCAGGCGCCCCATGCTTTGGCGTCGTTTGCTCGCGAAATCTGCGACCGTCGAACCGGCGTCGGAGCAGATGGCCTCGTATTAGGGCTCCCGGGTAATAATGGCGCCGATCTAACGATGCTGCTGCACAACTCCGACGGATCGATCGCCGAAATGAGTGGCAACGGCATCCGATGTCTTGCTCAAGCCCATGCCATGGCTTATGGAACAGGAGCTACTTCCCTTGAGATCGACACCACCGGCGGGCGCCGACGGGTAGAGATCGACACTGACGGCACCCACGCGGAGGCTTCGGTCAACATGGGGCCGGTTGGTCCCGGCCCCGGGGTAGATGACCGGATTTTGGCAGAGACCGCTGGGTCCTTGATAGGCACCGCTGATCTCGGAAACCCGCACCTTGTTGTTGTTGTCGACGACTTAGCGGCAGTTGACATCGGCGAACTCGGCCCGCGATACGAAGCTCTCTATCCGCAAGGAATAAACGTCGAATGTGTCGCTGCAGACCCAAACGACACCGACAACCTCGACATGTTGGTGTGGGAGCGCGGAGCGGGAGTTACTCAAGCATGTGGAACAGGAGCGACAGCGGCCGCGGTTCGCGCACATCAGTGGGGATTAGTGAAACAGCATGTGAACGTTCGGATGCCTGGAGGAGAAGTGCAAGTGGTAGCCAACGAACACCCACTTCTCATCGGTTCAACGGTTTACGTTGCCAGTATTGAACTTCCCATATGAACGATTCCCTCGATGATCAGAACGGTGAGGCCTCACACCGAGGTGGCTTCGGGGAGTTTGCCGGAGAAGCCACGGGTCTCATCGACCGTTCATTTCGGGAACAAATTATTTTGGTGGCAGTCCGATTCCCTGGCTCCTCAACCGATCAAGTGGAAGCCAACCTCGATGAGCTTGCTCAGCTTGTCGATACGGCTGGTGCCGACCCGATTGATCGAGTGATCCAAAAGCGAGACGCGCCAGACCCGGCTACATATGTTGGAAAAGGCAAGGCAAGTGAGATCCACGCAACCTCAGAGGCGTCAGATGCCGACACCGTGGTTTTTGATGACGAACTCAGCCCGGCACAGCAGTTCAACTTGGAAAAAATTCTTAAGCGAACAGCGTTAGACCGCACGGCGGTGATTCTGGATATTTTCGCTCAGAATGCGACAACGTTGGAGGGGAAAGCACAAGTTGAGTTAGCTCAACTGAAATATCGGTTACCGCGATTACGGGGGAGAGGTGATCAACTCAGTCAACAGGGCGGAGGGATCGGCACTCGAGGGCCTGGCGAGACGAAACTTGAGGTAGACCGTCGGCGGATCCAACGTCGATTGGCCAAATTAGAAAAAGAACTCACTGGGTTAAGACGAACCAGAAAAAATCAGCGGAAATCTCGTCGACGCTCCCGCTTTCATACCGTAGCTATTGTTGGATACACCAATGCAGGCAAGTCCACTTTGTTGAACCATCTGACTGGCGCTGAAGTGCTGGTAGAAGATCGCCTTTTCGCAACTCTGGATGCTACTACTCGACGTCTACCGCTCCCCGGTGGTGAAACTGTGTTGATCACCGACACCGTTGGCTTTATCCAAAAATTGCCGACTGGTCTAGTCGAAGCATTCAAATCGACTCTTGAAGAAGTGGCGGAGGCCGACCTACTTCTTCACATCGTGGACGGCTCCGGGTCTGACCCCGAAGCCCAAATGGAAGCGGTGCGGTCAGTGCTGCGCGAGATTGGGGCTGGAGACGTACCCGAATTTACGGTTTTTAATAAAGTCGACCAAGTTGATGACGGCGGCATAGATCACCTTCTGCGTCATCATGAAGGCTCCCTGGGGGTTTCCGCTCGAACTGGTGCGGGATTGGACCGGCTCCTCGCTTCGATAGGTGACCGACTGCGGAGCCTCACTCAAATAGTGGAACTGTTAATTCCTTGGAGCAGAGGTGACATATTGGCCGCAGCACATCGAGAAGGTGAAGTCTTGCTAGAGCAACACGAAGAGCATGGCACCCGCATTCAGGCACGTTTAGATGAAGTCTCTCAAAGCCTCCTCTCGGACTTCATTGTCCGCGATGTTTCAGGGAGAGTTGGATGACACAGAAGAAAGGCTTCAACCCACCGCCTTACCCTTATGACCGACTCGATGAACTCAAACCTTTGGGTGCCCACCACCAAGGCGGGATTGTCGACTGTTCAATTGGGACACCCTTTGATGCGCCACCTCCGGGAGTTGTCGCAGCTCTAGGTAGCTCAGATACAGAACGCGGCTATCCGCCGTCTATCGGAACCCCTGAATTTAGAGAAGCGGTTGCTGCGTGGATGTCGATCCGACTCGGTTGTCAGCTGGACCCGGCCCAGGAGATTGCGGCTGCCGTAGGTACCAAAGAATTCGTCGTAGGGCTACCTCACTGGATGAAATTGCGACACCCCGACCGCGACACGGTTTTATATCCAGCGATTAGTTACCCGAGCTATGAAATGGGGGCGGTATTAGCGGGTTGTCGGGCTGTTCCAGTACCAGTGGATGAAAATTGGTCGATACGACTAGATGCCATCTCCCCTGAAGACCGGGCTCGCGCTCTTCTTTTGTGGGTCAATACCCCTGGAAATCCAGCCGGCGGCCTTGATGACCTAGAAGCAGCAGCGGCATGGGGACGATCGCACCAAGTGCCGGTCTTTAGCGACGAGTGTTACAGCGAATTCACATGGGACGGGCCTCCCCGCACGATTCTGGCTACTGGCACCCAAGGCGTGGTCGCTGTGCACTCGCTATCGAAACGGTCGAATCTTGCTGGAGTTCGTGTGGGTTTTTACGCGGGTGACCCCGACTTGGTTGGCTACCTGCGCGAAGTTCGCAAGCACGCAGGTTTTATGGTGCCTGGGCCGGCCCAAGCCGCAGCCATTGCGGCACTCGCCGACCAAGAACATGTGAACAAGCAACGGGAAACCTATCTCGCTCGTCTACAACGTTTGGCAAAGGTGATGACAACGATGGGAGTCGAAGCGAATCTCCCGAGAGGGGGCTTCTATCTGTGGGTGCCCGCTCCCAATGGTGATGCTTGGGCTTTTACCCGTCAACTCGTTCAGCAAATCGGTCTCCTGGCTTCACCGGGTGAGTTCTACGGGTCGAGCGGTGCGGAGCACGTGCGAGTCGCTGCAGTGCAACCTGATGAAAGAATCGGACTCTTAGAGCAACGACTTGGAACGAGTTGACGGCTCTTCGCGATCAGACCGTACCCTTGGGCCGGTGATCGATCTTCTCGACTTGGCGGCCGAACTGGTTGACGTGCCATCAGAGAGTCATCAAGAAACAGCTCTGGCTGATCTTTTCGAATCACGTCTCCACTCGGCTTCCCATTTGGCTGTACACCGTCTCGGAGACAACGTCGTCGCACGTTCTGAACAAGGTCGAGAACACCGAATTGTTATTGCCGGCCACCTAGACACGGTCCCGGCGAATAACAATCAAGGTGCCCGAATCGAGGGAGACCGCCTCTACGGCCTAGGCGCTTGTGACATGAAGGGCGGCCTTGCTGCTCAGCTAGCAACGGCTCTGGCTGTAAACGAATCCGCGGTTGACGTGACCTACGTTTTTTATTCCTGTGAGGAAGTGGCAGCCCAGCACAATGGACTGAAACAGTTATTCGATCTGCGACCCGAACTAGTTGTAGGCGATGTCGCGCTGTTGGGTGAGCCAACGTCCGCAACGATTGAGGCGGGATGTCAGGGAACCCTCCGCGTGAAGGCGGTCTACAAAGGTGAGCGCGCTCATACCGCTCGGCCATGGAAAGGCCTCAACGCCATTCATCGGCTGGGGCGAGTGTTGGAATCTCTGAACAGCTACGAAGGGCGGCGTCCAGTAGTCGACGGCTGTGAATATCGCGAAGCAATGCAAGCGGTATATGTCGAAGGAGGCGTGGCAGGCAACGTCGTGCCGGATGAAGCAACTCTCACTGTGAACCTTAGATACGCGCCGGATCGTAGTCCTGAGGAAGCGCAAAGCCATGTAGCGGAACAACTCCAACCTTATGACGAGCTAATTATCGATGATCATGCCCAAGGGGCGATGCCCGCGCTTGGTCACCCACTTTTGCGGACCCTAATCACCCGCAACGAGCTCGAAGTCCGAGCGAAACTGGGTTGGACCGACGTTGCACGCTTCGCCGAGCACGGCATTCCCGCCTCGAACTTTGGAGCTGGCGACGCATCGATAGCCCATACTCGAAATGAGTTCGTGGAACGTCACGAGATAGAACTTGTGCACTCCGCGTTATTGGACTTGCTGACGACTGGTGTGGATTAACCGCCCATCATTTCTGCAAGAACTTTCGCGACACCATCTGCGACATTGGCACAAGTCACTTCATTGGCGACGCTCTGAGTATTGGGATGTGCGTTAGCGACTGCGACCCCCCAACCGGCAAACTCAAGCATCGCATTGTCGTTGGGCATATCACCAAAAGCCATCACTTGCTCCGGAGTGATTCGGCGTTGGTCACACAATTTTTTTAGGCCGAAAGCCTTGTCAACACCTGGAGGCATTAATTCGATAAAAGGAAGTCCGGCGTGCATCACGTTTGCCCGCCCGTTGATTAAGGGATTGAGGACAGCCATCGTTTCATCCGCGGACAGGTCAGGCAGGTTCACCAGGAGCTTGTGGACGCGATGGTCAAGCAACGGAACCAAGTCAGAAATATCGGTATCAGTTGCTCGACCCGCTTGTTGCAACCATCTCCGTTCGGCCACAAAGTCGTCGGCCATTTCAGCGCAAAATCCGGCATTCGGATGGGCGTCGCGGATTTCGGTTACCAAGGCGCGCGCATCGGACAAATCAAGGGTCGCGAACTGTGTTGTGATGTCTCTCAGAGGATCGTAAGCCACCGCGCCATTAGCGCATACCAACGTCGTCGGGATCCCCGTTTGCTGAGGTATCGACTTGCAGTACCGGGGCGGTCGTCCTGTCACGACAACGAATTCGATATCGAACTCGTTCAGCCGACGAAGAACCTCCTTAGTGGGTTGTGAGATTTCTCGTTCGGCACCCAAAAGAGTGCCATCGAAATCAGTAGCGACTAAGGCCACTTGTCGGATCGAAGGACGAATGCTCACAAGCCGTAACGACCCGGTTCGGTTCTCAACCATTCACCGATTGTTTCCCCGACCATGATTGAGGTTGGGTTGGTATTCGCTCTCGGCACCGTGGGGAAGATCGACGCGTCGGCAACCACCAGCCCGTCTACTGCATGACATCGACCGTATTGATCCACCACTGAGGTTGGATCGTCGGGTGGACCCATCCGAGCAGTTCCACACGGGTGGTAAGCCGACGCGGCGAAACGGCGGAGCAAAGAGACAACATCACCCCGGTGCGACATTCGCTGCATATCGGGAAAGACAACTTCTTCAGTTAACGCTCCCAATGGTCCTGCGTCTACAAAACGAAGCGCATCGGAAAAGCCTTCTGCTAGACGCGTGGCGTCCCGATCATTCTCACAAAACCGAGAACTAATCTGAGGAGACGCGAAGGGGTCGGCGTTCGGAAAGATCAGTTCCCCGACGCCCTCTACCTGCTCGAGAACAGCGGCAACACCAAAATAAGGAACATTTTCTCTCCCAGCAAACGTCAACTGTTCTACCTGCAGGTCCATTCGCTGGTCACTCGCTGGGGCGGTATACCTCAGAATCGTCTGAATAATAGGTTGATTTCCTGCAACCAGTTCAAGATGAGTTGGACGACACAAAACTATTATTCCCGGATGATCCGACAAGTTTCGTCCCACCCCTGAGACATCGGCAATTACGTCCACACCGATTCGATTCAGATCTTCAACAGGACCAATACCAGACCTTAGAAGAATCCCGGGCGTGTGAATCGC
>DCYM01000063.1:2109-2556 GCA_002331465.1 Candidatus Neomicrothrix sp. UBA2110 | reverse complement strand
GATGAGTGGGATCATGTCGATCGGTCGGAGCAAAGCGCGGACGTACACCACTGAACGTCCAGAAACAGGCTTTGACGACGTCGCTGGCTATACGGGTGTGAAGCAAGAAATCACCGAAATTGTTGACTTTCTCAAAGCGCCTGAGCGGTTCGCTGCTGTTGGCGCACGCATTCCCAAAGGCGTATTACTGGTTGGGCCTCCTGGCACCGGCAAAACTCTCATTGCGCGCGCTGTAGCCGGAGAGGCTGGCGTCCCGTTTTTGTCTGTGACGGGATCCGACTTCATGGAGATGTTTGTCGGCGTTGGAGCGAGCCGCGTCCGCGATTTATTTCAGACGGCTCGAAAGTTGGGTCGGGCAATTATTTTCATCGACGAAATAGATTCGATCGGACGTAAACGAGGTGCTGGCTTAGGTGGGGGGCATGATGAGCGAGAACAAACTCTCAA
>DCYM01000063.1:0-1767 GCA_002331465.1 Candidatus Neomicrothrix sp. UBA2110 | reverse complement strand
CAGATGCTTGCTGAAATGGATGGGTTTGAGCCGACTGAGGGAATAGTGATGATGGCCGCGACGAACCGGCCAGACATTCTTGATCCAGCGCTTCTTCGCCCAGGTAGGTTCGATAGGCAGGTGGTGGTCCCGCTGCCCGAATTTGGGGAACGATCCGCGATTTTGAAAGTTCACGTTCTAGGCAAGAAGGTGGACGAAAGCATCGATCTTGACACTCTCGCCAAGAGCACACCGGGAATGAGCGGCGCTGATCTTGCGAATCTTGTGAACGAGGCCGCGTTGCATGCAGTGCGAAGCGATCGTGAATCAATTACCCAAGCTGATTTCGAGGCAGCTCGTGACCGCGTACTCATGGGGCAACGCAGAGAATCAGTGGCGATGACCGATCGTGAGAAAGAGGTGACCGCGTATCACGAGGGAGGGCACGCCCTAATCGCGACGCTGTTCGCTCACGCCGACCCGGTGCATAAAGTGACGATTCTTCCCACGGGTCAAGCGCTTGGCGTGACAATGCAACTTCCTGAGGAGCGACACGCGTACAGCCAAGACTATTTAGAGGACCGACTCGCTGTTCTCTTCGGTGGCCGCATGGCTGAAGACACAGTATTTGGTGTGACCTCTACGGGTGCTGCAAACGACCTGGTTCAAGGCACGGAATTAGCTAAAAAAATGGTCATGGAGTGGGGTATGAGCGACAGGATTGGGCCTATGGCGTGGGGTTCAAAAAACCAGGTGTTCTTAGGCGAGGGCCTCGTAAGCGGGCGCGATTACAGCGATGAGACCGCTCGGGTCATCGATGAAGAAGTTGAACGAATTTTGCGTACGCAAGAAGCTCGTACTCGTCACGCCTTAATCGAACACCGTGGCGCGCTTGATCGAGTGGCTGCGGCGTTATTGGAGAAGGAGACTATTAGTGGTGACGATGTCGCCATGTTGGTCCCGACACCAAGTGGAGCCGAAGAAGACCCAAGCTCAGCAAATTCACCAACGAGCTCACCCTCCCTGGATCAGTCAAGCTCTGACTGAATGACCTGAGCCAACGCCAAAGTAAGTTCACTAAGGTCAACTCTGCCTGTCCATCCAGCAACGACACCGCCTTTTTCGTCAACGACAACGGTTGTTGGAACTGTGTCGATACCAAACTGCTTATGTAGTTTTGGCTGCGCACCGTATTCGATATCTGCGACCGAGATTCCGGCGCCAGCTGGTCCTCGAATCAGTCTTATTGCGTCCTGACAGCTACGACAACTCGACTCGGTAAAGATAATGATGGCTGGCCCGTCACCTAGACCAACTTCTTTGGCGGGCACTTGCGTCGGCAGAGCTCCTCGGCGAACAGCGAGTGGATGTGCTGTGCGACGCCGGTCCACGAAACGCGTAACCAAAGTCACCAATGCAGCTAAAGCGGCCGCAATGAAAAGTCGGGTCATTTGTTTTCCTCGGAAAATTTGACCGGGAGAACGGAACTGAGACCTGCACCATTTGGTTTCTGGTGTACTGCGGCTACGGCGATGGCCACATCGGCTCTGATTTCCATGGTGGTTCCTGCGCCTATACGAATTTGCTGGTCAGCGTAAGCGCCGAGTCGCATTTGGTAGCGGTCACGTTGCCCGTAACGAGACAAGACAACAGTGGCTGTTGACGCTGACCCGTTTTGAATTCCGACTATCACCTCTCCGGATAATTCCGGCACTGTCAACACCCAGCCATTCGATCCATTCGGTACTCCGGAACTAATTGAAAGCCCGCTTACTCGACCAATCGGCA
>DCYM01000215.1 GCA_002331465.1 Candidatus Neomicrothrix sp. UBA2110 | reverse complement strand
CGCGTCAATCGAGTGCCAATAGCGAAGGCTTCTACGCGCGTTCTTCCCACAACTGTCGCATGAGCGAAACGAACTAAGGCTCGCGCATAGGGCTCCATTGATCCCGAAACATCTAGCAGCAGAACCAGGCGACGAGGCCGACGATCCATTTCGAGAAACTGCCGATGGATCGGTTCTCCTCCCGTTACGAGAGCACGGCGAACCGTTCGACGTAAGTCAGGCAGGCGGGTTCGGTGTTTAGAAGAGACCTTTCTGCGAGAAGGCCGAGTCGTCGACGTAAACCGAAGGCCCGTCATTAGTCGTTGAAGTTCGTTTAGTTCACTGTCGCTGCACTCGGCGAAGTCCTTTTGTCGAAGGGTCTCTAAAGCGCTGTACCTGACTCTCAGAGTTGGCCCCGTCTCGCGCGCATTGAGATCAGACTGATCCGCTTCATCATCACCAGTGTCTGTAGCAAGCGTTACCGATATCGGGGGCAATTCAACCGCAATGCCGGACGCTCTCTTACCCTCCCAAAACACAGCGAACGCTCGGTCAAACGCAACTAAATCTTGTGGATCAGAAACGAGGGTCGCCCTACCCGCCCAATACACGTCTTCTCGAGATTGGAGGCCCAGCAATCCGAGAGCTTCAACAAATGACATCACCCTGCTGACCGGAACGTCGAACCCAACTCCTCGAAGAAGCCGGCCAAAGGCAGTCGCGATTTGCGCAGGATCATTGATCCGGTCAGTTGTCAAAACTTCAGCCATTGGTGACAGCAGCCATAATCATTTCAAGCCCTTGGTTTGTAACACGCTCCTGGTCCTCCCGGTATTTGAGTACAGCGCCAAGCGTCGCGGCAATCGTCTGTTCGTCAAGGCGGGTTTCTCCTAATTTTCCTAGCGCAATTGCCCAATCAATTGTTTCAGCAACGCCCGGCGGTTTGTATAGACCCATACCCCGCATAGCTTCGACAGCTCCCGCAACTTCGCGAGCCAACCTGTGGTCCACATCAGGGACCTTGAGTCGAATTATTTCAACTTCGCGTTCAAGGCTTGGGTGATTCACCCAATGATATAAACACCGTCGTTTCAGAGCATCGTGTACGTCTCTGGTTCGATTTGAAGTAACCACGACTAGTGGAGGCTTTTCTGCACCGAAGGTTCCCAATTCGGGGATCGTGACGGTATTGTCCGATAGAACTTCCAGAAGGAAAGCTTCGAATTCATCGTCGGCTCGATCGACTTCATCGATTAACAAAACCGGGCTTTGGGAATCAGAATGGTCGATGGCTCGGAGTAATGGGCGACGGATTAAAAAGCGTTCCGAATAGAGCTCGTCTTCGACGACTCCACTGTCGTTGTCGGTTCTGCCTGCAGCTTCGGCGGTCCGAAGGTGCAACAGTTGACGCGTGTAATCCCACTCGTAAAGCGCCTGTGCCGAATCGATGCCCTCGTAGCACTGGAGCCGAATGAGTTCACCACCAGTCCAAGCTGCTAGTACCTTGGCGAGTTCGGTTTTTCCAACCCCAGCGTCGCCTTCAAGAAAAAGAGGACGCTGCATACTCATTGACAGATAGACGACCGTGGCGAGGCCTTCATCGGTCAAGTAGCCATGATTGCTCAAGGCAGCACTAACTTCGGCGGGGGAATTGGGGACATTGAACATGCCCCATAAAGAATACGACCTCGGACCTATTTAGCCCTCACTGGATGTCGATTCGACACGACACCCCTAGTAGCGGATATCTTGCCGCGAGACGTTAGAAGGGATTTAGAGATGGATCTGGGTATCAGCGGACGGACGGCTGCGATTGCTGCGGGATCTGCAGGATTGGGGCTTGGCGCGGCTAAGGCTCTTGCCGCCGATGGAGTTCGGGTAGCTATCTGTGGCCGCGATGCTGCGAAGCTGGCCGCGGCTGCGGCAACTATCGATGGTGACGTGATCACCCTGGAAGCAGATTTGTCGACACCGAACTCAGGTCGCGAGTTCGTTGAAAACGCCACTAGCGCATTGGGTCACTTAGATATCCTCGTTACCAATGCAGGCGGTCCCCCTCCGGGCACATTCGCAGACACCGATCTAGATGCCTACCAAACTGCTTTTGACATGAATTGCAGATCAATGATCGAAATGTGTCGCACTGCCATACCCGCTATGCGAGAGCGTGGCTGGGGACGCGTATGTGCCATCACTAGTGTCGGCGTCAAACAACCAATCGGGTACCTGATGGCCAGCTCGGTAGCCCGAGCGGGATTGACCAGCTTTCTCAAAATTACTGCCAGAGAAGTCGCAGCCGATGGAGTGACAGTTAATTCTGCTCAGCCAGGTACCCACTGGACGGACAGGGTCGCAAAGATTGTGCCAGATAGAGAAACCGCAGCCGCCTCCGTGCCTGCGCGAATTACCGGTGATCCCGATGACTTCGGTGCAGCAGTGGCGTTTCTGTGTTCCGAGCAGGCGAAATTTATTACCGGGACAGGGCTGCTCATTGATGGAGGCCAAGCCGCTGGGCTCCTGGACTGACCTGCTCTTCGTTGTAGGAGGGTCGGTCCTTTACAGCAATTGGAAACTTGTCTGTCGCGCTAGCGCTCTTTCGTCAAGAAATTCCTGCAGCTTCCAACGCCCTCCGAGTGAGGACTCGGGCGAGATGCGCTCGGTACTCTGGTGACGCGTTGAGGTCTGTGGGGGCGTCAGTTCCTTCTGCGGCCTGCTCTGCAGCTTCCACAGAGGAAGCTCCTCCAGCTAACGCGGCCTCCACCGCAGCGGCGCGCAGCGGAGTCGAGCCCATGTTGACCAAAGAAACCTGAGTTGTGCCCTGCACCTGGACCGCAGCGACCCCTACGATCGCCCAATCTTGTGCGCGGCGATTGAACTTTTGATAATTCCAA
>DCYM01000083.1 GCA_002331465.1 Candidatus Neomicrothrix sp. UBA2110 | reverse complement strand
GAAAAACCACATACTGGGCACTCTTTCACGAGCAGGCCACAAGACGATGCGTCTTGATTATAGCGGGATTCGAGTACTATGTTCAGGAGTACAGCACTCCGTGGAAAAGGACCATGAAAACGGTCGCGACGACGCATGTGATTACCATCACGGGTAGGCCGGCGCGGGCCCATTCGATAGTGGTGATGGGTCGAGGACCACGTTCGCTGATTGCGACCGCCATCACATTGGCGCTCGAGCCGATCGGAGTGGCATTTCCTCCGAATCCTGCCCCCATTGCCAGTGCCCAAAACAGGGGTGCGGTTGAGAGCTCTCCGTTGCTGGCCTCGGTGATGCTGACAATCACCGGAATCATAGCTGCAGTGAACGGGATGTTGTCGATTAACGCGCTGCAAATGGCCGAGACCCAAATGATTGCAACTGCTAGCATTACCTCGTCATCTCCGAAGTTGTCGAATATCCAATTAGCCATTTTTTCCAGATAACCGACGTCGCCGACCGCACCAACTAGGATGAAAAGTCCTGCGAAGAAGATGAGGGCCTGCCACTCGACTTTGTCGACTACATCGTTGATGAAGCCCTCTCTGAGTTCCTCCTCCACTGGTCTGGCGGCAATGAGAGCTAGGCCGGCCCCAGCGAGGGCTATGGCATGAATCTCAATTTCGAGATGGAGGAACTCCTTTCCGGAGAACGCCACGACGGTGAGTCCGAGGATTGCCAGAGTCGTGTTCATCAGGTTTCGGTCTGTGACGTACTCCCACTCATCCTCCAGCAACGATCCTACATCAGGAGGTACCTGGCTCCTCCAGTCACGATAGTACCACCTGAAGTAACTAAGCGTAGCGATCCATGCAATCAACGTCAGGATACCCAAACGAAACAGGAAACCGTTGAATCCAAATTGCTCCAACCCCATTGAGTGAGCCTCTGCAGCGATCATCACATTAGGGGGATCGCCGACCATAGATGCAACACCACCAGTATCTGACAAAATTGCCTCGGCCATAAGTAGCGGAATAGGATTAATCTCCAGCTTGTTACAGATCTTCAGTGTTACCGGTGCGATGATAATAATGGCAGTTACGTTGTCAATCACTAGCGAAATGAGGGTGGTGAATGTACCAAGGAGGACGAGTAGTCGCCAAGGATCCCCCCCACTCATCCTTGTTGCCTTCACAGCAATGAACTCGAAGAACCCGCACAACTCCAGAATAGATGCGAATACCATCATCCCAAGAAGCAAACCGATAACTTCGAATTCTATCCAACCGAGCATGGTGTGCTCAAGAGTCTCGCTATGGGTGTCGAACACCCCCGTAGCATGTCCGTAGAATAGGAGGACGGTGGAGCCAAACCAAGCAGCGATCGTCCTGTGCACTAACTCAGAGAGAATTAGAACAAAAGAAAGTACGAAAATTGCCAGGACGACCTGTGGTTCGCTGACCATTGCTAACGCCGAGATTTTACGCCTCTAAATACATCACTATTCGAGGGTAAGACTAGCCCGGCCTTTATTGGACGAACTGAATTATCCGAACCAGAACACAGCGACGTTGCCTCGCTGGAACACGAGCCTCGAATTAGTTGCTGCAGCTAGGCCCTCGAACAACTCCGCTCTCTCACCAGAACCTTGAACAGCCCCTCTATTCGCCTTTACCTTGACCAGTCGCCTCTTGTCTAACTGTTCGGAGAGCTCCCCGAGAACGGCTTCGGTTATTCCGCTTCGTCCAATTCTGACTGAGATTTCAATCTGGTCGCTCTTCGCCCTAGACAACACCGCCTTCGGGACGTAGTCAGCCAATTCAATACCCCTCTTTGAAATCCCGGCCCGCCCGCTGGACCCTTCCACACCTCAAGCAAGTAGTGATGACGGCACCAGAAGCGATTCTAACTCGGGCGGACTTACCGGGAATGAGAGACCGTTGGCAGGCCCTACAAATCATGCGGGTGACCCGGGGCTTCGCACGCACCCCGTGCCTCCTTCCAATCCCCATCAATTGACGTGCTGCGCTGTCAGCAATCTCCTCATTGGAAACCACACTCGCCCCCAGAATGGTCGAGAGCTGCTCTACCGCCTTCTCAGCTTCGTCCCTGCGTCTCAACTGTTTCCGCCCACTGCGTTGTCTGCGTCTTCCCATGGTTCACCTCAAAGGTGGATGACAGCGGAGGCCACCGCAACACCCACTTCGGCAATCGTGCCACTTCCGTCAACAGGAGTCAATAGCCCCCTACTCCCATACCACGAGCCGAGCGGCTCTGTCTGCTCGTGATAGGCCTCGAGTCGATTTCTAACCGTCTCTTCGGTGTCATCCTTCCTTTGAATGAGTCTGTGTTCGATCTCTGGAGGGGGGGGCTTGAACGAGATGTGGTAGATGTCACCGGTGTCCGGATCCATCCTCCTGCCTACTATGCGCCCCACAATGTCCTCGTCGGGAACCTCGATTGAGATGACAGCGGATACTGGGGTGATGCTAGCGAGGGCTTCGGCTTGGGGAACGGTTCTCGGGAAGCCGTCGAAGAGCACGCCATTGGTTGCATCGGACTCCCGGAGTCGTTCCTCGATTAGTCCAATAATGACTTGATCAGGGACAAGCTGGCCGGAATCCATGTACCTCTTCGCCTCTATGCCCAACTCAGTGCCGGCGGAAACTGCTGCTCTTAGCATATCTCCAGTAGAGACCTGCGGCTTTCCCGTCAATTCTACGATTCTGGCGGCTTGTGTTCCCTTGCCAGCCCCTGGCGGTCCGAATAGCACGATTGAGCC
>DCYM01000190.1 GCA_002331465.1 Candidatus Neomicrothrix sp. UBA2110 | reverse complement strand
CGCGTCCAAGGCTGTTGGGTGAGTGAAGCTGAGATTCATCAAGTGGTCGCTCACTGGCGTAGACAAGCGCCTGAAACCGACTACGTCGAAGGAGTCGAAGGAGTGAAGGGCTCCACATCTGCCGTTATCCCAGGTGGCTCGTCTGGCGACGAAGGTGATGATGAGCTCATGATGCGAGCCATGGTCATAGTTGTGGACAGCCAGCTTGGGTCGACCTCAATGCTTCAACGCAAACTGAAAGTCGGGTTTGCTCGCGCTGGGCGACTTATGGATCTCCTAGAACAGCGAGGAGTCGTGGGGCCCTCTATTGGTTCCAAAGCCCGGGATGTGCTGATGACCCAGGAGGAGCTCAACACGCTGCTGGCTGATCGCTAAGGCCCCCTCGCCGAGACTACGGCAACGGGCGCTAGGGTCAGTTGATGAGCGACTACGACGTCATCGCGACCGGATTGCAGTTTCCTGAAGGGCCCGTAGTAATGCCAGACGGCTCGATCGTGCTTGTCGAAGTGAAACGAGGCACGATTTCTCGAATCGATCCAACCGATGGGTCAATCGATGTTGTGGCTCGACCAGGAGGTGGTCCCAATGGCGCCGCCGTCGGTCCCGACGGTGCTCTTTACGTCTGTAACAATGGCGGATTCACATGGGGTGAGGCGCGAGGATTGACGGTTCCAGGATTGGTACCGGACGACTACTCCTCAGGTCGTATCGAACGAATCGACATCAAAACAGGAAAAGTTGAAATCCTTTATGCCGAAGTAAATGGGGAACCGCTTAAGGGTCCGAACGATCTCATGTTCGACTCGACAGGGGGATTCTGGTTTACCGACCACGGGAAAACCCGAGCACGGACACGCGATCGCGGGGGGCTTTACTACGGTCAAGCTGACGGATCGCAGGTGCAAGAGGTGGCGTTCCCTCTTGATGGACCAAATGGCGTTGGTTTGTCACCCCAACAAGACAGGGTGTACGTAGCCGAAACCCACCAAGGTTCCATCCTTTATTGGGAGCTTTCGGGGCCAGGTGAAATAGCGGGATCGCCTCACGGAAAGTTCTTGGCCCGTCCGGCAGGCAGGAAGCTCTTCGACTCATTAGCAATGGACGCCGATGGAAATGTGAGCGTTGCCACAATCCAAACAGGCGGGATCAGCACCTTCACCCCAAACGGCGAGGAGCTTGCATTCTTTCCCGTAGATGACCCGATCTGCACCAATATTTGCTTCGGTGGCGCAGATATGAGAACGGCCTACATCACATTGTCAGGTACAGGCAAGCTGATACGCGCAGAGTGGCCCCGGGCTGGACTGACATTACCTTTCTGAATACTGAACAGAGTCACGCTAGGCAACGTGGGAGCATGCCTCCATTGAAAGCAATCATGTCCCCGATCGCATTCTCGAATCCCACCCACTCGTAGTCCGATTCAGGATTTTCGCGGTACGCGACATGGAGATTTCCGGCGAGCCGTTCAGCATCAGTGAGCTCGTCGAACTCGCCTAGATCGGTTGCAGCTGCTTGCTCCAAAGGTGAGCGTGCCGATGCGACTCCTTCTGCGGCTGCCTCCTGCACGAACCGAAGGTAAGCCCTTTGAGCATCGAGCACTTTGCCGATTTCAGCGCCGCTGAAGGCAGGTCCGTGACCTGGAACAACCACGTTCGCTCCCTGCCTCTCGATCGTGTCCAGAGCATCCAAAGTCCCTTGGATGGACCCAAATAAGGCGAAAGGAGTCCCTCCGTGAAAGATGAGATCCCCTGTAAATAACACGCCATGTTCGGGTAGCCATGCCAGAACGTCGCCGTCCGTGTGGGCTACATGACCTAAATCAAACAGTTCGATATCTAAATCATCGAGGTGCACGGTGGTGGAGCCCTCAAAGGTGAGGTCAGGAGCACGAAACTGTAAATCTCCCCACTCAACCCCAGGGAACGCGGCGCGATAGTCGGGAATCCCCGTAGCCATCATCACGTTCCGACAAGTGGTGTGGCTGATGATCGTGGCATCGGTGAATAAGTAATTTCCGTGAGTGTGGTCTGCGTGGTGATGAGTGTTGACTACCAAGGTGACCGGGTTCTCTGTTACCGATGCGATTGCATCCAAATACGCGCGGTTTCGAAGTTCTGTTGAGGTCGTGTCAATGCTCACCACGGCACTTTCGCCGACAACGAATCCGGTGTTATTGATGAACCAGGTTCCGTCTGGCTGCACATAGCTGAAGACCTTCGGAGCCACTTCCTCGAGGAGTCCGGGGCCAAGGTCGCCGTGAAGGTGATTTGAGCTCATGAAGAGAGCCTACGTGCACGACCACTAGCTCTGGATCTACTCTGGACGCATGGCAGATCTATCTGACTCGGAACGAGACGTTGATCTATTCGGGTTCGAATACGTGCAAGATGCCCCCGAGGTTTGGAAACGCTTGCGCTCAGAGTGCCCAGTAGCTCATACCTCGCGAGATGGCGGTGGATGGTTGCCGACCACCTACAGCGACATTTCGTCAATCGCGTACGACACCGAACGTTTTTCATCGCGCGACGTCGGAGTCGTAGCTACTCCTGACGGAACCAGTCTCCTAGTCGCGCCTCCTATTACTTCTGACCCGCCTTTCCATACCGACGCTCGACGAATTTTGCTGCCTTACTTCTCACCCAAGGCGGTTGAGGACATGCGCGAGGTAACACGCAGTATTGCCATAGAGCTTCTTGATGCCATCGACCCGTCGGACATAGTCGACGCGGCAGAAGAATACGCTCGCTACCTCCCGGTGCGTGTTATCGGATCAATGATCGGTTTGCCTGAAGAGGACTGCGAAATGTTTACTCGTTGGGCGGTAGATATTTTGCAAAGTCACGCAGACGAGTGGGATCGCCGAACCCAGGCGACAAAAGAAATCCTTGAGTACTTCGCTGTAACTATTGCTGATCGTCGCCGAGTCCCACGCGACGACTTGATCAGCAAGCTTCAAGCAGAGACTCTCCCTAACGGTGATCCACTTACCGACAAACATGTACTGGGCACCTGTTTCCTTCTTCTCGTCGCGGGTATCGACACGACGTGGAGTTCCATTGCCTCGAACTTGCTGCATCTCGCTACTTATGACGACGACCGGCATCGTCTTGTCGCTGAGCCGGAACTAATTCCAACTGCGGTCGAAGAGTTTCTGCGTGCCTATTCGCCGGTCACCATGGCGCGCGTAGCAGATGAAGACGTCGAAATATCAGGTTGTCCTGTCGCAGCAGGAGAAAAAGTCTTTCTTCCTTTCGGTGCCAGTAACCGGGATCCAGAAATGTTCGAGGACCCTGACGAAGTGGTTATCGACCGGCAAGAAAATCGTCACTTCGCCTTTGGAATAGGCATTCACCGGTGCCTCGGATCCAATTTGGCTCGCATGGAACTAGTTGTGGCTATGGAAGAGTGGTTAAAACGCTTTCCAGAATTCTCGATCGCGGAAGGTGCCGATGTTCAATGGGGTGGTACCCAGGTTCGGGGCCC
>DCYM01000115.1:874-7606 GCA_002331465.1 Candidatus Neomicrothrix sp. UBA2110 | reverse complement strand
GACTGTGTCTGAGGTATGAAACTCGATGTTCTCCAGGCCCGGGTGTGGAGGAATAAAGGGACGAGCGCCGGCGCCAAGGACTACGTGGCGGCCTGATATTCGGCGAATCGTGCCTTTCTCGTCGGTTACTTCGAGTGTTCGCGGGTCTACAAAGCGTCCTTCTCCTTTGCATACAGTGATGTTGGGGCATTCGTCACTTAATCGGTAGCTCTCCCCTCCCTCAACGATGGGGTCAATGCGACCGAACACGCGGTCTCGGACAGCCACCCAATCGACGCTCTTCACTTCTGCATCAATGCCATACGCTGCAGCGTTGCGGATGGTTTCAGCGACGTCTGCCGCATAAACGAACATTTTTGATGGGATGCAACCCACATTTAAGCAAGTCCCGCCGAAAACGCCTTTTTCCACGATCGCGATTTTCCATTCGTCAAATTCAGGACCAGGAATGCTGTTTCCTGATCCAGTTCCGACGATGACGAGGTCGAATTCTTCTGTTGGCGCTTGGGTCATACAGAGAGTCAATCAGCCAGACGCGCCCAATGGAGGAGATTCGTAATAGCTGCGGGCCATATGACTCAAATTGAGCGTGTATCAGCGGTACTTATCAACTTTGCGTCCCTGATTTAAACCAACGCTTGGTACACGAGAGCTTTCATTTCGGGTCGGATTGGGTGCGTGCTGGAAGGAAGAAGTTGGGTCAAGAAAATAACGGTCACATCTTCGACGGGGTCTACCCAAAATGCGGTGGACGCCGCGCCACCCCATGCGTACTCACCTTTCTGACTCAGAACCTGTGCCTTAGCGGGGTCGATCACTACCGAAAAACCCAACCCAAAACCCACTCCGTCGTACGCTGTTTCTGAGAAAAGTGGCCGACCATATTCGGTCAGATCCACGCCGCCAGGGAGGTGGTTGGTGGTCATGAACTCCAAGGTCTTCCGGCCGATGATGCGATGACCGTCGAACTCGCCGCCGTTTCTAAGCGCTTGGGTAAATCGGTGGTAGTCGCCCAGGCTAGAAACCAATCCTCCGCCACCGGAAAGCGCTGTTGGCTCGCGCAGGTAACGTGACTTTTGCGCGTCATCAAGCAGAGTTGCCTTTAACGATTGCGCATCAGGGTAATAACACGACGCAAAGCGTTCGCGTTCGCTCTCCGACACCGAGAAACCACTGTCGGTCATGCCCAACGGTTCAAAAATATGGTCTTGAAAGTACTGATCGAGAGTAACGCCAGCGACTAACTCAACGATACGGCCCACAACATCCGTCGAACATGAGTAGTTCCATTCAGTCCCCGGATCGAAAAGAAGAGGTAGCGATGCAACGACGTTGCATTGATTCTCAAGGTCGCCAGGACTCTTGGTCCATTCAAAGCCGGCTCTTCGGTACATCTCGTCAACGGTGTTAGCCATGTGGAAGTGATAGGTAAGGCCGCTGGTATGAGTGAGTAGGTCATGGACCGAGATTTGTCTTAGCGGCTCTCGAGTTTCTGGTTTCGTCGCGTCGCCCCCTACGAAGACTCGGGTATCGGCAAACGCGGGAATCCATTTCGAAATTGGATCCTTTAACTGGAGCAACCCTCTCTCATAAAGCTGCATGAGTGCTATAGAAGTGACAGGCTTTGTCATGGAGTAAAAACGGTAAATGGTGTCGCTCTCCACTGGTAACGAGCGTTCAATATCGCGATAACCGTAGACATCGTGATACACCACTTTCCCTCCACGGCTAACGAGCACGTTCGTTCCTGGAAGGTGGCCATCGTCGACGTAACGGTGTAAATGTGCACCGAGCTGATCTAATCTTTCTGGGTCAAACCCACCCTCAGAAGGATCCACCTCTACTTCGATCGTTTCCATCGTTCAGCACCTCATTCGCACGGTTTGGGGACTACGTCGCAGGCGACGAGTCTTTACATGTGAGACACCGGATGTGCGGGCGTGCTGCCCTAGAGTGCCTCGATGGCTAATGCTACGACTGATGACGCCCTAGTCGCCCGTTTCCTCCTTGTGCGCCACGGTGAATCCAAGGTCATGGTCGAGGGCGTGGTAGGAGGTCCCAAAACTTGTTCTGGGCTTTCTGATCGTGGACGGGATCAGGCCGAGAGGCTGGGTTTGAGATTCGCGTCAGGGAGTGAGAACTCAATCGACATTGCATATGCATCTCCTTTACCGCGTGCATTGGAAACAACCGAGATCGTCCTCTCCAGTGCCTCGTTAAATCTCGAAATAAACATTCATCCCAGTCTGGAAGAATTCCGGCTGGGAGAAGCTGATGGTCTTACCTGGGAAGAAGTCAGAGCTCGATACGATTTAGGAAATTTCGAACAACGGGACCCGTATACGCCCATTATTCCGGGGGCTGACAGCCGTGCGGGTTTTCGTCATCGGGTTGCCGAAGCTCTTAGTGAAATAGCTGATCGTCATCAGGGTTCCACCATCTTTATTGGCTGTCATGGTGGGGTAATTTCCGCGGCGATGGCGACGGCTTTTGGCTTGGGGGTGAACCAGTGGCACACCGAATTGGCTCCCGTGGTTACCTCGATTACCGAATTGGAGATTTTGTCCAGCCCGGCTCGCGGTCGAAGGTGGATGTGTCGCCGGTATAACGACTCTGTTCACCTGCACGGCACCGACGAAGACCCGCGTGATCATCTCTGATCAAGGTGAGCTCTAACGACGGTATTTGGGAGTTAATTAGTCGGCCCGGCGTTCGGAATCTTCTAATTTCCAACGCTTGCGGCGTCGCTAGCGCGGTTACGTTGGCAATTGCGATGGGCGTTCATGTCTACGCCTTAACCGGACGCGAGAAGGAATCTTGATCGATTTGAAGACATCGGTGCTTAAGTAGAGCGTTGGGCGCTACGTTCGCGCTAGCGGAAAGCGGGAGGACTCATGCTCGTAGAGCGAATCGAAGGAAAATGGATTGAGGCATTTGCGCGTGTCTTCGAGATGTGTGCTGCCGATGAAACTCAAAGCGCTGCGATACTTTCTGAGACGCAGAGCCGAAACGTCAACGTTAACTTGGCGGAGTTGGGGCTCGATCGCCTCGGAATTCGCCCCATTCACATTGTTTTGCCGACGCTTCGACAGTCGGCTCCCGTACCGATTCGCTCCACCGGAGCATCTGACGCGATCGCCGGTTCGAAAGCCGTTATCGGAGCCCTTTCTTCGGTCGATTTTGTCGTTGACTGCACGGTCGAGGGGCTTCTCCACGCACCTGAGCTTCCTGAGATTCTGGCAGGGGGCAGTCGCATTCTCATGGTCTCAAATGAACATCCTGAGGCACTGGAGCGCCTGATACCTAGCCACGACCTTGAACCGAAGGTCAAAGCAGGAATTAAGAAGTTGATGCAAGCCAAGGAGATGAGAGTTACCTCAACCGCTGGCACTGACATCACGGTTGATGTCAGCGAAGCCCCTTGTGGCGGTGGATGGGGGTACACAACTCGCCCGAGCACCATTTCGCATTGGCCGGGTGGTCTGTGTTTGGCTTTCCCCAAAGCCAATACGGTCAATGGGACCATTGTGATGGACCGAGGAGACATCAACCTCACGTTTAAACGCTACGTAGAGTCTCCGATAACGCTCACTATCGAGAACGACTACATAGTTGAAGTCGGAGGAGATGGAACCGATGCATCCCTATTTCGCAGTTACACGGACGCGTGGAACGACAGAGATGCCTATGCGGCCAGTCATATTGGATGGGGCATGAACCCTGGGGCGCGCTGGGACACCCTGCCCTTGTATGACAGAAGCCAAACCAATGGCACCGAACAACGAGCATTCGCTGGCAACTTCCTATATTCGACCGGCGCGAATGAGCACGCAGGCCGACACACGTTGGGCCATTTCGATCTCCCTATGCGAAATCACACCGTATTGTTAGATGACGAATCTGTCGTCGTTAATGGTGTCTTGCAAGGGGATTTGGCTTAGTAGTTCACAAATGTGGAGCGAAGGGCAAGACGTTGCATCGTGGGTGGATCGATGGGCCGATCATCAGCCCGATGCGCCCGCAATCGAGTTCGAAGGGTCCGCTACTAGCTTCAGCGCGCTATCGCAGCGAGTGAGCTCAGTTGCCGATTGGCTCAATGCACAGGGCATAAACATGGGCGACCGTGTCGCATGGTTAGGACCGAACCGTCCTTTGGCAATCGAACTACTTCTTGGTTGTTCTCGTCTCGGAGCAATTTTCCTACCACTGAACTCGCGTCTGCTGGTCTCTGAACATCAGTGGATCATCGACAACGCCGACCCAAAGATCGTTGTTGCCGACCCAATGTTTAGTGACCACGCGCGCAAATCTGCGAGGGAACTGCCCATTCACGTAATTGATGATGAAACTCTCCTGAGTGCCGATGCAGTGGCTCCTCGGCCAGGAAAGGCAGGGCACCCCGTGCTCTTGGCTTATACCTCCGGAACCACAGGGAAGCCTAAAGGCGCTCTCTTAACCCAGAGTGCGTTAATGGCCAACGCTTTGAATGGTGCTCATGCGCATGATCTAACACCCAAAGATCGGTTTCTTACATTTCTCCCGTTGTTCCATGTAGGAGGACTCAATATTCAGACTCTTCCCGCTCTGATGGGCGGAGCGGCAGTTCTTCTTCACCGTGCGTTTGATCCCGGCGAATGGCTACGAGATGTCGAAAGGTGGCAACCAACTTGGTCGCTGTTCGTTCCTTCAACGTTGAACGCTGTGAGCGAACATCCAAGATTCGAAGATACAGATCTGTCTTCACTTCGCGGCTTAATGGCTGGATCGTCAACTATTCCTGAAGCAACAACTCGACCATTTTTTGAACGTGGAATCCCGGTGGGTCAGGTCTACGGTGCGACTGAAACCGCTCCGACCGCAATTGTCTTAAAGGCAGATCAGGCCCTTAACCACCCTGGATCGTGTGGCAAACCATCGACTCTTTGCGAAATTCGCATTGTCGACGATAACGGCGCCAATGTGAGCGGTGGTATTTCCGGGGAATTGTGGGTTCGCGGTCCAAACATCTTGCAGGAATACTGGGGAAATTATGAAGCGACATCTGAGTCAATTACTGACGGCTGGTTCCACACAGGAGATATTGGGCATGCCGACGCTGACGGATGGATATACATCGATGATCGCAAGAAAGACGTAGTGATTTCAGGCGGGGAAAATATTTACCCCGCGGAACTCGAAAACGTGCTCGCCGAAAGCGACATATTCCTCGAAGCGACGGTTGTTGGGCGACCGGATCGGCGTTGGGGAGAAGTCCCAATTGTGGTCGGGGTGGCTGCCGCAGATATACCTCCCGACGACCAAGCAGTGTTGGAACTCTTTGCGGGGCGATTAGCTAGCTTTAAACACCCGAAACAAGTGATCTGGGTAGACGAGCTCCCTCGCAACGTCATGGGAAAAGTACTTAAACACGAGGTTCGCGACCTGATTGCGGGTGAAAGTAATGAGGAATAAAACATGCCGTTAGGGCACATTGGCATCAACGTTTCAGATTTGGAAGTGTCTTATTCCTATTACAGCGCTCTCATGTCTTATTTGGGCTACGAGCAATTCCTAGCCCACGACGATCAGTTCGCATTTAGACCCGCCAATAACAAAAATGGTACGTACATTTTCTTCTATCCCGTTGAAGACACCTACCGTCCTGCATATGCGGGGTTGCAGCATCTTGCATTCATGGTGCCAACAAAAGCCGAGGTAGAAGAAGCCACTTTGGCTGCTCAGCGACTTGGATCGGAAATTGTTCATACGCCCCAAGAATGGCCGGATTATCCGCCACCCTATTACGCCTCTTTTTGGAGAGATCCAGACGGAATAATGCTCGAAGCTGTTTGCCACAAATAACACGAAGGGAGTCACCATGAGCACACGGAAACAGGTCGCCTTTATTGGTTTAGGCGTGATGGGCTATCCAATGGCGCGGCACCTATCCAATGCTGGTCACGGGGTGACTGTGTATAACCGGACTCCATCCAAGTCCGAACAGTGGGTGGCAGAAAACGGGGGCACAAGGCAGTTAACTCCCCGAGAGGCTGCAGTCGAAGCTGAGATAGTTTTTCTTTGTGTCGGGAACGACGATGACGTCCGCTCCGTAGTGCTGGGCGTTGAGGGCGTTCTCACCGCTATGACTTCAGGCACGCTGATCATTGACCACACGACTGCTTCCGCGAAGCTCGCCAGGGAACTGGAAGCTACTTGTATGAAGAAGGACGTCGGCTTTTTAGACGCACCGATCTCGGGCGGCCAAGCGGGTGCCGAAAATGGCACCTTGACAGTCATGTGCGGCGGCGAAGAAAAGTGGTTTGAACTTTCGAAACCGGTGATTGAGTCCTACAGCCACACTTGCAACCTCATAGGCCCATCCGGGTCGGGGCAATTAACCAAAATGGTGAATCAAATCTGTATCGCCGGAGTGTTACAAGGGCTCTCTGAAGCACTTGAGTTCGGAAGGCGTAGCGACCTGGACTTAGAACTTGTCCTCCAAACGATTAGTAGCGGCGCAGCAGGTTCATGGCAGATGGAAAACCGGGGAAAAACGATGACGCACGACGAATTCGAATTTGGTTTCGCCGTCGACTGGATGCGCAAAGACTTGGACATCGTCATACAAGAGGCTGAACGTATTGGTGCGCCTGTAGAAATCACCAAACTTGTTGACGCGTTTTACGCCGAAATCCAGACGAATGGAGGCGGGCGTCTCGACACCAGCAGCCTCGTTACCAGATTACGACCTGT
>DCYM01000115.1:0-481 GCA_002331465.1 Candidatus Neomicrothrix sp. UBA2110 | reverse complement strand
GTGATTCACAGCGACCGCGTACTTATGGGCCCTGGCCCGTGTAATCCCTACCCAGAGGTAATAGAGGCGTTCACCCGGCCCGTTCTAGGCCATCTCGACCCAGAATTCCTCTCTCTCCTAGATGAGACAAACGAACGTTTACGAACCGTTTGGCAAACAAACAACCTCCTTACTTTCCCAATAAGCGCTACTGGCTCAGCGGGAATGGAAGCAGCGTTCGTCAATTTCGTCAAAACGGGCGATGTGGTGGTCGTCGGGGTGAACGGGGTCTTTGGAAGTCGCATGTGCGATGTTGCGGCAAGGGCTGGGGCAACGGTCATAGCTGTTGAAGAGGAGTGGGGTCGAGCGATAGATCCGCAACGACTTCTCGACGCTCACCCAAACCCGCAGGTGATCGCCGTCGTACATGCCGAGACGTCCACTGGTGTGCGCAACGAGATTGCCCCCCTCGGTGCCGACAAGGGCGACGCTTTACTACTTG
>DCYM01000260.1 GCA_002331465.1 Candidatus Neomicrothrix sp. UBA2110 | reverse complement strand
GTGATCGGCAGGTCGGTGACCCAACTGAACTTCTTGCGTTCGTGCCCGTCGGGACCGTACTCGGTGTACTGCAAGAAATTCACGCGAAGATTCGGGTGCGTCTTGTTGAGCGCGAGGTTCTCGACAAAACGGATCTCGCAGAGCACGTCGGGATGCTTGGGATCGGTCCAAGTGATCGAGGTATCTCGGCCCTCTTCGGCGGCTTGGATTGCCTGGTCGAACAGGTGTTCGTGGTCGGCGGGTTTGGCTCCCAAGAGGAAGTTCATCTGCAGGCTCTTTAGCAATTGGATGTGCGGAGCGTTACTGGCCAGTCCGTCTTCGACAACAATCAGTTTCAGGTTCGGATGCTCTTGGCGAATCTGTGTGAGCAGACGCTTGGAAGCGTTCCGTTCGCAGTCGTTTTTGCAATCGCCATCTTGTTTGATGATCGGCTCCGGAGCCAAAGGAATGACTTGCTTGCAATCGGGATGAACCAACACGGCCCCGAGCATTTGATGAGAATAAGTGATCTCGCCGGTTTTCTTGTTCTTTTTCTGCAGGCACGAATCGCAGTGGACTTTCTTCGACGAAAAGTATTGCGTACCGTCGATCGACAGCAGGTAGGAGTCTTCGTGAAAGACGTACGGCTTGAGAGCTCCGCCTCGTTGCAGTTGCCGAAACACATCGTTGAACATGGGCCGCAGAGCCGCGGGAGAAATCGGATCGAGCAGTTCTCGCATCCACGTATCGCTGGGGACATTTTCAATGCGATACAAGTTTTTCATATTGTGATCGTTGCGTCGACCTTGAAAAGCGAGCAGCGACGGATCCTTCAGCGAGAACATCGCGATGGCTGACATCACGGCATCGGCGATCGAATAGTCTCCGTCTCGCGTTTGCGCATCGGGCAGCTGTTGTGCTCGTTCGTGGATGGTGCGAATGAGCGGATCGAACGACAAGTGTTTTCGAGACGGAGGCGGCGGAAGGCGGTCAGCTCGTTTTGGAATAGCGGCAGGGTTCAGCATCACAGGATCTCGCTTGCGGGTTCACGTTCGCACTCGAGTCCTTCGAGAGAAATCTACTACCACTAATAATCGCCAACTATGAGATTTCGGCAATAGAAGCAATGCAAGCTGAATGCACTGCCAGACGCAACCGGTGAAAGCTGAATGCACTACGAGACGCAACCGGTGAAAGCTGGCGCGTTTACTGCGTTTCAACCACATTTCTCATCCGCAGGGAACTGCTGCTTGCGCGTCAGTCTAGTGCCGCAACTCACAATTGTTACGCCACCAAAGCCAAAGTTTCACTATTTTGTCGCTTGCTTGCCCATTGTTCCTTCCAGTTGGCAGGGCGTTTAACTGTTTCTGCGGTGATCGGGCGCCCCGTGTAGGTCCAGCGGAATGGTTTGGCGAACGTGCGATTAAAGTAGTCAATGAAGTCCAGTAATCGTTCCTTCATTGCGGTAACCGACGAGAAATTGCCACGACGCATAACACGTCGACCCACAATTCCAAACACGATCTCGATTTGATTCAACCACGAGGTGTGCTTTGGAAAAAACACGAACCGAATTCGATGGCGGCGGTCCGAAAGAAACGCTTGCCGCGTCGCCACGGATTTCAGAATTCCGGACCTGCCTTTCTTCCCCAATGTACTCTCGTCGATCCCTTCCAACCGAGCCACGTAGCGAACGAGCGTTTCACTGCAGTGGACATTCAAGTTGTCTACGACGATTATCCAACCCGCTTCCGCGTCAGTTTGGATTGTGTGGTGAATGTGCCACGCGAAGTCTTCTTCGGTGCGCGTAGCGCGGATGGTCGGCGCGATCATTTGTCCCAGCACCACGTCCCAATTGCCGATCAGGCACAACGTCCCATGTCGCTTGTATTCGTATTCGATCCGCTCTGGTTGGCCGGGTTGCATCGGGATCGTCGTGGCGATTCGCTCGAGCGCCTGAAGGCCAGGCATCTCGTCCACCGATACGGTGTGTGTATTCTCCTGGAAATACAGGTCAGGTGCCTCCAAATAAGTTTGGCAAACGGTCTGTACTTGCTGTTCGAAGACCTCGGGATCTTTTTCCTTGGTGTTGAGCCAATACTTGCTGCGGTGCGGCTGCAATTCGGCCTGGGCCAGATATCGGCCAACCTGGCTGACCGAGATAGATGATACGAAACCTCGTTGGACCACTTCATCAGTGAGTTCGCGTTGGGTCCAGCGATTGATCGGCCGTCCGGATTGAACAGGGGGCTCACAGGCCGTGGCCAGTATTTGAGTTACCTGTTCGGCGGTGAACGTACCGGTGGAACCGCTACGCGGGGCGTCACTGAGAACGTCTTCGATAGCCCGACGCAGTGCGGCTTCACTTTCACGACATTCGATGGCTACCAGCGAGTCGAAGGACTGCTGCCACCGCCGTCGCCAGAGGCCGACTTGCTGTCGTGCCAGGCTGAGTTCGATGGCGATCTCGATATTGAGTTGAGCGAACCGGTGAATGCCATTAGGATAACGCCTACACGTTGGACGAGTCGTGTGGATACGGTCGTCGAACGTCCAATCCGTTCAAGAATGCTCTTTTGTTTTTCGGTACACGTAATCTTGGCCGCCTTGCCAGACATTGCCTTCCTCCTGTTGAAGACCGCGAAATGAGAAGTCACGGTCGTCTAATACGGAGGAAGGCATTTTCTTGTCGATATAAATGCGGTAGCCGACGCAAACTAGGCAAGCAAAAACTCTGAGAACTTAGGTAAAGAATGCCCTTGGTGCAACGTCAATTGTGAGTTGCGGCACTAGTGTTTCCCCGGCAGACAACCAGTAGCACTGACAGCATTTGGCGGAGTTATGATCAAGGCCGTTGCGCTGCAGGGGAATTGGAAA
>DCYM01000036.1 GCA_002331465.1 Candidatus Neomicrothrix sp. UBA2110 | reverse complement strand
TGGGTTATCTGTGGCGTCGATCAAAGTGCCCTCGCCCACCACAATGTCGGGTTCTTGGCCAAGTCGCGCTAACGACCACCTTCTTCCCGTGTCCGCGGTGTAAACGATGGACGCATCGTCGCACCGAAATCGCATAGCGAGAGTCTCAACGGGGTGGTCGGTCTGAGAGAAGTTGATTTCGATATCACCGATCTCAGCGACACATCCGTCACTAACAATTTCCCAATTAAAAAAATCTCCGCTGTCACCATCGGGCTGGAAGGCATCGGTGACTCGCCGAACATCGGCAGTTCCTATCGCCCTCATGTGCCTAACGTCGGTGAAGTATTTGTACGCGTTGTAAATAACTGGCAACTCAGCGCAGTGGTCGGGGTGATGGTGAGAGACCACTATCGCGTCGATGTCGTCTAGACCGACATGGTTCTGCACATTGGCGAGAGTGCCAGGACCGCAGTCAACCCACAGAGTGGTAGAGCAGGATTGAACCAAATATCCACTGCATGCTTGCCCTGCCGCTGCATAGCTTCCCGAACAACCAAGCACGGTAACCGCAAGTCCTGTCACAGCACCTAGATTACGCCGAGACCCACACTGCCATGGCGTACATCTACCCGTCGTCGTGTAAAGCACGCAAGGCGCTGTTGAGTGCTCAACGCGATATTCGATATTCGATATTCGCCATATGCAAGGTCCCGGTACCCTGCACAGCATGAACACAACCGGCGCTTCGGAGAATCGAATCGTTGCTTCGAATCGTCGCGCCCGCGCAAATTACGACATTCTCGATACCTATGAATGTGGGATGGTGCTGCAAGGGAGCGAAGTCAAGTCCCTTCGTGACGGCTCTGTTCAACTCGCGGATGCATTCGCCAGAGTACGAAGTAGAGAGATGTGGATTCTGGGGATGCACATTTCACCTTGGGGTCATGCCTCAGCGCAGAACGGTCACATTGTTGATCGCCCCCGAAAGCTGCTACTTCACAGAGTTGAGATCGATCGTTTACGTGCACGGACTGAGCAAGAACCCTTGCAGTTGATTCCGTTGTCGGTGTACTTCCGAGACGGCAAGGCCAAAATGGAATTGGCGCTGGCGAAAGGGCGACGACAGTACGACAAGAGGCACGTCATTCGAAAACGCGAAAGTGACCTTGAGGCCCGCCGAGCCATGTCCTACCGCAATCGTTGATTCGACTTTTCCAAGAAACAGCATTTCAGAATCAGCTATCCAAATATCGCCGCTACCCTGACGTCGAAGGTCTAGACCCTGTTCTAGACAGATCACGGGGGTGATCGGTTTCGACTTCGTCGGTCGATATGAGAGAAGCGAGCCGTGGTCTCCGGATCCACGTTAAAGAGTCGGAACATATACAAACGCCAATGTCAAAACCAATGACCTGGCACTCGCTGCCTAATTTAGGCAACGGGTAACGGCCCCACTGCCCCAGCCTCTCGGGTAGCGGTGGCCCTCATTTGAGAGGCTTGCCCAACATCATCGCCGGTGTGTTGGTGGGGACATTTTGCCGGATACGGCTGCGAGATCTGGGGTCGCTACCAGCTTTCAGCCCGACAACTTCTAAAGCGACTGCGCTCGGAGAAGACTCATTGAAACGCCGGAGGACGCGGGTTCAATTCCCGCCACCTCCACCACCTTGTAATTTTTGATGTCTATTGCCCCGACTGCCTGCTGCAGAGCAGTCTCGGACTGGAGCTATTCGATATTTATTCCTTCGTATCCTTCTTGCGCAACTTTTTGCAGACCCGCTGCGTATCGGGGTCCGCCTCCGTTGTATATGTTGTATCGAGTTTTTCCATACTCGTGCCCTTCAAGGTTGGAGTTGTAACCAGTGATCCAACTCTGTGCGGTTCGCAGCAAGAACGGCTCGTACATTTTCACCACGTGGTCAAACCATCCCTGTTCCGCGGCAAGGTCAGTTTCGAAACGTTTCTTATCTGAGTCCCACATGTGTTCAAGTAGCGCCGTTGCCCAGTCAACTGACAGTTCAGCTCCACGAGGGAAATTGGTTGCTGCGGTTTGTGGTCCCGAAATCATGACCAAATTGGGGAAACCACTGACTAAAAGTCCTAGGTAGGTCACAGGACCGTCAGACCATTTCTCTCGCAAGCTCATACCACCTACCCCTTGAATGTCGATCCGGTCGAACGCTCCCGTGAACGCATCAAAACCGGTGGCGTAGACGATCAGATCGAACTCGTAGTGTTGATCACTCGTTTGAATTCCGGTTTCGGTAATTTTTTCGATCGGTGTCTCACTGGAATCTACGAGTTGAACGTTGTCGCGGTTATATGCCTCAAAATAGTTAGTTTCCAGTGGCACACGTTGAATTCCGAATCCGTGGTCTTTGGGAATCAGTTTCTCGGCTAGTTGTGGATCGGCGACGCGTTGACGGATGCGCTCGGCTATGTACTCAGAAAATTCTGCGTTGGCGTCCTCATCCATGAAGATTTCGACGAAGTTTTGTAGCCATATGCCAAAACCTGGACCGTCGTATAGGCCATCCCAAAGTTCGAGACGTTCTTCGCGGGATACGTTAAAAAACCCACGCCGGTCTGGTTCGTGTTCAAAACCGCCCGGAGTGCGAGCGCAGGCAGCAAAAATTTCGTCATACCGTTTTCGTATGTCTGCCATTTCTTCTTCGGAAATGACACGATTGTTGAGGGGCGCCGCCCAGTTTGGCCGTCTTTGGAAAACCGTCAGAGTTTGCGCTTCTTTTGCGACCTCGGGAATCAGCTGTATTGCCGTTGCGCCGGTGCCAATTACTGCCACTCGTTTACCTGCAAGTTGAACAGGTTCGGTAGGCCAATGGAAGGTGTGGAACGATTCGCCTTGGAACCTGTCGATACCTTCGATGCGAGGCATAGTTGGGACTGACAAAGGTCCTACAGCCGTCAAAATAAACCGCGCTGTAATTTCTCGCCCGTCTCTCAGGTGAATGATCCAAGTGCATGATGACTCTTCAAACACCATCTGTTCGACGTAGCAGTTGAATTGCAGGTGTTCGCGCAACCCGAACTTGTCTGCCACAAAGTTCAGGTATTTGAGTGTCTCGTGTTGTGGCGAAAACATCTCTGTCCAATCCCACTCTTCCAACAGCTCCTCGTCCCATGAGTATCCGTATGTGAAGCTTTCGGAATCGAAACGAGCGCCCGGGTACCGATTGCGATACCAGGTGCCACCCAAGTCTTCATCGCCTTCAAGGACGGTCGCGTTTACCCCTAGGTCGGTAAGTCGTTTGATCTGGTAGAGACCACCAACTCCGGCGCCAATGACCACGACTTCGTAGTCGGGCTGACTAGCTACGGTTGACGAATTTTCAGACGATGTCTCCGTGGTCATTTGATCAGTCATGAGATTTCTCCTAATCGCTCTTGGAAGCTCAACCAAACCGCTGGTCACCGCAGCGTACTGACATGTGAGATGCGTCTGCCGGGGTAGCAAGCCAAGTGGTCAGAACCAGAACATCGACCCGTTGTGTTGTGCATTCAGATCGATGAATGTGATCAGAGAAAAGAACACAACATCGGTGTCGGAACGCGCGTTTCGTCAAAGTTGCGGACAAACAAGGCTTTTCCCTTGGGTGCTCATTTGGGAGTACTCGTTCATGCAGTCAATGTCGAGAACCGACTCCAAAGAAAGCGTGTCGCTGTAAGAACTCGCGAAGGTAGTGGTCAATTCAGCCGCCACTCGTCGACGCAGCTCGGTACTTCGTTCAGGCCCTATTTTCGC
>DCYM01000046.1 GCA_002331465.1 Candidatus Neomicrothrix sp. UBA2110 | reverse complement strand
GCCCGTCGCCGCCGGTCAAAATTTGCCGGGATGTGCGTTGTGGCCGTCGCGTTACTCGTAGGAATCGGTTCGCGATCGGGGCGTCGCCGTGCGACTCAAGCAAGTTAATGCGATAAGCATCTCAATAAGAAAAAGGAAACGAAGAAGCCCGCTGCTATCGTTTTTCACTGCCTCATCACTTGGAAGTTCGCTTCCACTGAGGGCAGTAGCTCAATTTGGTAGAGCACCGGTCTCCAAAACCGAAGGTTGTGGGTTCAAGTCCCTCCTGCCCTGCTTCGCTGTTGTCCTTAACGGCGCATCCATCCCCGCCCGAATTTGGGCCCGAACACACGGTAATCACCCATGGCAATGAATCGACAGACACGAAGGCACCTGCAAAAGCAGGGAGAAATGAGCGCCGATGGCGCTCCTATAGCCAACCGTGATCGTCGCGGCGCGTCTGCCGGGAATCCCAATGACACCGAACGGGCAGGTCCGACCCAGTTCGTGCGAGAGGTAAAGGGCGAACTGCGCAAAGTAGTGTGGCCCACCAAGGACGAGATCATCAACTACTCAGTGGTTGTGTTTTGCACCATTGTTGTTCTGACCGCTCTAATCGCTGGACTTGACTACCTGACTGGCGAAGGGGTTCTACGCCTCTTCGATGTGAACTAATGACTGATACCGATTCCTCAACCCCCGATCCCATGGCAGCGGCGCGCCGCCTCTTGGGTAGCGAAACTGCAACGGATTCGGGCATCCCAACCGACGTCGACGACAGCATCACCCAAACAAGCGATCCCGACCCAGAACAACCTTTAGGTTCTGAGAACGGTGATGTTCTCAACGAAGATGACCTTCTAGAACCAGTAGAGGAAGAGGTCTCCGCCTACGACCGACCGGGCAAGTGGTTCGTAGTGCACACCCAATCTGGGTACGAAAAAAAGGTCAAACAAAACCTTGAAGCTCGAGTCCAGTCATTTGACATGGAAGAGAAAATTTACGAGGTCGTCGTTCCCATGGAAGACGTCACCGAGTTTCGTAATGGACAACGGGTCGTGGTCCAAAAAAAGATGTTCCCGGGGTACCTATTGATTCGTTGCCGCAGGAACGATGATGTGCATCACATGATCCGCAATACACCTGGAGTAACAGGTTTCGCTGGCCCGGGCGGCAAACCATCACCACTGCGACGCAAAGAAGTAGATAACTTCCTTGCCCTAAAAAAAGATGGTGACGAACCGCAGCGAAAGATCAAGCCACGCCTTCTTTATGAACTCAATGAGGGTGTGCGGATCAAAGAAGGCCCATTTGCAGACTTCCAAGGCCAGATCGTTGAAATCAACGAAGAGCAACTCAAAGTTAAAGTGTTGGTCAATATTTTTGGTCGGGAGACGCCGGTAGAACTGGATTTCGCGCAAGTTGCGAAAATTTGATTCCAGGTTGGTTGTCATCTGAGGATTCACCCGAAACAATGTCATGTCTCGCTCTCGCTGACGCTTGAGCCCCACCCATACGGAGAACGCTCATGGCGAAAAAGAAAGTCGCCGCAATAGTCAAGATCCAGATCCCAGCCGGACAAGCCAGCCCAGCTCCACCAGTCGGAACAGCACTTGGCCCCCACGGAGTTCAGATCATGGACTTCTGCAAGACATATAACGCGCAAACCGAAGGTCAGCGAGGGACCATTGTTCCTGTCGAGATCACCATATTTGAAGATCGCTCGTTCACTTTCATCACGAAGACTCCTCCAACATCGGTCCTGATTCGCGAAGCCGCTCGGCTCGACAAAGCAGCGAATGAACCAGGGCGAGAAATTGTCGGGTCGATCTCTCAAAGACAGTTGGAAGAAATCGCAAATGTGAAAATGCCCGACCTCAATGCCAATGACCTGGAAGCCGCCAAGCTGCAGGTAGCTGGAACGGCTCGTTCGATGGGTATTGAAGTTAACGGCGCATAATCGAGAGACGCCCGCTGGAAAGACCTCGCCCAGCGTACGCGTACGAAGAGGTAGCTGAAGGGCGACACTAATGAGTGGAAAAAAATATTCAGATGCAGTCGGTCGCTACGACCGACAAATGCTTCACGAGCCAGCGCAGGCAATCGAAATAGTTAAAGAAATGGCTGCTGCTAAATTTGACGAAGCCGTAGATATCGCTGTTGGGCTAGGAGTTGATCCTCGTAAAGCTGACCAAATGGTGCGAGGCACTGTTGCGTTGCCATCGGGGACTGGCGGAGATGTGCGAGTCGCAGTGTTTGCTCAAGGCGACGCCGCGGTTGAAGCTACTGAAGCCGGAGCTGATCTGGTTGGAGCAGCCGATCTTGCCGAGCGAATTGAAAAAGGTTTCACTGATTTCGATCTTGCGATTGCAACGCCGGACATGATGCCCTTAGTTGGCAAGCTCGGCCGGGTGCTTGGCCCTCGCGGATTAATGCCTAATCCCAAGTCTGGGACGGTAACCACTGATATCGGCAAAGCTGTGGGTGAATTCAAAGGTGGCAAAGTTGAGTACCGAACAGATAAATACGGCAACGTCCAACTAGCCATCGGGAAAACCAGTTTTGGGGCAACTGATTTAGTTGCCAATTTTACTGCTGTTATGGATGAGATCGAGCGAGCTCGCCCGGCTTCCACTAAAGGCAGGTACATCAAAAAAATCACTCTTTCATCGACTATGGGCCCAGGCGTCAAAGTTGATCCCGGCAAGCTCGGTGAATGAATAAATTCGAAATCTGGTGAGCGTCCTGTTTGCTTTCCAACGTTGCTCCCCTAGCCTGACCTGACAATTAAATTTCGCTCGCCGCAGACCTCTGGTGGCCACCAGGCCCTAAATCAGGATGGATTAATCATCTTGAGCCCGACGAGG
>DCYM01000268.1 GCA_002331465.1 Candidatus Neomicrothrix sp. UBA2110 | reverse complement strand
GCCCAATCTTGAAACACCATCCCGACGCGGCGGCGATCGGGTGGAACCCATGCGCCACCTGTGACGAGTTCGCCACCGAGGTGTATTGAACCAGCGGTAGGTTTTTCGAGACCTGCGATAAGTCGGAGGAGGGTTGTTTTTCCGCATCCGCTCGGTCCGAGCAACGCTACCGATTCCCCTGGTTCAACGTTGAGAGATAGCCCGCGTAACACCGGCTCTTGGTCATAAGAATGTTCAAGGTCATCAATCGTGACCCCGCGTGCTGCGGCTGTCGTCATGCGCCTGGAGTTACGACAATGCGCTCTGCCGTCGCCCCGCCGACCCCGAATGGGTTACCGTCAACGTCGACGGTAGCGGTTCCGTCCGGAGCGAAAGATAATACGACTCCAGACCGGCCTGGCATGAGCCCGGTGCTTTCCAGAAATGCAAGTTGACCAGTTTCCCACTCCAACTCCTCGGGAATGCGGATGACTGTGAAAGGGTCGCCAGCGCCGATTTCAGATAGCCCGACCGCCCCGTCGGGCTCTTCGTAGCCGCTTCCGGGTATCGGATTTCCATGGGGGCACGTCTGGGGGTTTCCCAAGGTTCGCAACATCGCGGTTTCGACGAGAGGGGAGATCACATGCTCCCACCTTCCGGCTTCGCTGTGAGCATCGGTCCAGTTCAACCCCAGCACATCTGTAAGAAAACATTCGGCAAGACGATGCCGCCGGACGATAGTTGTAGCTAACTCTCCGCCCTCACGAGTGAGAGTGATTTCACCGTCGCTCCTGATTTTGACGAGATCTTCGCGCTCCATCCGTCGAATCATTTCGCTTACCGCAGGCCGGGATACCTCGAGACGTTCGGAAATTCTGGCTTGAATCACCGGCACACCATCTTCTGCTAACTCGAAAATCGCTTCGCTGTATTCCTCGAAAGCAGGATGGTGTTCGGTAGGTTCATACGCCACGCTCCGACCCTACCAGCAGCCCTGTAAGAATCCCGACAACTATTTGTTAAGGGTTCTTAACACTCAAAGTGAACTGTTTTTAGTGTTTCGATGAAGCAGATGGCTCGCGAACCGCTACGGTCGGCGCCTGATGCCACAACGAGCCCGCTTCCTTCTTGGACGAATCTTTCGAGTTCGAACCTTCGGAAGACAGTTAGCGGGAATTCGTTTCACCGAGAATCAAACATTCGCCCTTATGGCCGTCTTTATCGGGTTAGTTGGAGGCCTGGCAGCTGTCGCCTTTCATTATTTAATCGACTTTCTCAGTGAGGAGGTCTTTGGTCGACTTGCCGACTGGTCAGACAGTCTCGGGCCTTTTCGATACCTGCCCGGAATCGTGATAGGTGGGCTTCTTGTCGGACCTCTCGTAAGTCGCGCTGCTTCTGAGGCAAGAGGCCACGGCGTCCCCGAAGTGATGGAGGCAGTAAATCGTCGAGGGGGACGAATCAGAACGCGAGTTGCCTACGTCAAAGCGATCGCTTCAGCCCTCACCATTGGATCGGGAGGATCGGCAGGTCGAGAGGGCCCAATCGTTCAGATCGGCTCGGCCTTGGGTTCGACCCTGGCGCGCTTATTTCGAATGTCGGACCGGCGGCGGTCTACCTTCGTTGCCGCTGGAGCCGCAGCAGGTATTGCTGCGGTTTTTAATGCACCCTTAGCAGGGGTGTTCTTTGCTCTTGAAGTGGTACTGAGGTCGTTCACCGCGCGAGGGTTTTCTACCGTAGTCATTTCGGCTGTCGCCGCCAATGCTGTGTGGCGAGTTCTTGTAGGGGATGAGTCGGTTTTGACTGCGGAAGTACATCAGTTGGTTCATCCCACCGAATTGATTTTCTACGCCCTGCTGGGCGTAGTGGCGGCGATCGTAGCGGTCGGATTCGTGCGTCTTCTGTACTTCGTAGAGGATCGGTTTGACGCGCTCCCAGTTTTGGCTGACTTTCGGCCCGCAATTGGTGCCCTAGCGGTAGGCGTATTGGGTGCCATCTCATTTGACCTCCTCGGGTCAGGGCTGTCAGGCATAGACAAAGCTCTCGCCGGAGAGTTCGCGTTCCGGCTGTTGTTGCTTCTTTTGCTTGGCAAAATGTTGGCAACAGCGTTGACTCTCGGATCTGGCGGATCCGGAGGAATTTTTTCGCCCGCATTGTTTATTGGTGCTCTCCTGGGTTCCGCCTACGGCCAGGTAGTTCACGAACTTTTTCCTACATCCACGGCTCCTGCGGGCGCATATGCCGTAGTTGGAATGGCGGCGGTCTTCGCTGCGGCCGCTCAAGCTCCGATGTCGAGCATCTTCATAGTTTTTGAGATGACGAACGACTTTGGTTTGATTATGCCGCTGATGGCTGCTTGTGCGGCGGCCACCGTTGCCTATACGGCGATTAAGAAAGACTCTATTTACGAAGTCAAACTCCGACGTAAAGATGCGCTGGGACCCAAGCTTTCTGAGGGTGAACGTCTCATGAGTCAAGTGGCGCTGGTAGGAGCCGCTGAAGCTAAATACGCGGCGACCCTCAAAACAGCGTCGCTGCGACAAGCGATAGAGATAATGAAGCGGGGACGCGAGGAGATGCTTCTCGTGGTGAGCACTGATCGTGCTCTGGAGGGTGTCGCATACCTTCGTGACGCCGAGGTAAAACTCGCAGAGTCGCCGGATGCGAAAGTTTTAGAAGTGGTTCGTGACGATCACCCTGTTGCTCATCCTGGAGCCACCCTCGAAGAAGGCATGCAAATGCTCGAAAACGCCAACACGGACCTCCTTCCAGTACTTGACTGGAATGACCGTGTTCTTGGTGTGGCCAACAGAGTTTCCATCGTGAAGGCATACGAAACCACCGAACCGCGATAACCAAGCGTTACTCAGTTAGGCAAGCCCAGCTGCCTGAGCTATTACGGCAAGATGCTTGTCGAAATCTTTGGTTGGAACCGCTGGGGCGAGCACAAGCTCATCAACCTGAAGTGACGCCGCGATCTCGACCTTCGATTCGATTTCAGCCGGATCAATTCCCGATAGTGGGAGTCCGAGCTTAAAGTCGAAATTGTCGTCGGTTAGGTCCCTGTCGTGAGCGTTCAAGATCTCACCAAGTTTGCCCAGATGGGCTTCGATGTCAGGTTGAGCCCACCAGCCGTACCAACCATCCCCAAGGCGCGCCGAGCGTCTCATTGCCGCAGCCGAATCTCCGCCGATGATGATCGGAGGCCCACCCGGAGTAATGGGCTTCGGGTTCATTACCGCATTCTCGAAATGAACAAACTCGCCCTGGTAGGTCGCTCGTTCTTGAGTCCACGCGACACGCAAAGCTTCTATGTACTCGTCTAGACGTTGACCTCGCTTCGCGAAGTCAACACCAAGAGCTGCGTACTCCTCCCATGACCAGCCAGACCCAACCCCTAGTTCGAACCTTCCGTCAGTGAAGTGATCGAGCGTCAGTATTTCCTTGGCTGTCAACAGTGCAGGCCGTTGGGTCAAGATCAACACGCCGGTGAGAAACCGCAAAGTGTTTGTGCAATGCGCAGCGGCCTGTGCAACAAATAACGGGTCAAAGATCCCAGTGTCGGGACCCCAGTTCGGTTCGCCGTCATCCGTATAGGGATAGTCAGACTCATAAGTTGGGAAAAAGACCACATGTTCAGGCAGGGCAAGGGTTCGAAATCCCAAGCCCTCCACCGCTTGTGCGAAATCCCTAACGAATGACAAATCTCGACGCGGCGAGTTACCAAAAAAGCCGGCGATGCTGATTTCCATAATGAAGCCCCTTTAAACAAACAACAGTCTGACCGTTTCTCACGTTCGCTGTCGAAATTCAGACCACAGCCTCATGTAGAGGTTCATATGACGCAAATTTTGGTAACAGGATCG
>DCYM01000064.1:1546-2932 GCA_002331465.1 Candidatus Neomicrothrix sp. UBA2110 | reverse complement strand
GCTAGTTGTGCTCGCCAACAAAGGTCAATGTCTTCACCAGTGGATTTGATCCGTGGGTCAAAGCCTCCGATTGTTTCGAAAAGGTCCGCCCGCACAAGCATCGCCGCGCCTGTGACAGTAAATGCTTCTCTGACGCGGTCATGTTGCTGTTGATCTAACTCCCCAGATTCAACGTATGGCGTGAGAACGCCGAAGGCATCAACCGCCCCGCCCATAGCCAGAATCCGCGTAGAGTCATCCCACTCCAAGATCTTGGGACCCAAAACGCCAGCGTTTGAATCAAGCGCCTCGGCGACCAACAAGCGCAGAGCATTCGGGGAAAGAGCAACGTCGTCGCGCAGGAACAGAAAAAATGCTGATCCCTCTACCAACGTCTGAACCTGATTCGCCGCGTCACCAAACCCTTTGGTGTCTACGGCCTGGCGCACCACAGCATCAGGCATTTTGTCCAGGACTTGTCTTTCTATCGATCGGGTACCTCGATCCATAACGAGAACCCGGAAGTTTTCATAGTCCTGCCCAGCGAGACTATTGAGTACCTCGTCAAACCAAGCTCCTGGTTCGTCCGTAACCATTACTGCTACAACTGGCGGGGCGGAGTTTTGTGCGATGGTCACGACGCTTTGAGAGTACTTCGGTCCACGTTTAGGCCAGGGTCACTCGCGTAGAAGGTTACGGTACGACTTCCATAGCGACGACGGTGCGTTTTGCGACACTGCTCGCGAAGTCAGGGGCATCCCCAAATGGGAAACTGGTGCCGTCGTCCCAAACCAACCAATACCCGTCGTTGGTGTTAGTGACCGCCATACCCGCAGTTGAGCGGCGGTTCTTGCTCCCACCACGGGAACCGAAAAACTCGACCGAACCGAAAGAGAAAACGCCTCCATCAGATGCCACAAACCAGTAGCCCCGACCGTCTCTTGCCGCGGTCATCGAGGTAATGGGTTCGTTGAGCACAATGTCGCCAGTAGATCCGAAGAATCCGGCATCTCCGAAGCTGAAGATTCCACCGTCGGAGGCAACTAGCCAATACCCCTTACCACTGCGGGTGGATTCCATTCCTACTACGGGCTTGTTTAGAGCCACACTGCCCATGGAACCGTAGAAGCCAGCACTGCCAAACGAGAAAACCCCTCCATCGGCCGTGGCGAGCCAGTAACCGTTGCCCATCGGGTGGGCAGTCATTGCGACGACTGCTTCGTTAGGGGCCTGCCCCCGTAAATCCCCATGGTGTACAGCATTCCCATACGCAAACACTTCGCCGGAGTCCGATACAAGCCAATAACCATCGCTGGTCAATGGGGCAGCAATGTCGACGATGGGTCCGGACCGGTCGGCTTGCTTGGCATCACCAAAGTGCTTTGCGGTACCCACTGCGAGGACTCC
>DCYM01000064.1:0-1216 GCA_002331465.1 Candidatus Neomicrothrix sp. UBA2110 | reverse complement strand
GTTACTTTTTGCTAACCAAAACCCAGGGTCGCTGTACTCAGGAAATTGAGGGAACCGATACCAATCAGACTTGAGGCCTAATCCTCTGCGGAACGGGTCCTCTGCCCAGTTGGAGATGTCGATGGTGGTATTGGCGACCGTGCCGCGAAGTAAAAGTTGCCTTGTTCTGCCACCCCAGTCACCTAACCCGTTTCTTAAGGTCACCTTGATTTCTTTGAGTTGGCCAATCTCGGGATAGATCGACTCCACGTCACTTCGTTGAATGTTCTTCTCCCACAGATGGTGAGGGTTTATTTCCACGTCGTCTCCGTCGTCAACCACGGCCGGGAAGGCCGAAAGCTCAGATTGTGGTGTCGTCCATCCACCACTGCTTGAACCAAATTCAGCGAGGGGAATCGAGCCGTCGTAAGCGACACGGATCTGCCCCGAGGTATTCACGACTGCGGCTGTAGTCGTCCAAAAGTCGTCACCGTAGTCAAGGGGTTTACCCTTAGCACTCGCGCCCAAGTACACCTGGCATCCCGCCGTGTCACAAGTGTCGGTCATGTAGCCCTTGGCTTGGCGACGTTGTGATATCGCTTCAAGGTAAGTTCGAGCCGCAATCGCTTGTGCCTTCAGGGCCTCCATCCCTAATCCCCCACCGAGCGTGCCCCAGTAAGAAGGAGTTTCTTGAGGTACTACGCCTCTTAGGTATTGCTCTCTCAGAACGCGATTGAAGCTGTATTGACCGTTCTGTTCGATTAGGCCTAGCGCACCTCTGTAGTGCCGTCGCGAAACCTCTATGGTCGGATTCGACCGATCACATGTGATGAGTTGTAGCAGTTGGTTTAGATCATCCACTGCAGAGTTGAGGTTCAGGGGCTGGGCTTCTATAAATGTGCGTCCGCTGCTGTCAACCCTTCCAGGATGACCCAGGTAGATGGGATAGCCAACATCGGCGCATCCCGCGGATTGGTTGATGTTGAAATTGTGGGGGCCGCTGGCTGTGAGCCGAGCGATCTGTCCCCCGTAAAGCTGGATTCCTTCTACGGTGAACGGATTTGTCGAGGTGACCAGCAGGTCCATCTCGTTGTTACGTGTGATGTGAACTTTGATTTCGCGGTCCGCTATGACAGAACTGTTCGTGTTTGAGTAGTAGTGCTGGAGAATTTGTTCGGAGGACCACAAATGATCAATGGCGTACCCGAGGGCTCCCCACTGTTGAAGGCCCCGTCCG
>DCYM01000244.1 GCA_002331465.1 Candidatus Neomicrothrix sp. UBA2110 | reverse complement strand
GCGTCGGTTGCGCAATCCCCTCGAGAAATTGCGGAAGCGTCCGAAATCATCATCACGTGTTTACCGAGTCCCTCAGCCAGCGCATCAGTAATGGAAGACGACGACGGGATTCTCGCCGGACTCACGCAAGGAAAAATTTGGATCGAGATGAGTACCACCGACCAGCACGAGGTGCTGCGTCTCGGGCAAAAGGTCGAAGCTTTAGGTGCTTCACCCGCAGATTGCCCGGTCTCAGGTGGGTGCCATCGTGCAGCAACAGGGAACATCGCTATCTTCGCGGGCTGCACGAGGGATGTATTTGAAAGAGTGCTACCTCTTCTCACCAGGATGGGGCGACAAGTGCTGCACACCGGTGATCTTGGTTCCGCGTCAATCTTAAAGGTCGCAACTAACTACCTAGCGACTGCGAACCTGTTGTCGCTCTCCGAAGCCCTGGTTACAACCAAGGCCGCGGGACTTGATCTAGCTACCGCCTATGAAGCTATCCGAATTAGTTCTGGTAACTCATTCGTTCACGAAACCGAAAGCCAAGTAATTCTCAACGGAAGTAGGGACATCAATTTCACGATGGACCTCGTGGTTAAAGACATTTCACTCTTTCAAGAGATCGCCGACCGCGAAGGGGTGCCCCTCGAGCTCTCACCGTTACTAATCGAGATCTTTCGCGATGCTCAAGATAGGTACGGCCCAAGAGAATGGTCGCCCAACGTCATCCGGCGCCTGGAAGATTCAACCGGGCTAGATGTCCGGGCTCCTGGCTTTCCCGCTGAAATCGTCGATCACGAAACGGAAGAGCTCGGAGAAGAAGTCATTGTGTCTCGCGACTGAATTTACTGTGTCTGGGCTTGGACACTTCTAGTCTAGGAATATGTCTAATGGGCTATCAGAGAGCGCTCTCAGGCTTTTGCCAGCGGCAGGCCAACAGTTGCGATGCGCTTCACACGCTCACTCCATCAACACCGACCCTTGCGGCAACGCCTTATTTATCGACGCCCTCGTCCTAGTCGAAGTCCCTCTTCCGTGGCCAAAACCAGTTTTTAAACATCCGTTGCTTCAACAATTCACATCCATGGCGACCACCTCACTAGGTTCCACACGGGTTCTGGCAGCCGTGCCTTCAGGAACACAGCCGGGTATCCGGGTCATTGTGTATCAGCGCGACAAAATCGGGGTTCAAAGTTGGGGCTTTAGGCCAACAGATCCAACGGAACTTGCGCGCTTCGCAAATCAAATCAAGTCGACCCATCCTGCCGAGCTAGACATCACGAGAGACAGCATTCACCCGCCAGAAATCGCTGTCTTAATTTGCACCCAAGGAAGTCACGACGTCTGCTGTGGCAGCGCGGGAACAAAGTTGGCGTCTGATCTGGAGATGCAGGCTCCTGGTCTAGCGATTTTCAGGGTCAGCCACACAGGCGGCCATCGATTCGCTCCTACCGCGCTGACAATCCCCGACGGACGAATGTGGGCCTATTTAGACACCCAGTCGATGCTGTCAATTCTTGAACTCAGCGGAGATGCAAAAGATCTCAGCAAATATTGCAGAGGATGGTGGGGTGCCCCATCGGGCCCTGGCCAGGTGGCGGAACGAGCAGTGTTTGAACAGATGGGCTGGGACATGGACCTGATGCCTCGAGAAGTGTGGGCCAACAAAACGGCTACCGGCTGGACGGTAACCCTGTCCGTAGCCCTCGAGAACTGGACTGTAGAAATAATTCAAGGAAGACAAATTCCTACAATTACCTGCCGTGCTGAAGGTGGGTTGCCCGCTAAACCGGCCTACGAATACACCGTTACGTCCGTCAACTCACCGACGTAACTTTGTACCGAAGGTTTAGACGAACGAAAACTCGATCGCTCCTAGGTCGCGATAGTCGACTCTGAAGCGATCTCCGACACGACAGTCGACCGGTCGCGTGAAAGATCCGCTCAAGACAATCTGCCCGGGTTCCAAAGCAACGCCGTGGGGGGCATAACGTCTCGCCAACCATGCAACGCCACGCGCTGGGTTTCCAAGCACGGCAGCTGCTACCCCTGACTCCTCGATGCTGCCGTTGCGTTCACATACCGCAGCTATCCATGCCAGATCTAGATCTTTGGGGTTCTCACGAAAATCCCCCATGATGATGCCTGCATCCGCGGCGTTGTCGGAGATGGTGTCGGTGACCGTTCGAGTGAGTCCAGTGCGGGGATGCCTGCGATACGAACGGGCGTCAATCAATTCAATAGCGGGAACGACGGCTTCGGTCGCGTCGAGTACCTGGTCAACGGTGACGTCAACCCCCTCAATGCGTTCACCAATCACAAAGGCCAGCTCAACTTCGATCTTGGGGTCGCAATAGCGCGATGTTTGCAACTCGCAGCCATTGTGGAACACCATGTCATCAAGCAGATAGCCGTAATCTGGTTCGTCGATATTCATCGCCAATTGCATAGCTCGAGACGTAAGCCCAATCTTGTGACCAACAAGTTGAGCACCACGATCCAACTCGATCCGAAGCCACGCTTTTTGAATCGCATAACCATCATCTACGGTCATCGCCGGATGTTCCACGCTTACCGGATCTATCTGATTGGCGGTCTGTCGAGCCTCGTCATGAAGGTGAGCTTGACGTTCAACTTCTTCGTCGTCCAAAGTCCTCAAGTTCTCGCCACCCCTAATTTGCCAATGTCATGTGAGCCGTAGGCCATCGCTATGTTCTTAGTTTCCATGTAAAAATCAAAGCTGTAGTCACCCCCGTCACGTCCAATACCACTGCGTTTGGTCCCTCCAAATGGCGTAGCTAGATGTCTGACGTTCTGTGAATTTATCCACACCATCCCAACCTCGAGATCGCGCGCGACTCGGTGTGCTCGTCCACTGTCTCCAGTCCACAAATATCCAGCAAGCCCATATTCAACATCGTTGGCGATCTGCACTGCGTGACTCTCATCCGAGAACGGAATCACCGTTAAGGCCGGACCGAAGATTTCTTCCTGGCTAATCCGCATGGAATTATTCGCTTCAAGGAAAAGCATCGGCGGGACGAAATTCGAATTGGGATCGAACTTTGAATCTCCAATTACTACCTTGGCGCCATCCTCGATTGCCTTGTCTAGATAGGACCTGACTTTGGCGCAATGCGCGGGATGGATCAGCGGTCCGATCTCTGTCCTTGGGTCTAATGGGTCGCCCACCTGAAGGCCATTCACTCGCTCTGTCAAACGCTCAACAAACCAATCATGAACCGTGTCTTGCACGATAAGGCGACTGCTAGAGGTGCACCGCTCACCGTTGAGGCTGTAGATCATGAACACCACAGCGTCGAGGGCTCGTTCTAAATCAGCATCATCGAAGACAACCACCGGATTTTTACCGCCGAGTTCAAAATGCAACCGCTTTAGCGTTGGCGCTCCCTGAGCCTGAATCAGTGAACCTGTGGAAGATTCACCTACGAACGCGATGGCCTTTATCGCCGGGTGTTCAGTGAGTGCTTTCCCTGCAACTTCCCCGACGCCGTGGACAACGTTTAGCACTCCCGCAGGAAGCCCGGCCTCACCAGCTATTTCTGCAAGGATTGACGCTGTTAATGGGCTCCATTCCGCGGGCTTGTGCACCACTGTGCATCCCGATGCGAGCGCAGGAGCGATTTTCCATGTGGAAAGCATGAACGGCGTGTTCCACGGCGTTATCACTCCAACGGGGCCAATAGCTCGCCTGGTCGAATAGTTGAGATGCGTTGATGTGGGCATAGCATCACCGTCGAGCGCAGCCGGCGCGGCATCCGCGAAGTAGCGAAAATTTTCTGCACCGCGAATCGCCGCCGAACTCATAAAGCGAATTGGCTGACCGGTGTCGACAGATTCGATCACCGCGATTTCATCGGCACGCTCAACAATCAAATCGGCAATTCTGTGCAAAATCTTCTTACGTTCGCCACCCGGCAGCGAAACCCAACCATCGAACGCGTCCGTTGCAGCGTCTGCGGCAAGCGCGATTTCAGTTGGTCCTCCAGCAGCGACCTGACCTAACGACATTTGATCTATCGGAGAAACGTTGTCAAATGTCAGCGATGGAGAACTGTGAACAAGTTCACCGTCGATGAGATGTAAGAGTGGGCTACTTGAAAACCGCGCGAGCGCTTCATTAGCTACCTCCCTATTTTCCTCGACTGTTCGAGATGAGCTCACCTCAACTCCTCGTAATGATCTCGGATCGAGTTGTCGTTAATCCTCATTGCCGCATCAATTGCCTGAACTTCGACGCTCAACGCCAATGGTTGCTCCTCGCGAATCTGACGCAATGAATCCGAGCACACCGCCATGAGAAGATCTCTGATCTCTAACAGCGATTCCTGCCCTCTATCTCCATTGAGCCGAGCTATCACCGCGACAAACAAGTTGCGAGCGTCGCCGTTGGCCACAACATACTGCTCACGTTTCATGGCACGGGTCCGAAGCCCAGCTAACGGGACCAAGGCGTGCGATGCGGCTGCAGCATGTATCGACGTAAGTAGCTCTCCAACATCAATATGGTCTTCAAGATTGGCCGAATACTCAACGACAATGTGGGGCATTCATTCGCTTCCCGTTAGAGCCTCTATCTCGGCCCGTCGATGTGCGTAACATGTTACCAACTATTGATAGGGAGCTTCCCTCATGAAATTCGTCACCTACCGCCATGGAGGCAGAATCACTTGGGGAGCTGTCACCGAGGACGGCGGTGGAGTTATTGATCTCGGGCGACGCCTTCCAGATTTGCCGGACCTCAGCAGCGCCCTAGAGAGTGGCCGTCTAGACGAAGCGCGAGATGCAGCTAGTTGGGCTGAAGCCGACTGCGCATTATCTGAAGTGGTGTTTGAGAGAACGATTCCGCGACCAGGAAAAATTATTTGTATCGGAGTGAATTACGGCGGTCGAAACGCCGAATACGCGGATTCGAGCTCAAGCAGTAACCCAAGCGTTTTTGTGCGATTTCCTGCATCTCTGACTGGACACGGACAGCCGCTCATCAGACCTCCGGAAAGCGAACAACTTGACTACGAAGGAGAGATCGTCGCCGTAATCGGCAAACAAGGCCGGCGCATCGAACAACAACACGCTCGCGAATACATTGCTGGTTTGACTCTCGGTAATGAGGGCACCATTCGCGACTGGCTACGCCACGCGAAATTCAATGTAACCCAAGGAAAGAACTGGGAACGGTCAGGCTCAATGGGGCCGTGGCTAGTCACGCTTGATGAGATCGGCAACTTCGAAGATCTGCGCCTACAAACTCGCGTCAACGGAGAACTGCGCCAAGACGACAGTCCTGTCACGATGGCGTACTCGATCGAATATCAGATCGAATATCTGTCGAAGTTCATTACCCTCGAACCCGGTGATGTGATCTACACGGGCACGCCGACGGGAGCCGGAGCGCACCTCGACCCTCCTGTGTGGCTAGCTCCAGGCGACGTGGTTGAAGTCTCCGTCGAAGGCATCGGAACTCTAACCAACACAATCGAAGATGAGGATTTTTCGTGACTCAACCCCTTCGACCATTTGAACGTTCGCTGCCTATGGCATTGATGCGCGCCAGAGAGGCAGTTATGCGCGAATTTAGGCCGCGCTTAGCGGCCGACGCTCTGACGGAACAACAATGGCGAGTCCTTCGAACCCTGTCCGCATTTGAGAAACCGCTCACCACGCGCGAACTCAGCGAAATGACGTTCCTTCTCGGTCCGTCACTATCCCGCATAACTGCAAACCTCTCTGAACGCAGCCTCCTTAGACGTGCACCACATCCAACCGACCAAAGAAGCAACCTCCTAGACCTCACTGACACAGGCAAGGCACTGGTTTCCAAGGTCGCGGCAGGGAGCGAGGAGGGTTATGCAGCAATCGAAGCCCGCTTCGGGATAGCCCAATTAGAACTACTCCATGAGTTGTTAGACGAGCTAGCCGCGGCGCAAACCGGCGAAGAGTCCTAAGGTTTGCAAGGTTCAAGCTGCCGAAGGGGGGAAGAGCTATGAACGCACCGCTTGAAGGTATCCGAGTTATCGAGTTCGCGAACTTTGCTGCTGCTCCTTCAGCGACAGCAATCATGGCCGATCTAGGCGCTGAGGTAATCAAGGTGGAAGCCATCGGAGGTGATCCGATCAGAGGTCTTATGAAGCAGGCCAAAGTCAGCGATGGCGAGCACAACCCCGATTACCCCTTCCAATTCATTAACCGAGGCAAGAAAGGGATAGAACTCAATCTTGACAATCCCGAAGGGGCTGATATCGCCCGCCGGTTAATAGCGCAATGCGACGTCGTTGTCATGAATCTTCTCAAGGAGCGTCGAGAGCGCTTCGGCCTCGGGACCGACGACTTGTTCCAAATCAAACCCGATCTCGTGATCGGTTTGTTATCCGGCTATGGCGAGGTTGGTGAAGAGATCAACCGTCCCGGCTATGACGTCACGGCCTTTTTTTCTCGATCAGGTGTCTACGGCGGTGGCACAACTCCAGGCGGTGCGCCACCCCACGCTCGTCCCGGTTCAGGTGACCACACGACTTCTATAGCGTTATTCGGGGCGCTAATGACCGGGTTGCGATCCCGCGACGTGACCGGAGAAGGGCAAGTCGTCGAGGCATCACTGTTACGAACGGCAACGTGGACCATCAGCCTCGATTTAGTGACTTCACTGGTCGACGGCCAACCGGCCTACAACCGACCAAGAGAAAAAGGTCTGTCAGCGATGTTAGAAGCGTTTCAAGCCTCAGACGGACGATGGCTTCAGTTCGCTATGCCCGACACAGGAGATGCTTGGGAACGGTTTTGTAGAGCGTTGGACCGAGAAGACCTCTTAACGATGGACGAGTTTTCTTCAGGTCGTCTCAGATATCAGAACATGTCTCAACTCCTCGCAACCATCGACGAAAGCGTCGGTTCCATGCCAGCAGACCACTGGATGTCCCGGCTTGACGAGCACAGGTGTATTTGGGCACCAATTAATGATTCAGCGGCGGCTGTACAAGATCCTCAAGTTCGGGCAACGGGCGCCTTCGAGACGATTCATCATCCTGTAGTTGGAGACTTTGAGACCGTAGCCTCGCCTTTCCGATTGCACGACGCCCCAAACGTGGGGGTCAAAGGACCAGCGCCCGAAAAAGGTGAGCACACCGATCAAGTTCTTCGCGAACTTCTGCATTTAAGCGAAGAGGAAATCGAAGCGCTTGAGTCAGGTGGAGTTGTCCACCGCGGCTAGGTGGAGCGCCTAGCGTGACTCCAATGGTTGACTTCAGCTACCAAACAGGATTCGGCAACCACTTCGAAACCGAAGCGGACCCAGGCGTCTTGCCCCATGGTCAAAACTCGCCGCAAAAAGTACACGGCGGCCTGTTCACCGAACAGATAACCGGCACGGCGTTCACTGCACCGCGACGCTCTATGCGTAGAAGTTGGGTTTACCGGATGCGGCCCTCGGTGCGGCACTTCAGCAACTTGCAACCAATCGATAATGGTTTGATACGGACAGGCCCTGACGAAGAATCGGTATCAGCCCCTGTGCAACTCCGTTGGGACCCATTCCCGGCTTCTTCGCTCAAAACCAATTGGTTGACGGGTCTGACCACCGTCGCAACTAACGGCAGCAACGAAATGCAGACAGGGGGCGCTGTCCATCATTTCGTGGCGACCGACTCAATGGAAGACCTCGCCTTTGTCGACACCGACGGAGAGCTAATGCTTGTCCCTTATGACGGTCGGCTCGTGGTGCGCACCGAAATGGGCCATATACATGTCGCGCCTGGATATCTGGCGGTCATTCCTCGAGGAGTGAAGTTTGCCGTCGACCTGCTTGACTCGACAGCGCGCGGTTATGTTTGCGAAAACTACGGTCCCGCGTTCGATCTTCCAGAGCACGGATTGCTCGGTCCCGACGCCAACGCGTTACCACGAGATTTTGAATACCCAGTAGCGAGCTATGACGCTAGTGATAGTGCCACGAAACTCGTAGCGAAAATCAGTGGCCAGTTATACGCAACCGATTTAGAGCATTCCCCTTTTGATGTCGTTGCCTGGCACGGAAATTTATCCCCATATCGCTATGAATTGCGACGGTTCTGTGCTGTAGGACCGGTCATCTTTGACCACCCTGACCCGTCCATCTGGACGCTTCTCTCTTCAGCTTCCGATACCAGCGGAACTGCCAACATCGATTTCATTCTGTTTCGAGAACACTGGCGAGTCGCCGAGCACACATTTCGTCCGCCTTGGTTCCATTCAAATGTTATGAGCGAACTTATGGGTCTGATAGAGGGAATCTATGACGCGAAAGCTGAAGGGTTTCTCCCTGGGGGAATTTCGATTCACAATTCATTCATTCCTCACGGGCCCGATACCGCGGCCTACGAGTCCGCGACGCAGGCAGATTTGGGTCCCGTGAAAGGCCCCGATTCTCTGGCAGTAATGTGGGAATCTCGTTACCGGTGGGCCCCCACCTCTTGGGCGATGGCATTAACTGAATTGCAAGGTGACTACCCCGACAGATGGGCAGACCTTCACCGAGAGTACAACTAGGCAAACACGCCTCCCGAAGTCGCTAACGGGGTCCGGTCGATCGCAAAGAGATCATCCGGGATATCGGGGTCATAGGGAGCTTCCGCGCCGGTAATTGTGCGTGCCACCATCGCTCCGATACCTGGAGCGAGCTTAAATCCGTGTCCGCTGAACCCATTCGCTAACCAAAGACCTTGTATTTCGCTCGGCCCGACGATCGGATGGCTGTCTTGTTCATTAATCGTGTACAAGCCACATATTCCCGTTGTTGTACCGACATGTCGAACACCAGGCGCCCGATGTTGAAACGCAGCCAACGTCGCCTCGACACATTCTCGGTCTGGGCTCGTTCGGAAGTCATCTGGATTCTTAGTAGCTTCCATAAAGCTAGGAATTTCGGGAGACACCAAGAGGATCTGTTCGCCGCTTCTCTCCATTCGGTAACAACCGTCAGTGCTGCCGTCGAAAGTGATGGGCAAGCGCGGGTCGGTATCACCCCATTCCCTCAAGACCAACTGGACACGAGTGGGAGTCAAAGTCCATCTCTTCTGAGCGCCGGCCATTTGGTTTATCTGGTTGCACCAAGGCCCGGCTGCGTTGACAACCAGTCCGCAACGCACCTCGTCACCATTATCTAATCGAACACCGACAACCCGCCCTTTGTCAGTAACAATGTCCGCTACGCCGATGCCGAAGCGGACATCTACGCCTTCCCTTTTCGAGGCGGCAATTAGATCAGTGTTTGCGCCTGCTGGGTCAGCAATCCCGGCCTCAACTTCGTAAAGAAAGAATTCGCCCTGTCGACATTGATGCCTATCGACTGCTTCAAAATCAATGGGTTCAATACATAAATCCAGTTCCGGCCAGCGATCTAAGACGTCTTTTCTTGAAAGAATTTCTACTGCAACACCGTTGCTATGCAGCCTTTCGTGCTCAGCGGCAAGTTGATCAACTGTTCGATCGAAAACCCAAAGAGCCCCCATTTCCGTGTAACTACTTATGGGGTCCTTAAGTCCTGTGAAATCGCTCCACGATCGGTAGGCCAACTGGCTGCGGTAGGCCAACCGGACAACTTCTGGAACCGTGTAACGGCAGCGCGAAATAGCTACCGAAGCTCCAGTAGAGCCAGTCGCTGGCCCGGCCGCCTTGTCGACAACAAGAACCCTTAATTGGCTACGGCGAGCAATTTGGTACGCGACAGAGGAGCCAATAATTCCAGCGCCAACAATGACTATGTCAACGTCGGGTTCCGATGTGAGTTGTACGGCCTGGGTGTTACTGACATCTTCACTTTGAATCATCAGAGCACCTCGAAGCCATCGGTTCGGTCAGTACCCCCATCCAACCGAAAACTGTCAGTAGCTTTATCGTCACTCTTGGGGTTCATAGGGGAACAGTATCTGTGGCTTAATTCAATCATTACCGAGGAGGGTTTCGATCTCTTCCACGACTGCTTCGACAGATCTTTGGTCAGTGTGGACTTGTTGAAATCTGCTGTACCCCGCAACTCGCTCTTCATAGAGCAGTCGAAGCTCCGCCTCGCTGGAGCCCGCTAATAACGGTCGTACTAATTGGTCTTCATCAGTAAGGAGCCGCCGTTTGATCTCCTCAATGGAGGCCGCGAGACAAATAACTCTGCCGGTTGAACCCAATGATTGTGCGCAGTCTGGGTCGAGCATCATTCGGCCACCGGTCGCGATCACAAGACCGGAAGTTTTTTTAAGTTCTGAAGCTATGTCGCGTTCCATCTCCCTAAACGCGGCCTCTCCTTGAGCGGCGAAAATTTCTTCAATAGAACCGTGCCGTTCGACGATTATTTCATCGGTATCCATATAGGACGCATTGCGTCGAACCGCGAGTAAACGTCCCACGGTCGACTTTCCGGTCGCCATAAAGCCAGTCAATACAACATTAGATTTGCGGTCACCCACGGTTAACAGCGTACGGGCAAGCGCTAGTTGAGGATCTACTGATTTCGCAAGGCACCCTATTTCGCGTGTCTGTTGCGGAGTATTTACTCGCCCTTGGGGTATTAGCTGTCGGTTGCGGTGTGCAATCAACCTTGGGAATCGGTGCAGCTCTCGTCGCTGGACCAACTTTGATGACCATTGATTCCGCGTTGTTGCCCGGGCCAATGTTGGCGATGGCGATGGTCGTTAATGTTCGCAATGCTTTTGGAGATCGAAAGTTAACGGACCTTGTTGCGTGGAAGAGAGCCGTCTGGGGGGCTCCTCTAGGTTTGGTCGCTGGGGTCGTCGTTCTCGCTCTATTAGATGAGAGCACACTTGCTATCGCGGTTAGTTCTTTTGTTCTTGGAGCAGTCGCGCTGCAGCTAGTTGGTCTTCGATCTCCTACTGGAGTCATCTCGCAATATCTGGCCGGGACCGCAACAGCGTTCTCTTCGACCGTCGCAGCGCTTCCGGGACCCATGTTCGTTATCTTTCATGGACATCGCGATGCCGGAGCAGTGCGCGGCACTATGGCGAGCTTTATGTTGGTCGCCAGCCCAGTAATTCTCACAATTCTCGCGTTCGACGGGCGATTCAACCTCCGACACCTGTCCCTTGCGGCGATGCTGTGCCCGGGAATGTTTGTGGGTCTCATGTTGGGCCGGGTGTTGCGTCCGCTAATTAACGGAAGTTGGTTTCGCTTCGCAATTCTTGGTGTCGCCTCGTCAAGCGCAATCGCAGTATTGATCCGAGAAATCGTTTTCTGATCCCTAGTAGAGCTCGCCGCGCATCCCAGCGGATAGTTCTTCTTCGTCCCAATACCCAATCATGATGCCGCTTTTAGCTGTGCGACCAGGCGCGGATGTCGCGTTGATCATCTCGTCGCTAAAGGTGGTGTCGTGGTGCCGGCTACGGAACCATTCAAAAAGCTGCTCATGAAGGTCGGCGGCGACAGAACCCATGCTTGAGTCATCGAAACGATCGTGTTGTTCGTCAGGGTCTTCATCTAAATCGTAAAGAAGGTTTGAGCCGATCTCACTGAGCACATATTTGAATCGCTCGTCGCGAAGCATGGTGGCGCGCCGTAGACGTGGTTCCTTTGTCTCTCCCAGATGATTAGCCATCTCTAAGAATCCCCAATCCGCTTCGCACACAACGAACTCTCGTCGCGTGCCACGCTCACCGTGAAGAACGGGTATTAACGACTCCCCCTCAAGCCATTGCTTGCGCGTTTCGTTCTCTCCCCCTAGCGCCTCAACAAAGGTTGGGAGTAAATCGACAGCCTCAACCAACTCGTTTGACGTTGTGCCACGAGTGTTATCTGCCTGGGAGCGAGGGTCGATGACAATCATTGGAACCCGCACTACCTCTTCATTAATCCAATCTTTTTCACCCATCCAATGGTCGCCCATGTACTCACCGTGGTCAGACGTGAACACCACCAGGGTGTCGTCCAGTCGCCCAAGCTGTTCCAACTCGCTAAATAGTCGACCTAAATGGTCGTCAATTTGTTTCACCAACCCTAAATAAGTTGGGAGAACTAGCTGACGGGTTTCGGTTCTAGACATGGCTCTACCGATACGAGATCGATGAAGCGCGCGGATCACCGGGTGTGTCGTTTTCAGCTCGGCTTCAGTTCTATTGGGCGCCGGCATCGCCTCACCTGCATACATGTCGTGATATGGAGCGGAAACCACATAGGGCCAGTGGGGTTTGATGTAGCTGAGATGGAGGCACCAGCGGTCGTCCCCGGCACGTCGAATGAACTCAATAGCTCGATCGGTCATGTAGGCAGTTTCGGAAAGTTCGTCAGGGACGACTGCTGGGAACGGCGCTGATCTGAGCAGCCACCCGGAACAAAGTTCTCCATCTGCGTCGATGACGCTGTTAGCGGCTGTATGCCAGGGATTATCGCCAGGGAAGCCTTGGGAACGTAGAAACCTGTTGTACGGCAAATCCATAGGCACTCGTGCGTCGGGATGTAGACCGTCGTCATGCTCTTCAGCATCAAACCCGCATTCAGAGAGAAACATCCACTCTGGAGAGTTACTGGGGATGGCAAGACGTTTGCGCGCTGCCTCGTCGGCTCTCATGTGGGTTTTGCCTACCAACACGGTCCTCACGTCAAGTTCCCTCAGATGATCACCCATGGTTTTCTGGGTGACTTCTAACGGCACCTGATTCCATCGAGCCCCGTGACTGACCACATAGCGGCCGGTGTAGTAGCTCATCCGAGAAGACCCGCACACGGCACCGTTAACGAAAGCTCGGTCGAAACGGACGCCTTTGCCAGCGAGACGGTCGATGTTGGGAGTTTCCAAGCAAGGGTGGCCAGAGCATCCCAGCGCGTCCCAACGCAACTGGTCACACATAATGAAAAGAACATTGCGCAACGCGGCGTCAGGAACGTTGCTTTCAAGCTGATTCATCAATCACGAACCTCGATTAAGTCTCGATTGAGTTCCTTTATGGATCCAATACCTGATAGGGCCATCGTGTGTTCGACCCCCGTCTTTAAGAAATCGAGCACCCAATCTACGCCTTTCTCGCCTGCAGCTCCGAGAGCATAAAAGTACGCTCGCCCGATCATGCAGGCGTCAGCCCCCATAGCCAATGCTTTCACAATGTCACTTCCCCTCCTCACTCCCCCATCGCAAATGATCGTGGTTCGGCCGCCGACTGCGTCGGCGACTGGCGACACAAGATGGATTGGAGGAGGTGCGAAATCAAGCTGTCTACCTCCATGGTTAGAGAGAATCACCCCGTCTAATCCCATGTCAGCAGCTATTTCGGCGTCTTCTACTGTTTGTACCCCTTTAATCATCATCAGCCCTGACCAATTGTCTCGGAACCATTCGATGTCGTTCCAAGACAGGGCAGGGTCGAACTGACTATTGATGTACTCCGCAAGTGTCACGGGTGTTGATCCATCCCCGACTTCGGCGCTGCCTTTTACGTTCGCGAATTGGATCGGTTCGGCACGAAGAAAGTCCAATGTCCATCGGGGATGAAGTACTCCATCGATCAAGGTATCCAGGCCCACTTTGGGAGGAAGGCTGAAGCCTCGACGAACGTCGCGCTCTCGACGTCCTAAGACTGCGGTATCGACGGTAATCATGATCCCCTCGAATCCTGAGACAGCCGCTCGTTCCAACATCTCCTTCAGGAGAGGCTTGTCACGCCAGACATACACCTGAAACCATTTTCGGCCATCGCTAACAGCAGCGATCTCTTCGATAGATCGCGTACCCATTGTCGATAACGAGTAGGGAATGCCTGCACGCTCCGCGGAGCGCGCCACTGCTAACTCTCCTTGGCTATGTGCGATCCGGTCGAATCCGGTGGGCGCGATCATGAGCGGCACGGGCAC
>DCYM01000222.1 GCA_002331465.1 Candidatus Neomicrothrix sp. UBA2110 | reverse complement strand
CCATCTCTTGGAGTGGGGCAACCCTTCTCAGCCAACCCTGCTGTTACTGCACGGAGGAAACCAGTCCGCTCATTCATGGGATCTAGTGAGCCTGCACCTTGCAGACCGCTTTCATATCATCGCCCTGGATCAACGAGGGCATGGGGATAGCGAGTGGGCGCGCGACGCCGACTACTCATCGAACGCCATGGCAGCTGATGCCTGTGCTGTATTGGAAGCCCTGAAGATTGAGTCGGTCACCGTCATCGGCCACTCGATGGGCGGCATGAACACAATGCGACTAGCTGTTGACCAACCTGAAAGCGCTGCCCGTGTCGTGCTCGTTGACATCGGACCTGAATTGTCGGACCAAGGGACGAAAACCATCCGCAATTTTGTGACCGAGAATCGCGAGTTTGACGATGTCGAACATTTTGTTCAATCCGTTCAAAAATATGATCCCTATCGGTCGCGAGAGCACATCGAGCGAACAGTGAAATACAACCTGCTGCAGCGCGCTGATGGAAAATATGTGAGCAAAAGAGACCACGGGCCTCGATTAGCGACAACGCGAACTCAACGCGAAAAGAGCGATCTGTTCTCCCTTCGAGATGCCGAAAAGATCCCCCAACCGACTTTGCTCATCCGGGGAGCAGACTCAAATGTGCTCACAGCCGACGCAGCCCAAAGGTTCGTCGATGCTTTGCCTGACGGCAGGTTAGAGACTGTCGCTGATAGCGGCCACAACGTCCATGGCCAAAACACCACTGGATTCCTTCGAGCATTGGTCCCATTCTTAAATAGCTGACCCAGAGAAATTGTTTTCCCAATGCGGCGTCAACCGAGGGGACAAGTCTTTCAATTCCGATCCGCCATCGTTCGGATGGGTGCGCGATGCGGGGTAGTTAGCTAACGGCGTAGGGTGAGCCGATGGAATCTCAAGAGCTAGAAACGTTGATTATTGACGCCACCGACAACGGAGTCGTAACGGTAACAATGAACCGTCCGGAAAAAAAGAACGCCGCGAACTCCGTCATGTGGGACGAACTGCGTGACACGTGGAACGCTCTGGCTGTAGATCCACAAGTTCGAGCAGTCGTAATGACCGGCGCCGGTGACGCATTCTGTAGTGGGGCAGACCTAGCGGGGCAGCAACGAGACCGTCATCAGTTGGTTTCGATGAACCTCATCCATCAAACGGTGGAGGCTCTCTATTCGATTATGGTCCCAGTCATCGCAAAGGTGAACGGCGTCGCCGCCGGCGCCGGCATGAACATGGCGTTGGCCTGCGATTTGATCTTGGCGAGCGACCAAGCTCGATTCAGTGAAATCTTTGCCCGACGTGGTTTGAGTGTCGATTTCGGTGGAACATGGATATTACCAAGGCTGATTGGCTTGCATAAAGCCAAGGAACTTGCGTTCTTCGCAGATGTAATTTCTGCCGAGCAAGCAGCGGAGTTCGGAATTGTCAACAAGGTCGTTCCTCACGAACAGCTCGACGCGGAAACTCAAGATTGGGCGAACCGTCTCGCAGCCGGTCCACCATTGGCACTCGCCATGACCAAGCGAATGCTTACTCTTAACGCAAGTAATGACTTCAAGTCCGCTCTCGAGGCTGAGGGCATGGCCCAGACCGTCAATTTCTACACCTCAGATACCAAAGAGGCCGTCGCGGCATTTCTGGATAAGCGCGACCCTAAATTTGAGGGCCGATAGTCAAGCTTTGTTGCGTAATCACCCCTCAAACAACGAAGAATTACTCACCGGCACGATGGATACAGACATAGGAGACTTCACAAATGCATGAACTAGTTGCAGTAGGAAACGACCACGAAGCGGCAACCGCTATCGCGAGCGATCTCGGAGGCATCTGCTATCTCAGTGATCCCAAAGAAACACGACCCATGCCTTTCACAACAATGGTTCGGGCCGTGACCGATAGCCCAGAACGACTTGACTCTGCCGCGGAATTCGGAACCTATCTCGTCTTCAGTCGCGTTATTCGCGAGCGACCGGTCGCTACTGGCTCCGGAACCGCCTCACCGGGAGTGACCGCTGTCTTCCCCTTGTTGCATCATCCCGATTTGACCCACGAGGAAGCAGACGCCCACTGGCGCGACACCCATGCACCGCTTGCGCTCCGCCATCACCCCGGAATGTGGGATTACACGCAGCTCAGTGTGATCCGCACTTTGGACGGACCACAAATTGACGGATTCGCTCTCGTCGCTTTCGATTCGTTGGAGTCTATGAAAGACCGCTTTTTCGGCGATGACAACGACCGGGAAGTTATCTATGCCGACGTTGCCAGTTTCGCGAACTCCAAGTCACCAAGGCGCGTTGTGGCAACTGAAACAATTTATGGTCAACGCCCCCCTATGTCCTTAAGGAATTGGCCTCAGGGGTGAATCGGATTGTTGCACTAATTGCCTTAGCAGCCACAACGGCCGTCTCTCAATCGTTCGGGCGTTTTACGTATTCAGTTCTTTACACCGACATTCGGGATGATTTCGGCCTCTCCAACACTGCGGCCGGAGGGATCGGATCCCTCAACCTGGTCGGATATCTGTTGGGGTCCCTTATCGTCGCCTTT
>DCYM01000075.1:2476-10982 GCA_002331465.1 Candidatus Neomicrothrix sp. UBA2110 | reverse complement strand
CTTCTAGGCTCCGCTGGTCAGGTCAATTACGCGGCAAGTAAGGCCGGACTAATTGGCATGGCTCGATCAATGGCTCGCGAACTTGGCTCGAGGAACATCACCGCCAATGTCGTGGCCCCTGGTCCCGTGGCGACAGAGATGTTGGCGTCTCTAACCGAGGAACAACGAACAGCAATCACCAACCAGGTACCTTTAGGTCGAGTTGCACAACCTCAAGAAATCGCTGAAATCATAAACTTTCTCGCCTCAGAATCAGGCGCATACATCACAGGCGCCGTGATTCCAGTAGATGGCGGACTAGGCATGGGTCATTGACCTTGAACCTCTACACTTTCCACAGTCCCATGACATAAGGAATACCTGAATGAGCGACAACTTCGAGCGATTCAAGAACTGCGCCGTGGAGGTCTTGGCAGTGGACGTGTCCGCTGTTACTCCCGAGGCGAACTTTGCAGACGACCTTGATGCAGACAGCCTTGACCTAGTTGAACTAGTGATGGCTCTTGAAGAAGAATTTGATATAAGCGTCGAGGAAGAAGAACTCTCGGATGTGGCCACAGTCGGCGACGCATTGGCACTGGTTGAGTCCAAACTGTGAGCGAAAAGCGCAGGGTTGCAATCGTCGGCCTTGGGGTTGTTTCCTGCGCTGGGACAGGGTTAGACGCGTTCTGGGAAGGATTGAACTCCACCGCCCCTGAAGGGGAACGACGCGTCCACGACTTTGACCCTCTCACATATTACGACAACCCCAAAGAAGCACGGCGAGCCGACCGATCTCAGCAAATGGCAATCGCAACCGCCATGATGGCCATCGAAGACGCCGGCGAACTCAACGCCGATCCGGACCGTTGCGGCGTGATCTATGCAACAGGAGTCGGAGGACTGCAAACCTTCGAGGAACAAGTATTAGTCCATGATCGCAAAGGCGCTCGTCGTGTATCCCCTTTCATGGTCCCGATGATCATGCCCAACGCCCCAGGGGCAGCGATTTCCATGCGCTTCGGGCTACAAGGCCCTAATGAGACCATCACCACAGCATGCGCAGCAAGCACTCATGCCTTGGGGTACGCCTCCCGTCTCATCCAAATGGGCTACGCCGATGTGATTGTGTCCGGTGGAGCCGAATCGGTGATGTCGCCGGTAGGGATGGCGGGCTTTCAGAACATGACTGCGTTGTCATCTTCAGGTAAATCCATGCCATTCGATCGGGATCGTGACGGCTTCATGATGACAGAGGGGTCAGCGACTCTGATTCTTGAAGAAATGGAATCTGCTCAAGCGAGAGGCGCGCAGATCTATGGAGAAATTCTTGGGTCGGGATCTAACGCCGATGCTCACCACATCACAGCTCCGTCGCCAGGTGGCCACGGAGCGGCGCGCTGTATGCAGTTGGCGATCGAGGACGCCGGGCTCACCAGCAGCGAAATCTGTTACGTAAACGCTCACGGAACCTCAACCCCACTAAACGACGCGGCGGAAGCCGAAGCGATATCTAAGGTATTTGGAGAGAACGGCCCCCCCGTCACTTCCACTAAGGGAGTTACTGGCCACGCGTTAGGCGCCGCGGGCGCTATGGAAGCGGCTTCTATACTTATCTCGTTTCAGCGCAGCCAAATTCCTCCCACCGCAGGGTTCACTAATCCTGATCCCGAAATGCCCAACATCAATCTGGTGACCGGTGTTTCTCAAGATTGGGAGCCTGGTCCTTCCATGTCCAATTCCTTCGGATTTGGGGGACACAACGGCTGTCTAGTCCTTGCTCCGGTGAGCACATAGAGCCATTTCTTTTATAGCAATCGAAGCGCCGCTGTCACACCTGCAGCTAGCACCAAAACCCATGCAAATGGAGCTCCGCGTCGCGCGGCTAAACCTCCAACGAACAGACCGACCGTGCCGACTCCAACATTGAGTGTTCCTCCCCCATCGAAGGTTTGCACCACGATGAGGCCTGCCAATACCGCTGGAGTAAGACCGCTCAACACTCGGTCGAGGCGCTGAGTAAGGCGCGTTGTGTCGGCAACTACAAGGCCTCCGAGTTTCAAGAAGTAGCAGCCGCCCGCGAGGCTGAAAATCATCAACCAACTCATTGGTGGCGTCCCTTTCCTTTTTTGCTGCCGACACCAACGGCTATGACAGCGCCGAACGCCGCCGCCAGCACAGGAAGCCCTTGGGGCAAAATCGGGATACTAATTGCAGCTATTACAGCCCCCAGCAGAGCCGCAAGTCGTTTCTTTCGATCTGATAGGTGGGGAAGCAAAAGAGCAAGAAATCCCGCCGGGAATGCCGCGTCTAATCCCCAAGAAAGAGGGTCACCCACGACTTGGCCTGCAAATACCCCAACCAACGTTCCCGCGTTCCAAAAAACAAAAACAGAAATTCCGGTGACCCAGAAAACTTCCTGTGACACCTCGGGCATTGGCTGGGCTTCACTCATAGCCGCTGTCTCGTCAATAACGAGTTGTGCAGCTATCAAGCGTTTCAGTCCGTTCGCTGGAAGTGTTTCAGCAATGGAAAGGGAGTAAACACCGTTGCGAGCAGCAAGTAACAACGCTGTTCCTAAAGCAGACAGTGGTTCGCCTCCCGAGCTAGCAATTCCTACTGCAGCGAATTGGGACGCCCCGGTAAACACAAGGAGGGACATCGTCGTGGCCTTAAAAGCAGAAAGACCCGAAGCCGATGCAAGGACCCCGAAAGTTACGCCGAAAATCCCGACCGCTGCTCCGAGGAGAAAGCCGTCTCGCCGATGATCCCCAGCCCAGAACAGCCTCAGACGGTCACCCACGTCGCGACATCTCGCGTCCTACAGGTCGGCCGCGTCGGCGATCACAAACATCATCTCGACCTGACAGGCAATTTCACCGTCCACAGACGCTACTCCAGTTGCTTTGCCAGCCATTTTGGACATCCGGCCGAGGTTCGCCTCCAAAGTAAGCGTGTCGCCAGGAATAACTTGGCGGCGGAAACGCGCCTTATCGATACCTCCAAAAAGTGGCAATTTACCTTCGAAGTGTTCGTCACTAAGGGCTGCTAACCCTGCGGTCTGAGCTAAGGCCTCAACTATCAACACTCCCGGCAGGGTGGGTCTACTCGGAAAGTGGCCTGCGAAAAAGGCTTCGTCACCTGTTAAGCGCCATATTGCGGTGCAGGAAACGCCAGGCTCCAACTCTGTTATTTCATCGCAAAAAAGGAACGGGGGGCGGTGCGCCAAAAGGTCCGCAGGTTTGGGATAGTCACTCATTGCTCTCCTCCAACGCCATCAATAGCCGGTGTGGGGTTTCTTTAGGGGAAATTTTCATCCAAACATTTTCGATACGACCCGATGCTGCGATAAGGAAAAGCGAACGCAGTATCCCTTCGTACTCCCGACCGTAAAGTTTTTTGGGGCCCCAAGCTTGATATTTCGTTGCGATTTTGTGATCAGGGTCAGACAAAAGCGGAAACCCAAACTGGTGTTTTTCATCCCATCGAGCTTGTGTTTCAGGGCTATCTGCACTGATTCCAACAATTTGGACGCCGTCAGCTTGCGACGCTATGTCACGCAACCCACACGCCTGCATCGTACATCCGCCGGTGTTCGCCTTTGGATAAAAGAAGAGCGCAATCCGCTGGTCCTGTTGGTCTGTTAGACGCCATTTTTTTTGCCACTGGTCCAGAAGTGTAAAAGCTGGTGCGCGATCTCCGGGTTTCAGCATTCGGCCAACATAGCGATCCCATGCTCGTTACCCCGCCATCCAAGGAAAGATTAGCCACCGAAATTTTCGAAAAACCCGACCCTCACGTGAGCGAGAACCGCCTCAATTTCTTGTTCGCTGAGGCTTGCTCCGAATCCAGGCATTGAGCGTCTCCCTCGTTCGATAATCTGGCGATGCTCGTCGTAAGAGAATTTATGGCCCTTGCCCCGAAGATGGGGGCCAAAGCCACCAGAACCATCCGCTCCATGGCATGTTGCGCAGGTATCTCTGTACACCACTACACCGAGTGTTAACGCGTCGCGAGAATATTCCTCTGCGGTTGGACCTCTTGTGGACCAATCCGCTCCATCGGCACACCCAACACAGAGCCCAAAGGCGATGAGTAAAACCAAGAACAATCGCGGTACCCAGTAGTTCATGTCAGTAACTGCCGTTCACCACCGACGCCGGAGTATTGACTAGGCGCCTCTGTCCAACGACGAGAAAGCCAGTGAGGGTCTCGAAAGTGCGCATGAAAATGGTCGGGTATTTGACGCATAATTCGGTCTAGGGAACCGACGCCGTGTCCGAATCGACAGACCCCGGCCTCTGTAAGACGAGCAAGCATCCAATTCACTTCGTCGGTTTCGGGCGTCGTCCCGTGAGATTTCCACACAACCATGGGCGTCGAACAAGCCTCACAGTCGGCAACCCAGCAAACTTCGTCCTCGTAGTACCAATGAGTAAATCTGGCAGCTTCACAGAGCTCGCACTGTTCGTCGAAGAGCACGTTTTTCATTGATAACCGGATTCAGCCTGCGTCTAGCGCGTTCCGATAAGAAGCGATAAGTTCTCCCACTCCCTCCGCCCCTTCGCCATCCAATAACCGCCGCACAACAGCTGATCCGATAATTACTCCATCGGCGACGGAACAAGCCTCTACTGCTTGCTCCGGTGAGCCAATGCCAACCCCCGTTAGAACCGGTTTATCCGTCACTTGTTTGCACCGTCCTGCGATCTCGGTCGCGGTCGCCGCCAAATTCGCTCGTTCACCGGTGACACCAAGCAACCCCACCGCATAAACAAACCCTTTGGAAGCTTCGCACAAATCGGCGAGTCGATCTTCAGGCGTAGTGGGCGCGGCCAACATGATGGTCTCGATCCCGGCAGCGGCCGCCGCTTCCCTCCAGGGGGCTGATTCGACAAGAGGCAAGTCCGGCAAAATTGCCGCGTCGATACCCGAGTTGACCAACGTCGCCGCGAACCTTTCATGACCTGCATGATGCGCCAAGTTGTAATAGGTCATCACAGCATGCGGTACCCCGGTGTCCAGATTCGGCACTGCGGCTAACACTGAAGCTGGTGAGGCACCAGCTTCCAACGCCATCTGGCTCGCTTTTTGGATTACAGGCCCATCCATCACGGGGTCAGAAAATGGGATCCCAATTTCGATCGCGTCGGCTCCCGCAGCTGCCGCTGTTTCAACGGCGGCCTCCCATCCTTCGTACCCGCCAGTGATGTAAGCGACTAACAGCTTTGATCCGTTGCCTCTTCGATCGCGAAGAAATCGTTCCATTCGCCCGATTTTCGAGGCTGAGTTCACCGCTTGTTTCCCGGTCCCAAAATACTCATCATCTGGTCGACGTCTTTATCTCCACGCCCGGACAAGTTCAGGAGCACCGTTTGCCCTCGAAGCGAAGCTGCTTCGCGAATTACCCAAGCAAGAGCATGGGCAGATTCAAGTGCTGGGATAATTCCTTCGATGCGGGCAAGACGCTGAAAGGCGTTGACGACTTCGTCATCAGTCACTGACGGATATTCAGCGCGACCAACAGAAGCAAGGTAGGCGTGCTCTGGACCAACACCGGGATAATCAAGTCCGGCGGAAATGGATTCAGCCTCTTGGACCTGTCCAACTTCGTCCTGCATGAGGTAGGACAGCATCCCGTGCACCACTCCGGGAACCCCTCTTCCAACAGCCGCGCCGCCTGCGGGCTCCACCCCCACCAACCGGACGTCGGTATCAGCGAATCCTGAAAAAATACCGGCTGCGTTGCTACCTCCTCCAACGCACGCAACAACTACGTCGGGGAATCGTTGCATTAACGCCAGACATTGCTCGCGAGCTTCGTCCCCAATCACGTGATGGAAGGTCCGGACCATCCATGGGTAGGGGTGCGGACCCATCACTGATCCAAGGCAATAGTGAGTGTTTTCGACCGTGGCGACCCAGTCCCGTAGTGCTTCATTGACCGCATCCTTGAGCGTTCTACTGCCCGAAGAAACTGATTCGACTTCAGCACCGAGGAGTTGCATTCGAAAAACGTTGAGTTCCTGTCGCTCCATGTCGACTTCACCCATGTACACCTTGCATTCCATGTCCAGCAACGCGGCAGCGGTAGCCGTAGCAACTCCATGCTGCCCTGCCCCTGTTTCTGCAACGAGGCGAGACTTTCCCATACGCCGCGCAAGCAAGGCCTGCCCGATGACGTTGTTGATCTTGTGGGACCCCGTATGATTCAGATCCTCTCGCTTGAGCAACACCCGGACATCCAACTGCTCCGATAGGCGATAGCACTCCGTTAACGCAGAGGGTCGACCACCAAAATCAGTGAGAATTTGATGGAATTCCTCGACAAAAGCAGGGTCGTTCCAAGCATCTCGAAAGGCTTCCTCTAGCTCTTCGCAAGCTGGCACCAGCGTTTCAGGGACGAAACGACCTCCAAATTCGCCGAAACGTCCTTCGTCAGTCGGGTCGGTCATCACCATGTGTTCAACCTATCGGTGCCGTTGTCAACGTCATCATTCATCACGCCAGTCGTAGGGGCGGGGAGCGTCAGGATCAAATTCCTCGCCAGTCGGCTCCATTGCTGCTTCAGCTGCTCGGGCATTGAGAATGAACTCCCGCACCTTCACCGGATCTTTCCTACCAGGAGAGGATTCAACTCCACTAGCTACGTCTACTCCCCACGGCCGCACGATCCGAACCGCTTGACCAACATTTTGGGGGTGCAAGCCTCCCGCCAAGATCAGTGGTCGGCCTCGTTCGCGACCATCGAGCATGGACCAATCAAAAACTTCGCCCGAACCAGGCTCTGGAGCGTCAACTAGTACCGCGCTCGTCGAATAACGGTCGAGGTGGTCAATAGCGGCGTCACCTGCTGTGAAGGCTTTGATGAGGTACGGAATTCGTTGCGCGACCCAAGAACTGTCGTTGCTGGTCTCTCGACCAGAAAGTTGAGCGGCCTGAAGACCAGCTTCATGGGTGACTTCTACAACTCTCTCCTTCAATTCGTCTCTAAATACTCCTACCGTGAGCACTCCACCGGGGAGCCTGCGAACAATATCTCTGGCCGTCGCCGTTCGGATTTGGCGTGAGGAACCGGGCACGAAGTTGAACCCTAAGGCGTCGGCTCCCATTCCAACAGCAAGAAGAGCATCCTCTTCGGTGGTGACGCCACAGATCTTTACAAACATCAGACAGCCTCTCGGAGCGCGGCTACGGCGGCCGTAGCGTCGCCGCTGGTGACGAGTGTTTCTCCGACAAGGATCGCTGCATAACCGGCTTGACGCAACATTGCAGCGTCCGCCGGGCCTCGAACCCCAGACTCAGCGACAGCTATTACATCGTCAGGAATGAGCTCCGCCATTCGCGCGGCTCTCTCGTAGTCAACTTCAAAGGTGATGAGGTTTCTTTGATTCACTCCGATGAGTTCAGCGCCGATCTCTAACGCTGTCTCAAGTTCAGCTTCGTCGTGGGTTTCGACCAACGCATCTAATCCGAGTTCAACCGAAAGCGAAAAGAAACGTTCGAGTTCTTGTTTCGATAATGCTGCCACGATCAACAAAACCGCGTCGGCTCCCATTAGTCGGGCATCAAGGACATCGCGTTCGTCGACGGTGAAATCTTTTCTTAAAACGGGAAGTTTCACAGCAGCCCGTGCCATTTCTAAATCTGCTTGGGATCCACCAAAATTAGCCTCGTCGGTCAGAACCGAGATGCAAGCCGCCCCACCTGTCGCATATTCGCGAGCTAAGACCGATGGATTTAGGTCTACGAAAAGATCGCCCTTGGAAGGTGAACGGCGTTTTATCTCGGCGATAACACTTAGTGCTGGTTGACTCAAAGATGAACGAAACCCTCGGGTCTCTGGGAGCAACACCGCTTCCGCGAACAACTGTTCTACCGATCGTTGGTCAGCCAATGCCCGAACGCGGTGCTCAGCGATAATCCGCTCTAAGTAAGTTCCGTTACCGACGCTCATCGTCGCGTCGCCTCCCAATAGCTGACGTTGCAGCAATCGCCGGGATTTGCCTCAGAGCTCAAGCCCTTTCGCGCACACGGGCTCTAAGAAAATTAGTTCTGGGCGGCTAGCCATGTACTCCCCCGTAGATCGACCGAAATCTTTCATCGCATCTGACCCACCATGCGCCGCTAGCGCGTCGTTGTCTGAGTACATCTCATAGAACCAGATGACATTTTCGTCGTTCTGGTCCTTATGGGCGACGTATACCTCGGTACCGGGCTCGCCCGAAACGTTTCGCATTCCTAAGTCAGCAATCACGCTCAACAACGCGTCGCGCTGGCCATCTTTAGCGGTCAGTTTGGCTAGAAGTGCAGGCTTGGCCACAATCATCATCTCCCATTGGGTAGGTGCGGCGGTCGGCAACACCAATACGTTCGATCAGAGGGTAGCGCTCTACCACTTTCAAGGTTCCGGTTATAACCCGACATCGTGTATGGAGGCAACGTTCACTTGTACCCCCTCAGGTCCATCCGCAACGTCTACATCGGCGCGGATCCGGACAAATCCTATGTACGGGGCGTCATTAGT
>DCYM01000075.1:0-2093 GCA_002331465.1 Candidatus Neomicrothrix sp. UBA2110 | reverse complement strand
AGAGCTAGCGCGCCGTCACTCTCCACACGCCGGATCAAGCGACGACCTCCTGATCGGGAGTCAATTCGCTCAACGAGTTCTTGGCCGCGGTAGCAGCCTTTACTAAAAGACACGGCAATGTCTAATAGGTCAGTTTCGTTGGGGATGCCTCCGATCTCTACTTCGCGTCCGATCACTGGCAACCCCTTGGCTAAACGAAGGCGTTCGTATTCTTCGCCCGAGCATTCGGGTAAATCTAAAGACGGGGAAGCCCCAAGCAAGTCGACATATCCGGCGCCCGGCCAAGCTGAGGGTGCTACCACTTCCACATCGTGGGCTTTTGAAAGATCAGCTTGACCCAAAACAGCGATCATGCTCCAACGCGACAAAATGAACTCAATTTTTGAACGAAGTTTGAAACGCTCCAAAGAAGACTTGAGGAGTTCACCATGATCGACTTCTGTATCAAGCACATATTGTTCGTGTTCGGAGCGAGTGATCCGAAACAGGCTTTCGATGTTGCCCTTGGGTTCAAGGAGAAACGACAGTCTCGATTCTCCAATGGTCATGTCATCAACGTCTTGAGAGATTTGGCCGTGTAGATACATCTCCGCGTCTGATCCCTCTACGACGACTACATCGCGAGGCGTTGCCCTGATCACACTATTCATCGATGACCAGTCAACAATTCGACGGCGTTACTGACCAGACGGATACCTACTTCATCGTCCAAAGACATAATCGACTCAGGATGGAACTGAACCGCACAAATTGGTAACTCGCGATGTTCGATGGCCATAACAACCTCATCATTAACGCTGGTAGCAGTGATTTTCAAATCATTAGGTACTCGGTCTCGCTTGGCAAACAAGGAGTGATACCGTCCCGCCCGAAACTCGGTCGGTAAACCGTGAAACAACTGGCCGCCAAGGACCTGAATGGATGAAGGTTTCCCATGCATTGGGGTTTCCAATTGTCCCAATTCGCCTCCAAAATACTCAACGATCGCTTGCAACCCAAGGCATACTCCAAAAATCGGCACTCCGAGATCTACAGCTGCCTCAATAGTGGCCGAAATATTGTAATCGGAAGGAGAACCAGGCCCTGGTGACAGCACCAGCAAATCGGGTCGCTGCGCAGCTAAATCGCTGAGAGGAAATCCGCTTCGTTGGGTCCGTACATCGGCTCCGGTCTGACGCAAGTAGTTCGCCAACGTGTGGACGAACGAATCCATGTGGTCAACAAGTAAAACGCGCTTCCCATCAACTGACCGAGGAAAAGAAGGTGCCTCCGTATGTCTACGAGGCAACCGCAGGGCATCCAAAAAAGCTGACGCTTTGAGCTCTGTTTCCTCTTCTTCAGCAACGGGGTCTGAATCCCAAAGAAGGGTTGCCCCGACTCGAACCTCCGCATGGCCATCTTTAATTCTTATTGTCCTTAGCGTCAGCCCGGTATTGAGGCCGCCATCAAATCCGACTTTTCCAATCGCCCCGCCGTACCAAGCCCGGGGGCTCTTTTCATGCGCCTCAAGGAACATCATCGCTGCGGTCTTGGGTGCACCTGTCACGGTCACGGCCCAAGTGTGCGTTAGGAACGCATCGAGGGCATCGAACTCGGGACGGAGGCGTCCCTCAATATGGTCCACTGTGTGAATCAGTCTCGAATACATCTCGATTTGGCGCCGCCCAATAACTTTGACGGAACCGGGAATACAGATTCTGCTTTTGTCATTGCGATCAACGTCGGTGCACATGGTGAGCTCCGACTCATCTTTCTCTGAATTCAACAGCGCCAGAATCTGTGAGGCGTCATCGAGGGGATCTTGGCCTCGAGCGATGGTGCCTGAAATTGGGCAAGTCTCAACTCGATCGCCTTCAACGCGAACATACATTTCCGGTGATGCTCCGACTAGCCATTCCGCCTGACCCAAATTGATAAGGAACCCGTAAGGCGATGGGTTCTGTTCCTTCAAACGACGAAACAACTCGGATGGCGGTTCAGGAGACGGTTCGACAAAGGTTTGACTCGAAACCACTTCAAACAGGTCACCTCGTGAGAAGTATTCGCGAGCAACTTCGACGGCTTGGGAATACTCACCTGGGCGGTGATCGCGT
>DCYM01000152.1 GCA_002331465.1 Candidatus Neomicrothrix sp. UBA2110 | reverse complement strand
AGATCCAACATATTTCTCAGGATTTTTCGTAGACAGATTAAAGGTGAACTCATCAAAGCCGAATGCCCGTAACACGGACAAAACAAAATCCAGTAACGAAGTAATTTCGTCGGCCAGTTGATCTGGAGTAACGAAAAGATGGCTGTCGTCCTGGGTGAAACCGCGAATTCGCATCAGCCCGTGCAGGGTCCCAGAACGCTCATAACGGTAGACGGTGCCCAGCTCAAACAACCGAAGCGGTAGTTCCTTATAGCTGCGTTGCCCGTGACCAAAAATCAGACAATGCATTGGGCAATTCATCGGTTTGGGGTAGTAGGTCCCGTTGTCCATCTCCATTGGCGGGTACATGCCATCGGCATAAAAATCGAGATGCCCTGAAGTTTGGAAGAGACGTTCGTTGGCTAGGTGCGGCGTGTACACAAATTCGTACCCGCCTTCTTCGTGACGTTGGCGGCTGTAATCCTCCATGATTTTTCGCACGGTGGCTCCCTTGGGGTGCCATACCGCAAGTCCGCCACCTAACTCCGTTGGAAAACTCAGAAGGTCCAGTTCAGTGGCAAGCTTTCGGTGGTCTCTCTTAGAGGCCTCTTCGAGCCGTTCAAGATGCACTTTGAGTTCTTTTTTCGATGACCAAGCAGTGCCGTAAATACGTTGCAGCATTTGGCGCTTTTCGTCGCCTCTCCAATACGCGCCAGCAACACGCATCAACTTGAAATGACCCAAGTAGCCGGTGTCAGGCACGTGAGGACCCCTGCACAGGTCGACGAACTCATCGGTGTTGCGGTAGGTAGTGATTACCCCGCCCTGGGGACCTGAGGTGGGGTCATCTGCCTCGCCATCGAGAATTTCTAGTTTGTATGGATGATCAGCGAATAGCTGATCAGCTTCCTCGCGTTGAATTTCGCTTCGAATAAAAGGCTGTTTGCGTCCAACGATCTCTTTCATTTTCGCGAAAATTCGCTCCAAATCGTCGTCGCTGAACGTTTGTCCATCGGGAAGATCAAAGTCGTAGTAGAAGCCATCCTCAATAGGAGGTCCGATACTGAATGTCGCCCCCGGATACAGGGCCAATACGGCTTGGGCCAGTACGTGCGCGGTGGAATGGCGCAGAACCTCCAGGCCTTCCTCCGATGCGGGAAAGATCAACGACACACTGGCGCCGTTGGGCAGCGGTTGATTGAGATCTAACTGAGTTCCATTGGCAACCGCGATCAGCGCATCGTTGGCGGCACGGCTGCCAAGTTGTGTTGCTAGATCGGCACCGGTGCCGTCAGGACCGATGACCTTTTCGCTGCCATCGGGAAGGATGATTGTTACATCGGAACTCATACCGACAGATCGTACGGGGTTGGAAGCGTCAGTCTTGTGGACTTAACCGATGCTGCTGCTATTGCCACCAAAACCGAACACGATGTTTAAGGTCAGAATGAGTAGACCCAGCCCTATGAACACCCATATTTGGTCGGAGCGTTGGAACGAACGGAACTTCTCCATCGGTCGCCACATCTCGGCTGGGTCCTTGAGAACCTTTTCGTTTACTTTGCGCGTATCACCGTCGGACATCGATACTCCATGGGGGACGAAACCACAGCATGCCACCCAACCGGCCACACAGCCAATATTTGGGACAGCTTGGCTATTGACCGCTAGCCACGAGTTGCGTTGATGAGCCATTTGAATAGTGGATCTTCGCTCGCTTCGGGAAGCATTTCTGGGTGCCACTGGACAGCGACGATCGGTAACTCGACATGTTCGATGGCTTCGATCTGGCCATCTCCGGCTCGGCCTGTCACCCGGTATCTCTCCCCAACATTTTTTAGCGTTTGATGATGCAGCGAGTTCACCGTGTGATGTTCGCCGTAGAGGCCACGCAATCTTGAACCCTCCGTGAACGTGATTTCGTGCTGAAGCGTCGCCGGGGGATCGTCGAAAGCTGCGTGTTGGGGTACGTCTTGGTGAAGGTCGCCTCCTGCCCATACGTTGATGAGTTGGATACCTCGACAGATACCAAGAACAGGGGTGTCGTTGGCTTCGGCAACGTCAAGGAGGGCGAACTCAAAATCGTCTCGAATCTTCTCCGGTGGCATCTCATCGGTTTCAGCGACCGCTCCGTACAGCGCAGGTTCAACATCAGCTCCGCCCGGGAGTACCAAACCGTCGAGACATGCGCCAATGTCTTTGGGGTCAACGTCAAAAGGTAAATGAACCGGTATCCCACCAGCGGCCGTGATTGCGCGTGCGTAATCAGCGACATAGAGATCCACGTCGAGTCCGTCGAGAATCTCAGGGAAACCTTCGATTTGGCCACCCGTTTTTCTGCGACCGGGCAACCCGATGAGAGGGCGGCCGCCTTCTATAAACCCCATCAAGAAGACAGGACCGCATCAGGTCCCAACAGAACCCTCAACTCGCCCGCAAGGCCATTGCCAGCTTCAACTCGAAAGCTGTCAGGAAGTCGCACTACTTGCTTACCTAAGTTCAAGAACACTGCAGTGTCGCCTGGGTGGTTTGACAACAACGCCTTGAGTTCAGATATCAGGCGATCATTGATTTGGTGAGCCGGGACCGTGAGCCGTAACTCTTGACGCTCCCCAGTGGGCTCGAAACGGGTCAGCTTGTTGGCTATGAACTTCGGTTCGTCATCGCGACTATCGACTCTTCCGCTCACCAGAACTACAGCGTCGTCATCAAGTTGATGCCCGTGTTCAGACATCGTCCGAGGGAAAACAGTGATTTCCATCGAAGACTGCAAATCCTCAAGGTCGAACACGGCCATCGCATCTCCATTGCGAGTGAACTTGCGTTGCAAATTTGAGATCACCCCTCCGACTGTGATGAATGGGTCACGCCCATCTTCGGTGGGTTGTTGAGACGCAGCATCACCAATCGAACAATCCGTCGCTCGACGCAGCGCCGCCTCAACTCCGTGAAGGGGATGAGAAGACACGTACAGTCCAAGCATCTCCTTCTCCCAAGCCAGCATCGTTTTTTCATCAACTTCGTCGGAAGGAAACTGCACGCGTTCGTCGAAACCACCGGCGTCGTCGTCCAACTCTCCGAACAATGTTTGGATACCCATATCCGCTTCGCGTCGACGACCCACTACTTGATCGATGACCTGCTCGGCTACCAGCAACAGACCTTGGCGAGAATGGCCACACGACTCAAATGCTCCGGCCTTGATGAGCGCCTCAATTGATCTTTTGTTCAACACTGACGTTGGAACCCGTTCACAGAAGTCATAAAAATCTTCGTAAACACCGTTTGTGTTTCGTTCCTCCACGATGGGACTGACAATTCCCTCCCCAACATTTCGCACTGCAGAAAGACCGAAAGGGATGTGCCCATTTTTTGAAGAAAAATCAACCTCGCTGCTATTGACATCTGGAATTTCGACCACGATTCCGGCCTGACGACAATCGTTGAGGTACAGCCCTGCCTTATCAAGATTGTGCTTCACACCCGTGAGGACTGCAGCCATAAATTCGACGCGGTAATTCGCTTTGAGATACGCAGTTTGATACGAAATCAGGCCGTATCCGAAAGCGTGACTTTTGTTGAACGCGTAGTCGGCGAACGGTTCGATGATGTCAAAAAGCCGGGTACCGAGATCATTTTCGTAACCCGAGGCGACGGTGCCTTCCACAAACTTGGTCCGGTGTTGGGCAATGAGCTCTCTGTCCTTTTTCCCGCAGGCTTTACGGAGATCATCAGCTTCAGCCAGCGTGTAGCCAGCCACGCGTTGAGCTACACGCATCACTGACTCTTGATAAATCATGAGCCCATACGTCTCGCCAAGGATTTCACTGAGATCTGAATGGGGTAGGTCGATAGGTTTGCGGCCGTTTTTTCGGTCCGCATAGTCGTTGTGCATGTTCGCTGCCATCGGTCCCGGCCGGTACAGCGCTACGAGCGCAGCGACGTCTTCAAATGCGGTCGGGACGAGGCTACGCATCAGGCTCCGCATGGGAGAAGACTCAAGCTGGAACACGCCCAGCGAATCACCCGACTGAAGCAACTGAAAGGTGTTTGTGTCGTCGAGGGGTACGTGATCAATATCCATCTTTACGTTGGTCGTAGCTTCGATCAGACGTAAAGCTTCATCGATAATCGACAATGTGCGTAACCCCAAGAAGTCCATCTTGAGGAGGCCGAGCTCCTCCACGCCGTTCATTTCGAACTGGGTTACAACAGGCGCGTCTTCGGGGTTAACACCAGATTCTGGTTTGCGTTGTATCGGCAAATATTCGGTAAGAGGATCGCGGGTAATGACGACTGCGGCAGCATGAATTGAGTCTTGGCGTCGTAGACCTTCGAGGCCTTTGGCCACATCAACTACATGCTTGACGTCGGGATCGGTGTCGTACATTTGCCGAAGTTCGGCTGCCGCACGATAGCCGTCGACATATTTTTCTTCTTGGTCGAAACACGCGTAGAGGGGCGTGTCGCGACCCATCACAAGTGGAGGCATTGCTTTCGCGACTTTGTCCCCCACAGCGTAGGGGTAACCCAGTACTCGGGCTGCGTCTCTGACCGCGGCGCGGGCTTTGATGGTTGAGAAAGTGATGATTTGTGCGACGTGTTCGCGACCGTAGGTTTTTGCGGTGTAACGAATCATTTCGTCCCGGTACCGATCATCGAAATCCATGTCGATATCGGGCATGGATTTGCGACCCGGGTTCAGGAACCTTTCAAATAACAGGTCATATTTGATCGGGTCAAGGTCGGTGATTTGGAGGCAGAAAGCGACCGCGCAGCCGGCAGCGGAACCTCGTCCAGGTCCGACGCGGATTCCGTTGTCGCGGGCGTAACGAATCAAATCCCAGGTGATCAAGAAGTACGACGAGAATTCCATATCTGAGATCACTCGAAGTTCGTAACTGAGCCGATCAACGATTTCGTCGGAAAGTTGGTTGCCCCAGCGTTTCTTTGCTCCCTCGAAGGCGAGGTGCTGCAAATACTCGTCGCTGTTATCAAATTGGGGGGGTAGCGGAAAATGAGGCAATGAAACATTTCCGAATTCGATGTTCACATCGGAGCGCTCAGCAATCCACAAGGTGTTGTCGCAGCTTTCGGGCAGTTCGTCGAAAAGATCTCGCATTTCGTGAGCCGTTTTGAGGTAGTGCTGATTGCCGTGGAACTTGAAGCGGTCCGGATCGCTCATTTGTGATCCGGTCTGCACACACAACAAAGCGTCGTGAGCTACTGCGTCGTGTTGGCTGGTGTAGTGCAAGTCGTTGGTGGCTAGAAGTGGGGCCTTGATCGTTCGCGCGATTTCTAACAATTGAGGGTTGCATTGCCGTTGCTCAGGTATCTCGTGGTCTTGGAGTTCCACGAACAAATTGTCACGCCCGAAAATGTCTTGTAGTCGAGCTGCTCGTTCCAGAGCGCGTTGATAATTGCCCTGAAGTAAGGCCTGCTGCACGACGCTGCCTAAGCAACCGGTGGTAGCGATCAACCCTTCGCTGTGCTGTGCGAACAGTTCCCAATCCATTCGAGGTTTGTAGTAGTAGCCCTCCAGGAAGGCTCGGCTACAAAGCTTGAGTAAATTTCGGTACCCAGCGTTGTTTTCAGCGAGCAATGTGAGGTGGTAGTAGAGCTTGGCGCCGTCATCAGTGTCGCCCCCAGAATCATCCACCCGTCGACCTCGACGTGCTGGACGTTCTTCCCGGCTCTCGAGGGCCATATAGGCCTCGGTACCGATGACCGGTTTGACGCCTTGGTCGTTGCAGGCTTTATAGAAGTCGAGGACTCCGTACATGTTTCCGTGATCGGTGATGCCTAGCGCTGGTTGCCCATCTGCTGCTGCTGCTGCGACGGCTTCGGAGACGCGCGCCGCTCCGTCAAGCATGGAGAACTCTGTGTGGGTGTGGAGATGGACGAACGAGCGTTTCACGTGAAGTGGGTCAAATCGATTCGCAGGTGGTTCTGGTGGTACCTCATGGCACCATGGAAGGAATCTAGTCCCACGGAGCCCGAACGAATCACATGAGTGTCACCAATCCATCTGAGCGTTTAAGCGATGTTCTCGTCGAAGACGACCCTAGCGACGGTTTGTGGGACCTTGTTGACTCCGGTTGGGC
>DCYM01000029.1 GCA_002331465.1 Candidatus Neomicrothrix sp. UBA2110 | reverse complement strand
CCAAATGGTGTGGTCCTACATGGGCCGTCCAATGCGTCCGATGGGAAACGGTGTCGATGGACTCAGCCCGTACGACGTGTACCCCACTAAAGACGGGCATTGTGTCATTGCCACTCCGACCCAGCCACACTTCGAACTCTTATGTCAACTTATTGGGCGAGAAGACCTCATAACCGATGAACGATCCCGAAACAATCGCCGAAGGGTCCGCAACAAAGAGTATGTGGACGAAGCCATCGGCGGATGGGCAGCGGCGCGCACCACCGCCGAAGTAGTCGAAACACTCGGCAACCAGGTGCCGGTAGGGCCCGTGTACGATCCGTCCGATTGGGTTAACGACCCTCATGTCGCAGCTCGAGAAATGCTTGTCCGCCTTGACCACGATCACCATCGTCCGACTGTCGTGTTGAACAGCCCCATCAAGTTCAGCGATGACCCATCGGGCATTTACCGCGGGGCACCCAGACTCAACCAGCATGGCGACGAGATTCGTTCTGAACTGGACACAGATTCAGATAGCTGACTCTCTTAGCCTTCGCGCGCTAAACCTGCGTGCGTGAACGCGGTTCTATCGAGGTCGGCAAACGCGCAGATCTTGTTCTTATTGACGCTACAACCGGCAATCTCGCCCCAGTTAGCGATGCGGTTGCAGCTCTCGTGAATAAAGCCACTGCAGCTGACATTCGAGCTGTCTTCAACAACGGCGCACTTGCCCATCGGGATCCTCTAGACGTGATCCCTCACAGGGTGTGATTCCTTGTTCACGTCAAAGCAAATTCGAGCAGATATCTCGCGGAAGATACTGACCGTCACCTTTTGTCCCTAGGTATTCAGTGCCGTCAACGACGACCTTGCCGCGCAAGAGCACTTTCTCAACCTGGCCGGTCATCGTCATGCCCTCATAGCAGGAGTAGTCAACATTCATATGGTGGGTTTCAACTGACAGTGTGTGTGGACTGTTCGGATCGAAGACAACGATGTCAGCATCTGAACCCGGTGCAATAGTTCCCTTTCGAGGATAAAGACCAAACATTTTTGCTGGCGCTCGGGAACACATATCCACCCAACGATTAAGTGACAGTCGTCCTTCCGCAACAGCGCCTTGGAACATCAACTCCATCCGATGTTCCAGGGTGGGTAACCCATTTGGGATGCTCCGAAAGTCATTTCTCCCTATCTCTCTTTGCTCCCAACAAAATGGGCAATGGTCAGTAGCGACTACTTGCAGGTCATTGGTACGCAGCCCTCGCCACAAATGGTCTTGATGTTCTTGAGGTCGGAGTGGCGGTGAACACACGAATTTCGAACCCTCGAAATTAGGTCGATCCAAGTCACTGAGGTCGAGAAACAGATACTGAGGGCACGTCTCCGCGAAAACATTAAGTCCACGATCTCGAGCAGCCACCACTTCTTCAAGTGCGTTTGAAGAGGACAGGTGGACGATGTAAAGCGGCGAGCCAGCAACTTCGGACAGGGCGATTGCACGATGCACAGCTTCAGCTTCGAGGATCGGGGTGCGGGTAACTCCATGGAACCGCGGTTCGATATCGCCGCGCTCGGCGGCCTGTTCTCTTAGGACATCAATCGCTATCCCGTTCTCGGCATGCATCTGAATCAAGGAGCCATTCTCGGCTGCCTGTTGCATCATGCGAAGAATCTGACCATCGTCGGAATAAACCCGTCCCGGGTACGCCATAAACATCTTAAAACTGGTGACTCCTTCTCGAACAAGCAGGTCCATCTCCTTTGGAGACTGCTCATCAACGTTGGCCACCATGATGTGAAATCCATAGTCCACCGCACATTCGCCAGCAGCGTTTTCTCGGTGGCGTTCGTAGCCGTCTGGTAGCCGCTCATCGCCACTCATGAAAGCAAAATCGATAATGGTTGTGGTGCCACCAAACGCCGACGCGACGGTACCCGTTTCAAACGTTTCGAGAACAGGGGCGATCTGGCCAGTCGCCTGCAAGTGGGTATGAGCATCAATACCACCTGGCACGACAAACTTCCCCTGAGCATCAATCACCCGATCGGCGCCCTCGGCGAAGGTTCGTGTCAGCTCACTATCGGGATGCACCACGCCCACTACAATCTCGCCTTCAACTAACACATCAGCCAAGACAGTTTCAATAGCGGTAACGACAGTGCCCCCTGTAATCGCAGTCCTCATCTCTGTTCCTTCATTTCGCAGTCAAGTCGTCGTAGGTCTCAGGACGGCGGTCGCGCCAGCAGCATATCTTTTCCCATGCTGCCGGCACCGGGGCATGATCAGCGGTCCTAGTCGGTGACGAAGGTTCTTATTGGGATTACCACCCAAGTGTTAAATAACACAGCAGTCTTCGCCCGTTTCGAACTCCTCTTGCCTCAAATGACGTTGGCGCAATGATCTAGAGAGCGTTGCTTACAGTTTTATAGTGAGACGAATTGAAACAAAACATGCCTAAGAAAGCAGACGCAGCTACTCAGAAGCTGCTTCGATGAACTGGGCTCCAAGCACCAATTCCACGTCGTCTGTGACCATTGGTACTCCGTAGCTCACGCCGAACGCACTGCGGCTAATCGTGCCTGACATGCTAAATCCGTAGTGTGTCGACCCATCCATAGGGAACACCGCTGAGCCGTTGTAGGTACCAGCCAAAGTAACCGTGTTAGTGATCCCCTTGATGGTGAGGTCACCCTTCAGTTCATAACCATCACTGGTTTCGGAGACCGACGTCGATGCGAACGTCATCTGGGGGTGGTTAGCCACGTCGAAGAAGTCGCCTCCGAGTATGTGCTTATCTCGTGCC
>DCYM01000066.1 GCA_002331465.1 Candidatus Neomicrothrix sp. UBA2110 | reverse complement strand
AAAAACGGACGACGGTCGATAGCTCGGCGAACGATGGGCCACTCGCGAGGGAGAAGTTGTCGTGGTCCGTACAGCTGTGGATAGCGAAGATGAATAGCGTCGGGATGAGTTGAGAACACCACCTCCTCGGTTTCGCGAATCCGACGGAGTTTGCTGAACATCTCGTCGTCACCGACTAAACCAGACTGATGGGGAAGCGGGACTGGCATTCCGACCGGAAATAAATCATCGGGGTTAGCGAAGCCTTGGTATACCCCAACCCCGCCGATGGAAACGAAATGGCTAACTCTGCCCTGAAGCAGCCTCGATAAATCTCGAAGCCGTCCGTACATAACAACTGCTAAGTCAAAGGATCGGGCTCCTAAATCGTTGTCGGTTCTCTCAATGTCGAAAGGGTTGGTGTGGATGTGCTCTACTTCGGGACCGATCAGGCTTGTTTCGTGTCGCCCCGTGTGAAGAATGGTGACCCGAAAGCCGCGTTCTAACAGCCCGTTCACCACATATGGACCCGTTGGGCCGGTCCCTCCGATGACAAGCGCAGTCTGCATTCAGGCATTCTGGTCGTTGAGTTCAGCCAGCGGGAGTAAAAAGTTGTTCACAGTGCGGTAGCTTTCACTGAAACTCTAATCAACATGGGGGTAAGTAACGTGGCGACCAAGGCAGGCGACCGTCTCGACTTCGACGGTGGTATTCAAGTAATCGTGACCAAAGGTGGCGAAGGCGACGTCACGCACAGCGACGGTGGCGAAGGTCTGAAGGTCGGAAAGCGATACCAAGACGAAGACACGGGGATCGAAGTACTTGTGACCAAACCAGGTGCGGTCACGCTGCAGTGCAATGGTAAAGACATGCAACTGCAAGAACCAAAGAAGACCAAGTCAGCCGACTGAGTAACACGTCGGCTAAGAGACTAAGAGGACTGTTCTGCAGGCTGATTCTGTCACTGTTGCTCGATCTGCCGATCGGCGCGTCGTAAACCTGACTCTGCCGGGCGGTCGGCTCAGCGCGCGTGTAGCCAGAGATATAACTGAAACCTGTGAGCAACTGCGAGAAGATCGAGAGCCGAGAGTCGTAGTTCTTAGGACCGCTGGATCGGATTTCTGCACAGGACCAGCTCAAGACCTAAACCCTGTTGTGGTCTCTCCAGACCCAGCTGCCTCATTGTCCACTTTGCGTGTTCCCCTGGTTGCGCTTATCTCCGGCTCATGTGTTTCGGTGGGACTGGAATTGGTGCTCGCATGTGACATAAGGATCGCCACCTCTAGTTCGGTCTTCTCTTTGGCTGATGCACGCGAAGGGACGTTGCCAATGTGGGGAGGTACGCAACGACTCCCGCGAGCGATATCACACGGACGCGCTTCATCAATGCTTCTACTTGGAACCGAGATCGACGCGGCTACTTCTCGCGCTTGGGGGCTAGTGCATGAAATAGCCGATGATGTCGACGGAGCCCTCGACAGAGTCGTCGAATCGCTCTTGGCCAGCGGGCCGTTGGCACTCGAGCTTGCTAAGGAGGCCATTCATAGAGGGAGCGAAATGCCCTTGCGAGATGGCCTGCGGCTCGAAGGCGACTTGAACCATCAGCTAGCTGCTACCGAAGATCGAGCCGAGGGTTTAGCGGCATTCTTCGCTAAACGGCCGCCCGACTTCTCAGGCCGATGAGTGAATACTGGCTTCCATCGAGGCTGCAAGAACGAGGAACAGGACTCGCTGCGACCATAGAGAGTCGGCTCGGCGAGGAAGTCATAGGAGCAATTGATTACTGGTTAGAACTCCCCGAGCGAGTTGTGGATGTGCCGACTCGACCGTCAACTCCGTGCCGATGGGGTGACGGCCACCTATGTGTTGATATAGGTCCCGATGACCAGACCACCTGGAGGACCTTCGCCGCTATCGCTGAATCAGATCGCGATCCTGAATCGGTCGCCCGAAGAGCCCAGGTTTGGCGCCTACCAGTAACCCCATACCGGTCGGAATCGATCGCTCAGCAACCGAATGACATCGGTGAATGTACCCGCCGTGTCGACCTTCGGAGCGTGAGAGTGGTCGACTTGACTTCCATGTGGGCGGGGCCTTTTTGCACGGAACTTCTTGCGCGAGCAGGCGCGAGAGTCGTGAAAATCGAGCCATCTTCGCGCCCCGATGGGTTGCGTTACGGGGACGGCGACAATGGCGCCGGTAACGCGCCGATGTTCGTCGAACTGAATAAGTCGAAAGAGATTGCTGATATTGATCTCCGTTATTGCTCCGAGGGCGGTGAATTTCATCAACTCCTGCGCTGCGCAGACATAGTCATCACCTCGCTGTCCCCGAGAGCTAACGCGAATTTGGGCATAACTACAGAACGTCTCCACGCCGTGAACCCCGACCTTGCTTTGCTATCAATTACAGCATTTGCTCCTGAGGTCAACGAGAGTGACTGGGTGGCGTATGGGACAGGGGTTCACGCCGCCTCTGGAATGGGGTGGCTGAATGGCTGCCCTCTGACGCCAGCCTTCTCCTATCCGGATCCCCTCGCTGGTCTCGAAGCTTGCGCCACAGCCATCGCTCAGTTGGCGGGTGACGCTCCCAAATATCGCCGAGTTTCACTGGATCGATCTGTTGCCGGTCTCAAGAGATCGCCGTGACTGATCGCGTCACTCTTTCCTTTTCTGAGCAAGGCGTAGCGACCATCGTCCTATCTCACCCACCCCTGAACATTTACGACCTCGCGATGCGGGACGGACTCATCGAATCAATCACCGCTGTTCGTGACAACCCAGATGCTCGATCCCTTCTGATTCGAGCAGAGGGCAGCAACTTCAGTGCTGGCGCAGATCTCGCCGAATTCGGTTCCGCCTCCTCCATCTTCGAAGGTCGAAGAATCCGATGGGATCGAGACCCTTGGCTACCTCTCCTCGGGTTGTCGATTCCCACGGTTGTCGCCCTCAAGGGTTATGCGGTTGGATCAGGACTCGAAATTGCGCTGTTATGCGACATACGAATCGCTGCGACCAACGTGGTTTTAGGTCTGCCCGAAACGAAACTTGGGATGCTCCCAGCAGCAGGAGGGACGCAAACCCTAACTCGACTAGTTGGACCCGCCGCTGCCGCCCCACTCATCTTGACCGGTCGTAACTTCGATGCAGATGAGGCCGCGAAATTCGGCATCGTCAGCGAAGTAACTGAGGTCGCTGAACTCGACAAGACGGCAGAGAAATGTGCGGCACAGTTAGCGCTTCTTGAGCCTGATGTCGCGATGAAGTTACGCAGATGCATTTCAGCATCGAAGGACTTGCCTCTGCACTTAGGCCTGGAACTCGAACGTCGCCTAGCTCTTAACAGCTGAAAATGCTTGCCTTTTCGAACGTGAAACAATCCGCCGAGACGAGCCCCCGCTAGATACTGGTCGTAGTTCCTTATTGATCGCTGGGCGCGACAAACACGATGCCCTCGTTCTGTAACTGTTCGAATTCGCCATCAGAAATTCCTAATTCCCCGAGGACCTCGCGCGAGTCGCCGCCGGTGAAGTTGAGGCTCGTAGTGATCTCAGTTGTGGCGCCGCTGAACATCCACATGGGGGCAGGCTGACGCACTCGTCCCAGGCCGGGCGCCTCCTGCTCACTAATCAAACCTAGGTGCTTCACTGTTGGGTCCTCATGCACCTCGCGTCGAGTGGCCACCTTTCCAGCCGCGAAGTCATGCTCCTCGAAACGCGCCAGAACCTCCGCAGTCGAATATTTTGCGACCTCGGAACTCACTTCCGCAATTAATTCAGGAAGGTTAAGAATCCGCCCAAGCTGTTCAGAAAATCGTTCGTCAGTCAGCCAATCAGTTCGCTCCAGTGCCAGACACAAACCATCCCATGGCGGTAAAAGGATTCCCGTCGCGATTTCGCCATCCATGGTTTGCAACACGACAAGGAACGATCCTGGAGCTGACTCGAGCCATGGTGGCATTTGCTCTAAAGGAATCGCGGGGTTGAGTTCCGCATGTGCCGCAGCCAATCCGTCTGGCCACAGAAAAGCGAGTCCTGCCGCGACCATAGGGATTTCTATCCTCTGTCCCTGACCTGACTTTTCTCGCATATAGAGCGCCGCCAATACGCCTTGGACCAGTGCATTCGCCGAGGTCTTGTCGACAACGACTTGCCTCACCAGATCTCCCCGTCCTTCTTGATCTCTTTGGTAATCGACCATGCCCAATTTCGCCTGCACCACGTAGTCGTAGGCCGGTAAGTGGGCCTCTGGCCCGTCGGGTCCATGACCTGTGATGGCTCCGTAGATCAAGCCTGGGTTGACCGCTGACAGGAGTTCGTAGTCGAGGCCCAATAGTTCTGCTTTCCCAGGACGCATGTTGTGAATAAATACGTCCGCTTCAGTGACGAGATCGAAAAGCAGTTCACGGCCGCGAGAAGTCTTGGCATCGATAGCGCAAAATCGTTTCCCGCGATTTAAGGAATAGAAAATGCTGTTAACTCCATCGGGTCCTCCAGCTAACCCGCCCGAACGAAGGGGATCGGGCCCATGGGGGCTTTCGACCTTGACGACCTGTGCACCTAGTTCGCCGAGCATCATCCCCGCCATTGGCCCTGAATAAATCGAGGTGATCTCCACGACCTTTATTCCCGTGAGCGGACTTTTTGCGGGTGCTGTCATAGGACTGAAACTAGCTTGCCACCTCGTTCGAAACGAACCTGGGTAGCTATGCGTCTCCCTGCGCTGCTTTAGCTCCCATCGATCACCAAGAGATCGGATACAAGCAAAATCGGTTAAATGAAATAATGAACTCGTTAACCCGGTTAAGGTCCACAGCGACATGAATACTGCTGTTCTGCGACAACAAGCTCGCACCGCCGTCATAGAAGGCCGCAATGCCGGCCTGGGAATGGACGAACCTCTCACGATGAAAGATGGTTCGGTCGGAGTGACTATGCGCTTCAAGGGACGAACGAGGAGTCTGCGGTTCACTGAACAACTGTCGAACTCCGGCGCGATCGATATTTGGGTTGCGTGCCCGTTCCAGGGAGCGATCTCTTGGAGGCTTGGGATGATGCGAGCTGCTTCGGAACTCGGTGCTCAGATCGACAACCTGAAACAAGTCACACACCGCTAAGCCTCAAAGCGTCCGTTTGATTGCAGGGTGCTGATCACAACAAATTGACCGATACCTGCCATCATTGGGCATGTAATAGTGCCTCCGCCATTGCTAGCCTCGGCCGAGGGACCTGCAATGCGCGTAGAACGCTTAGGGCCAGTACTTGGGGCCGAATTAAAGAACATCGATCTGAGCACGATCACTGCTTCTAACGGATTCGATGAAATCAACGATCTAATGAATCAACACGAAGTTCTGGTGATTCGCGGTCAGGATCTGAACGCAGAGGAGCAGTTGATCTTCGGCCGCTTGTTCGGCGAGCTAGCAATTTCTCCCTTTTCGCCCAGATCTGCGACTAACCCCGAACTCATTGTTCTGGAGACCGATGCTCAATCGAAAAGACCGCTCACCGATATTTGGCACGCCGACGAAACCTACAAGCTTGAACCTCCCAAGCTCACCATTCTGAAAGCCCTAATAAGCCCCCAACTAGGGGGCGACACCATGTTTTGTTCGATGCGGGCGGCGTTTGACTTTTTGAGTGACCGTATGCAGTCATATCTGAGTGGATTGACGGCGCTCCATGGATTCGGCCGATTTCGAGATCTACTGGCCACAGACCTTCCTACCTTGCACAAGATTGAAGGTCAGTTTCCGCGTGCTAATCATCCGGTGGTGACGCTTCACCCAGAGACGTCGGCAACTGTGCTGTACGTCAATAGACACTTCACCGAACGAATCAATGAACTGCCAGATGAGGAAAGCCGCTCAATACTCGAATTTTTGTTGCAGCAAACCGCTCGCCCAGAGATTCAACTTCGAATCAAATGGGAACCAGGAACAGTGGTCATTTGGGATAACCGTTCAGTTCAGCACTACGCACCCCCTGACTACTGGCCGCAGAGGCGACGCATGGAACGAGTGACCGTGGAAGGACAGGCGCCCATCCCTGCTTCCAGTGATGACCGGGTGATTCACCACAGAATTGAGGTCGACGGCGCACCGGCAGAGATGGCGGAAGAAAGCGCCACCGTCGCTCGAAATTATGAATTCAACGAAGATGGGTTCGACGACCCGGACCGCGGTGGGTAGGGAAGAATTCGCCCGAAAAGCAGTGACCCTGGACCCTTTTTAACGCCTGCCCCACGTTGGACGCTTCACAGATAGACAACGAGGTTGCCCTAATTACGAAATGTCTATGCGGTATAGATCTGCAGCGTTGTCTTGAAGAATTGCCCGAACATCTGCTTCTTCTAAGCCTTCAAACGCTGTCATAAGTTCAACGTCGTCTCTGGGATAAAGACAGGTGGGATGAGGGAAGTCTGTTTCGAATAAAAGGCACTGGCTTCCGAGAAACTCAACAGTTGGCCTGATCGTCGACCGCTCAAACCAAAAACAACCAAAAAACTGACGCTTAAAGTATTCCGAGGGTAGTAACGACAAGTCGGCTAACTCGTTCGGTGCCGTTTCGGTCATCTGATGGTCAAGTATCTCTAGGAAAAATGGCAGCCATCCGACTCCGCTCTCAACGGAGACAAACTTCAACGCAGGAAAGCGCTCGGGAATTCCTGAGTAAATCAAATTGCCAATCGTTCGTGCGTTCCCCATAAACAGATTGGCCGACCCGACAGCAAGCTTTCGCTCTTCACCAAACGACGGCCATGGTGCCCGTCCAAAGAAGTCCATGTTGCCCTTGGAGGAACCAATATGAAAATTGACCGGCATCCTGAGATCTGAACATGTCTGCCAGACCGGGTCCCAATGCGCTGTCCCCATATCTGGCATCCCTGCTTCTTCAGGATTGGCGCACGTAACCACCCCCCGAAGCCCGTTCGAATGAGCCCGCTTGATCTCTCTCACTGCTGCTTCTAAATCCCACCAAGGCAGAAGCGCCATACCCAGCACTCGATCGTCAGTATCGGCTTGGAACTCGGCTAACGCATCGTTGTAGATCTCCACACTCAAGAGTCGAAGAACATCATCAGGAGACTTGAGGAAATTTTGATTCCCAAAACCAGCAACGTTCGGGTACATGATTTGAGCGTGTATGCCTAAAGCATCGAGCATCTCGATCCGAGCTTCAGGATCGAAACTGGCTCGATGCACGACTTCGTTGTCCATGTCGAAGAACGCAGTCCCAGTGATTTTTTCTCCCTCAGTATTAATCACAGACGATGCGATGGGCAGGCCTATGGGAATGTCACCGTCGAACCACCAGCGGCGCTTGCCGTGACGTTCCACCATCTGTGGTACCCGATCGCGCCATTTGAGTGGCGCTCGGCTAGTCCACAGATCGTATGGCTCTGACCAATGGCTGTCAGCGTCAATGACTTTGAGATCTTGAAAGATCTTTGAATTCACGCTGGACGCTCACCAAACTCTGGTCGTTCGGTGCGAGTTTTTTTCAATTCCCAGAAACCGTCGATGTCACCCATCGCCATCATTGCGTCCCAAAGCTTGAGGGCATCTTCACCCTTCGGAACTCGAGTGATCACCGGCCCAAATAAACCTATTCGTTCACCATCCGTGCGATCCCAAGCAATGATGGGTGTGCCAACGTCGTTGCCGACGAGTGCGAGACCAGCATCCATTCGTTCTCGGATCACTGCGTCCCATGAGTCGTCTTCACTAGCGACGGAATGAGCGTCGTCTAAACCAACTTGGAGCAGAGCGTCCTTTACATCGAAGTCTCTGTCGCCATCATGGTGGATGCGGGTAGATAAATCCCAGTACAGATCGAAAACCCGGTCCTCTTGCCCCGCGGCGCGAACTGACTCCATCACCCTCAACATTTTGTGTGTAGCGACTGTGCTCTCGTAGTAGGGAGAATCCTGAGGTGGTTCATTTTTGAAAAGCAGACTGATTGGCTGCCAAGTGATTGACAGATCTCGTTCTGCTGCTACTTCGTCGACAACCCAACGGGCTGTCACCCAACACCATGGTCATATGGGGTCAACCCAAAATTCAATGTTCTTTGCCATAACGGCAGAATAACCCGCATTTGAGTGGCGCTTCAGATGAGTTAGTTAAAGGAATCATTGGTGTGGTGTGGCGCGCGGGTGCTTTCATCCGCGATCATTCCCCTGAACAACAGGGGGACAACGTGAACCTGGGAATGTTGCTTTTTATGCCGGCGTCGATTGCTGGTGAGCAAATAATCCTGATCGACACTTCGAGTGAGGCGGATGGGGGGACGGCGCGCGAAGTTACCTACTCCGAACTTTTGGAAAATGTTGGTAAAACCGCCGGCTTACTTACCACGCTTGGGGTAGGGGTTGGGGACCGCGTCGGAATTTTCGCGACGAACAGTGTCGAATGTGTCGAAGCGATTTTTGGTGCCGCGTTCGTGGGTGCCACGGTCGTGCCTATGAACTTTCGTGCTGGCGCGGAAGAAGCCGCGCATCTGATGTCCGACAGTGGCATCAAGGTTCTTTTCACTGAAAATCGATACCAAGATCTGGTTGATGAGAATCGGCCAGACAGCGTTGAGCACGTTTTTATGCTCAATGGGAAGGACTCCTACCTCGCAGCTCGTGATGAAGCCTTCGAGTTGCCTGTCCCCGAAGATGTTGATTCCGACGGCCTGTGCGCCCTCCTGTATACGAGCGGGACGACGTCGCTACCCAAGGGCGTGAAGCTGACCAATGGCGCCATCACTGGCTACGTCATGGGAACCAACGACGCGGCAACTGGGGAAGACATGGGTCGAATGGCTCTGGCTGCTCCGCTGTACCACATTGCGGGCGTCACCTCGATGCTGAACGCCTTGTACAGCGGACGAGTGGTTGTTCTACTTCCTCAATTCGAAGCATCGGCATGGATTGAGACGGTGCAACAACACGCTGTTACCCATGCATTTCTTGTTCCAACAATGCTGGGTCGGGTTATGGAGGCACCAAATTTCTCTTCGGACGCCTTCGCCACGATGGAAGCCATCACCTATGGCGCTGCGCCGATGCCGCCCTCGGTCATCCGCAGAGCAATCGGAGAATTTCCACCGAATGTTTCTTTTGCTGGGGCGTATGGACAAACTGAAACTACGTCAACTGTGGCCGTGCTCGACCCTGATGACCATCGGGTAGAAGGCTCCGAGGCAGAACAAGCTCTAAAATTGAAGAGGCTTTCCTCGGTAGGTCAGGTACTCGATGACGTCGAAGTCCGAGTTGTTGATGAAGCGGGCACGCCTGTGATTGCCGGAACTCTCGGTGAGGTGCAACTGCGAACGTTCCGAGCGATGGACGGATATTGGGGTAATGAAGAAAAGACCCGAATCACAGTTGACGACGAAGGTTGGGTTCACACTGGTGATCTTGGTTACCTCGATGCAGATGATTATCTCTTTCTCGGGGGCCGTACGGGAGACATGATTATTCGTGGCGGGGAGAACGTGTCACCCGACGAAGTGGAGGCAATTTTGTACGAGAACAGTGCGGTCCTCGAATGCGCAGTCGTCGGCGTCGCTTCGGAAGAATGGGGCGAACGGGTCGTCGCGGCCGCTGTTCTTCGCGATGGAAGCGGAGTGACCGGCGAAGATTTAGTTGCGTTTGCGAAGGCAAAGCTTGCTCCTTTCAAACGGCCGGAGGCGATCCATTTGATGGATGAACTGCCCCGAACCTCAACTGGAAAGTTGCTTCGTAGAGATCTCATTCCGATGCTTGAAGAGTTGGGCATCTGAACGCAATGACCCTGCTCCTCGTCAGAGGACGGATTCTTACCCTTGATCGTTCCCACCCGGTCGCTTCCAATGTTTTGCTTCGGGATGGTGTAGTTACCGCATTTGATTCAGATATTCATAGCGATGTTGACGTCCTCGAACTTGATGAGGGCGACACTCTTCAACCTGGGTGGCGCGATGATCATGTTCACCTTCTCTCAACGTTGGCGAGTCGCTGCTCCTTCGATTTATCGGACACGGATTCAATCGATCATCTATTGGAACGCCTGAGTCACGCACCAACTGGAGATAATGGGTGGATACGAGCTTGGGGACATGACCCGAGTTTTCTGGTCGAAAAACGTCACCCCACTTCCAGTGACCTCGATCGAGTAACCAAAGGTGTGCCGGCTGTCTTACACGATCGGACCGGACACGTTGCCGTAGTCAACACGGCCGCAGCGAAGGCTCTAGGGGCACAAAGCCACCCAGACGGGATTCTGGTAGAGCGGCAAAATATTTTGGCTCGGACACCCAGACTCGCGACATCTGATCTGAAAATTGCAGCGAAGGAACTATTTAGTGAGTGGCGCAGCCGTGGACTTGTGGCAATCACGGACGCGACCCATACCAATGACCTCACCGCTATCGCCGCGCTGGGAGAGATAGGTGACACGTCTGAGGCTCCCCGGATCACAGCGATGGTCGGAGCAGACCGACTCGACGGATTGCGATACGAACAAATTTGTCGCGGAATAAAGATCGGGCACGCCAAGGTGATGCCGGGCGTCGAGGGTGGGACGGACCTCGATCGACTCGTGCGGGGTGCTCATGAAGCGGGTTTTCCTGCGGCGATTCACGTCATGGATATAGACACCTTGGAAGAAGCACTGCTAGCTCTAGAGGCATCAAGTCCACCGGCAAACACTGTTGACCGACTCGAGCACTGCTCCTTGGCATTGCCAGAGCAGCTAGACCGCATCGGGAAGCTAGGGGTCTTGGTTTGCACACAACCTTCATTCCTCACCCGTCGCTTGGCTAAATACATTGAGGAACTATCACCTACGGAACAAAAATGGTTGTGGCCACTTGGATCGCTCACTGAACGAGATATCAAGGTCACCCTCTCCTCAGATTCACCGGTGGTCCCGGCAGATCCCTCAGAGTGGTTCGAAGCTTCAACGAACCGCCCTTTAGGTAGTCATGAAGTTATTTCCGAAGATTCAGCGCAGCGTATGGCCGCGGTGTCGACCATGAAGCCTGGTCTTACGGCGGACATGTTGGTGATAGCCAATGCTGCTGGTTACCAACCCTTGACCAGTCGGAACTGACTATCCTCCCGCGCCGGGAAGGAGAGTGACGAGATGCCGGGGCCGATGCATGGAATACGAGTGGTCGAATTAGGACTTTGGGTGGCTGGTCCCGCGTGCGGAGGGATCCTTGCTGACTGGGGTGCCGAGGTCATCAAAGTCGAATCACATGAAGGAGATCCTTTTCGAGGGCTCGGATGGTTGTATGGGGATGACATCAATCCCCCCTTTGAGTTGGATAACAGAGGAAAGCGCAGCCTGGCGCTTGATCTGCGGAGCGAGAAAGGATTGGAAGTCATGCATCGCCTTCTCGAAGAAGCCGACGTGTTCCTCACCAACTACCGTCCGGGAGGTCTCCAGCGTCTGGGGTTGGATCATGAAGCGCTGACCAGCCGCTATCCCCGACTTGTCTACGCGAGCGTTACCGGTATGTCTCTCCGAGGGGATGAGGCTGATCGACAGGCCTACGACATTGGGGCGTTTTGGGCGCGTTCAGGCATCGCCCACGCACTGAGTTCGGGAGGTGACACCCCACCAGTCCAGCGAGGTGGAATGGGTGATCACATGACTGGGCTAGCAGCAGCAGCGGGGGTATCAGCTGCGCTGTTCCACCGAGAGAAAACAGGCGAAGGGCAACTTGTTGAAACGTCTCTAATGCGTATTGGGACGTACATGCTTGGTTGGGATCACAACGTCACCGCAACAGGAGGGGAAGACATAGTGGTGCGGAGCCGAGATGAGCAACCCAATCCGCTCATTAATTGTTATCGGTGTGCTGACGGAAAGTGGTTGTGGATGCTTGGGCTTGAAGGCGAACGCCATTGGCCTCAGGTTGTGGACGCGCTTGAAGTCGATGAATGGCTTGAAGACCAGCGTTTCTTGACCATTGAAACGCGTATGGAGAATACCGCCGCGTTGACTGCGGAAATCGACACTGTTCTTGCGACGAAAGAAAGAGAAGAGTGGGGTCGAATATTCGATATAAAAAATGTTTGGTGGGCGCCGGTGCAGTCCAGTCTCGAATTGTTGAATGATCCGCAAAGTCGAGCCGCTGGATGTTGGGTGCAAGTCCCTACTGGGGACGGAGAGACCGTCGAAATGGTTGCGTCTCCAGTGGACTTTTCAAAAACGGACTGGTCTGCTCGTGACAACGCACCGATGTTGGGTCAACACACCGAACTTGTTCTGCTTGAACTGGGTTTCGATTGGGACGAGATCGAAGGTCTCAAGGACTTGGGAACGATTCCGTGACCGATACGGCATTGGAGTCGCTCCTTGTCGTGGAAATAGGGGACTCGGTTGCGGGCGCGTACGCAGGAAAACTGTTCGCTGACTACGGCAGCGAAGTTCATGTCGTGGGAGGAGACGCACCCCTTGAGAGGCGCAACTTTTTCGACGCGTCGAAACACAGAAGTGGTAACGAATTATTGAGTAGCGCGGACATCGTTATCCAATCGAGTGGGACGGGTCCGATTGAGTTGGTGTATGAACCATCACTTCCTCAACAAATTGTTCTTCGCATCTCTCCCTTCGCATCGTCCGGTCCGTATGCAACATGGCGATCAACCGACCTTGTAGACGCCGCGATTGCCGGACACTTACGTTTGAGCGGCAGCCCGACCCGCGAACCACTTAGTGGGGTCCCCGACATCGTTCACATGGCAGCAGGAATTACCGGTTTTATTGGAGCGCTGGCCGCGCTAATGACGAGGGCCCGGACGGGTCGCGGTCAGATCGTTGAAACATCTCATCAAGAAGTCATTGCGGCCCTGCATCAGTTCAGCCTCCTCCGCTACACCCACAACGGTGCGATTTTGAATCGAATGGGGAATCGGTATAGCGGTCCAGGAACTCCGATCGGGGCGTATGAATGTGCGGATGGGTGGATTGGTTTAGCGATCAGCCAAAGCGACCAGATGGAACGACTCTTGGAAGCCACGGGTCTCACCTACCTCCTTGATCGCGAAGAGGTTGAGACGATCTACGACGTCATGACCAATCAAGAACTGCTCGACGGAGCACTCGTCCCCTATTTGAGAAATCAGGCGCGATCTGACCTGGTTGAACTCTTCCAAGCATTACGACTCCCGGTGGCGCCTATCTCAACGATGGACGATCTGTTAGCTGATCCACATTTGAACGATCGGAATTTTTGGGAATCAGACACTGATGGGGTCCGGCTACCCGGGCCCCCTTTTCGGCTAAGTCACCACGAATGGGCGATCGGCCCAAAACAAAGGAAACGTTCTTTTAGGTCAGGAGACGAGCCGCTCAACCGCCTGAAGGACGGTCCGCTCAGCGGAATTCGAATATTAGACATGACACGGGTGTGGGCTGGGCCGCTTGCAGCGCGAATCCTTGCTGACTTGGGAGCTGAAGTCCTAATGACTGAGGTTCCGTGGACGCGCACTCCACTTGAAGTTCCGCAAAGTTTGGTCGATTCCACGCACTACTTTCCAGATGACGAAGCGGGAGATCAACCGTGGAACCGAAATGGCTTTCACAACAAATACGCGAATAACAAGCTGTCCACCGTCATCGAATTAGACAAGGCGGAGGGCAGAGAATTGTTCGCTGCGTTAGTTCCGAAAGTAGATGTTGTCATAGAGAATTACGCCCCGCGAGTAATGCCGAACTTTGATTTAAGTGAAAGTACGCTCAGGGAACTCAACCCAGATCTCACGTATGTCACGATGCCTGGCTATGGAAGATCAGGTCCAAATAGCGACTGGGTTGCATACGGTCCAACGATTGACGGTCA